>CAYXRT010000004.1:0-112476 GCA_964467535.1 uncultured Desulfurococcales archaeon
GTTGTATTTAAGGTCATGATACATAAACTTCACATAGCCAGGATATGAAGCTAGACTCGAAGAACTCCAGACATATATCATTTTAAACCTATCACCTGTTTTATAGTACATTAGTGGTATTGCTACTTCACCTGAAACCTTACCCTCCCTAATACGTCTACTATGAGCATCAATGTAGAATTCTTTAGCAAGTCTAATAGCTTTAAGCCAAAAAGCATGATTACTAGGAATGATTAGCTTCTTTGAAGGTTTAACCATAAAGAAGATGAAGGATGCACACAAACGATACTCATTTTCTGGTAAAACCTTACCTCGCATCTTTTCCGCTATTTTGAAATGCTCCTCCCCTGTCGCATAGGTCAAGCCCATTTTGATAGCCAATAGCTCTTCATGCGATACGTGTTTTAATTGATCAATCCATAGGCTTAAGACCTTATCGTAAACTTTTAAAACAGGATCTTTTTCTTCACTTTCACTAGGATACATTACTAGAAGGATAACGAGGAGAAGAAATACAATCACCGAAGCTGCTATAAATTCAAGGACATAGTATGTACGGGTTCTAGGCATTGGAACTACCACATCTACTCCCATAAAGTTTAATAGCTCCGTGAAAAAAAGTAACGGTGAGAGTCTTTGAATAGGCTCTTCACCATCATATTATTAATCATATTATTCTTGAATATGGTCGTTCCATTAACTATAAGCTTAGGTGTTGTTGAGACTATTACTGTAACTAATGATATGTTTGGTTTTGATGGTATTAATCTCATCCGAGGAGACTTTGAAAGTTCAGATGACTTAGATTTCTGGGTAATCGACGGTGCAGGTAATAAAGGATTATCACAAGACAAGTATCATGGTAACTGGACAATGGTTGTTAGTGGTATTACTGGTGTTACTTATATTTATACTCAGCTTGATGCATCAGTTCTTGATATTGTTAGGGGTAAGTATATTGGTGTTGTTGCAGCTGTAAAGCTTGTTGAAGGAAATGATGTTAATGCTACAGGTTATATCATGTACTCAACACCTAGTGGTGGTTGTCCATGGTTATACGTATGGAATGGTAAAGAATACATTGCCGATAATAATTTAATACCATTTAGAGTTTCTAATGACACATATGATTATTATATACTACAAGTAAAGCCAAGTATAAGCGATGAAGATAAAATAAACCTTATGATCAAGGAAGAGGAGACCGAAGAGGATTATATTGATATGGTTAAATTAAAAGCAATAATACATCCTAACGATACAGAAATAGCATTAGACCAGTACAATAATGTTAGAACGTATAAACCTCAAGAACTAATATTACCAAGAACAGTTATATTAAGTCGTTTGCCTTCAAGTATAAACTTTAATCCTGTTGATAAAGTTTCAAGAAAGGACTTCCTAAATATTGAACTACTACCAGGAGACTACATGATAGTATACTCTGGTGATAGAGAAGATCTAGGCCTACATGAAAGTGTTAAATTAGTGTTTAGAGCTGATCAAGATGAAAAGCTTTCATTAAAAGTTCAAATACTAACAAATGAGGGATGGACTGATGTTGCTGAAATTCACCCTAGAATTAAATGGTATACTCATATAGTTGACTTAAGTAATTGTCTACCTGATGTTGAGGGTGAGTATAAGGTTAGGATTATATCAACTGAAAGACATAAGATAGACTTCATAGCATTAGATTTTAGTGAAGATAAAAGAATAACTGAAATATCCTTATCACTTATTGAGGCATATCATGTAACTTCTAATGATTCAATAGTTAATGTACTCCATTACTTAGTATCCGATGATGAGCATAAGGTCAAGATAATTCCAGGAGAAGCTATTGAGCTAACATTTAGAGCATTATCGAGGAAGATTGTAGGGGATCTTGAAGTTAAAGGTCAAAGGGTGAGTTATATGATTATTATTAATGGTTATTGGAAGCGTTTAGGTGATCCTATCTATACGAGCGAATTAGTAGTTGAAACGGAACTTGTCAAAGGTAATTGGAGTTTTATATATACTTATACTTACATTGATAGTACAGCTGATAATGTATGGGTCGGTATTAAGATAGATGCTAGTAGATCTTCAGAGCCAGTAACAGTTCTCATAGATTATGTTCATATGGGTTATTCAGCAGGTTATGATTCTGATAAGACTGATCAGTATTGGATGTTTATAGCTAATATTGCAACCTTCTTAACAAAGATTATATACGATTCAAGTACTAGTACTATACGTTTAGAGTTTATGACAAATGTAGTAGGTTTAACTGATAAGGCTATTAGGAGGGCAGATCATGACTTATTGTTGCTGAATATAAGCAGCAATATTGATTACCTTATGAAGTATGATACTTTCCTTCAATGGAATGATAAAGGCGATAGTGGAAATGCCCCTACATATGTAGGCGAGGAAGAGAAATATAGCATTATATCAAACCTGCTCTTAGCATCTGATATTATGGACCTTATAAGCGATGTTTTAGACTTCATACCTGAACCTCTTCCTCCAGGTAAGATAGGTCTTGCTATAAAAATAGCAAGAGTAGTTACTACATATGGATCCTATGCGCTTGAAATATCTGCATGGGCTATTAATGCTACATGGCCTATACCGAAAGATTTAACCGATGATACACGAAATGTAAATGATGATAAAGATGCTCATATTTACGGTTATGTAGAATTTAGTGAAGAACCTGAATACGTTATGCTTTATTCAGCACTAGTAGTTGAATTTTATGGAGCTGCTCCTCTATCTCTCGATGGCGCTGTAATAGATTCAGAAGGTCTTGTTGCAGACTCTACCGACCTGAACACAGCAGGTTATATAGCTGAAGGATATAACTTTATAGTATTCGATACAAGTTAACTAAGACTATAGCTTAATCTTTCTTAATAAACATCTATTTTTATTAAACAAAAATTATATGGTATTTCTGGTATCTCATGTACTTAGAGGAGGACATTAATGTCAACCATTAAGCTCAGCGTTGAGGATAAAAGGATGATGTTAAGATTATTGGTTGAAGCTGAAGAGGCATTAAAAGTCCTAGAGGACGTTGTATCAAGGGATGTCTTGGACTTAAAGGACAGGTATGCGATGAGGTATGCTATAGTTCAGATTGTAGAATCCTTAGCTATAATATCCTTAAAAATAGCAGAGAAAGTGGGGCGTCCTATTGAGAGTTACGTTGAAGCCTTATCCCTTTTATCTAAAGTTAATGTAGTAAATGAAAAGACCGGATTAAAGTTAAAGCAATTGAGCTAAGCTACGTAATTTAATAGTCCATAGATATTGGGTAATCGACGACCTTCATATTATAGAAGAAGCTAAAGGTAGTGGTATTGAATGTATAAGGAGGACTATAAATGCCATTAGAAAACTCATTACTTAAAGGGAAGAAACTCTTTAAAGTACCTAAAGACTTTGTAGAGAAGGTAGCGAAGACTATTGTTGACGAATTATATCATGAAGAGAGAATTGTATTCGTTATGATTTTTGGCGGGGTATTGAGGAAGGAATATACTAGAGATGTTGATGTAGCAATATACCTCTCACCTCCAGATGACATAATTAATGATTATGGTTATGCTGAGGAACTGGCTAAGAAAATAAGTAAACATATAGGCATGCCCGTGGATATTATAGTATTAAATCACGCACCAGACTATATAATCAACAATGTAATGCTTTCCGGTAAAGTAGTAATAGATCGAAACCCTCTACAACGATTATCATTGAAGTTAAAGGCGCTGGAGGAAAGATTTCGATTTCTAATTAAACGAGGGGAATAGATATAGGTATTTACTCTAATATTGTCATGACATGTTTTCACTCATAGTAATGATAGTGTCGTATAGTTGCCATTGAAGAATATGATAATATCATCACCATAACATGTATTTAAGCTTAGTCTATATACTATAATGTATAGATTACATTAATCATGGAAGTGGAATTTCATGAGTTCTTATGAATTATATTTAATAAGCGTAGTTATTACATATATTCATGAAGTAGTAGTACTTGGGGTTTTAGGAAAATGGTTGAGTTAAAGATAGGTAAGGAACCCATACTACAGCTTGCATTAGACTTCACGGAGCTTGATCGTGCTATTAAGGTTGCTGAAGAAGCTTTAGCTGGAGGTGTTGATTGGATTGAGGTAGGTACTCCTCTTATAAAGAGTGAGGGTATGCGTGCTGTTAGGGAGATTAGGAAGAGGTTCAAGGATCGTGTTATAGTTGCTGATATGAAGACTATGGATACTGGTAGACTTGAAGTTGAAATGGCATTTAAGGCTGGAGCTAATATAGCCATAGTATTAGGGGCAAGCGATGATAGTACTATAAGGGAAGCTGTTGAAGCTGCAAGAAATTATGGCGGTTACATTATGGTTGATATAATTAATGTTCCTGATCCTGTTAAGAGGGCAATAGAGTTGGAGAAGCTAGGAGTTGATATAATATGTGTTCATGTAGGTATTGATCAGCAAATGAAGGGTATGGATCCATTAAAGCTCTTAGAGGAAATTCGAGGTAAGGTAAGTGTACCTTTAGCAATAGCTGGTGGTATTACGAGTGAAACTGCAGGTATTGCTGTTGAGAAGGGAGCTGATATAGTTATAGTTGGTGGTGCTATCACTAAGGCTGAAAACGCTACAGAAGCTGCTAGGCTAATTAAAGAAGCGATGATTAAGAGAATCTCCATCAAGGCTAAGAAGGGAAGGAAAGCTAAGACCGAAGAAGAAATTCTTGAAATACTTCGAACAGTATCAGTTCCAAATATAAGTGATGCGATGCATAGAGCTCGTGTATTAACGGGCTTTAAACCTGTAATCCCAGGAAGTAAGATTGTTGGTATAGCACTTACAGTTAGAACATATCCAGGTGATTGGGCTAAACCTGTAGAAGCATTAGACTTAGCATCTGAGAACCACGTTATTGTTATCGATGCTAGTGGTGAAGAAACCGCTGTCTGGGGTGAATTAGCAACATGGAGTGCTAAGAATAAGAAAGTTGCAGGAGTTATAATCAATGGAGGGGTTAGAGACATCAAAGATATAAGAGAGATCGGTCTTCCAGTCTTCGCTAAGCATTTCTGTGCTAGAGCTGGTGAACCAAAAGGATTTGGAGAAATAAACGTACCAATAGAGATAGATGGCGTTAAAATTAAGCCAGGAGACTACATCGTAGCTGAAGATGAAGGAATTATAGTTATACCCAAGGAAATTGCTAGGGAAGTTGCTAATAGAGCTCTTGATGTTAAGGAAAAGGAGGATAGAATAAGAGAAGAAATAAAGCGAGGATCAACACTTGCTAAAGTAATTGATCTATACAAATGGGAGAAGGTTACCTAAGGGAATAAAAGTGAATATATTAATAGCTGGAATGGGCTCTATAGGCTCCCTATTTGCAGGTTACCTGTCTAATTCATTTAATGTGTATGCTGTAGGAAGACCGTGGCATATTAATAAAATAAGGGGTCAAGGATTTTTAATGGTAAAGATATTGCATAGTGGTGAAAAGAGAAAAGCTAAGTTGAAAGCTGTTTCAGATAGCTTTAAGGATTTTGAAGGCAAAAGCTTTGATTTCATTATTATAAGTGTTAAAGCCTATGATACTAGAAGTGTCCTAGAAGAATTAGTAAAGTATAATATAAGAGGAAAGTGTTATGCACTGCTACAGAATGGTTATGGTAATGAAGATATAGCTAGAGAGGTTTTAGGTAATGAAAATATTGTTCGTATATTAACCAATAATGGTGCATATATTGAATCTCCAGGTACTGTAGTTCATGCAGGGTTTGGAGAAACATTTGTTGGAGGAGTTTATGGTCCAAGAAGCATTGAGTATGCTAAAAGGCTTGCAGAAGTAATTAATATTTCAGGCTTACCAGCAAAATTTGTAGAAAATATCCATGAACTTATATTCCTAAAGTTAGCAGTGAATGCTGTAATAAATCCAATTACAGCTATCCTTAGAGTAAAAAATAAGGCTATAGTTGAATGTAGTTACTTACGTAAACTTGCTGAAGGCTTAGTAAATGAGGTAATAGCGGTAGCTAAAGCTAGAGGAGTCAACCTACATTATGAAAATGTAATAGGCACAGTCCTTAAAGTTGCAGAAAAAACAGGTGAGAATATATCGTCAATGCTACAAGATATCATGAAGGGTAAGAGAACTGAAATAGATTTTATAAATGGAGCTATAGTGAAGTTGGGAGAAAGATTCAACATACCTACACCCGTCAATAAATGCCTATATTTACTAGTTAAAAGTATTGAAGCATATGCCAAGTAGCATACATTTGCATCTTAAGGATATGAGACGTAAAACTAGAGAAATACCAAAATAAACATTATGCCACCAGTACCATTATATAATGGTTACGAATAGCAATGACTATTTAGCTATTTTAATCACAGCTCTATATCAGCTCACAAATCAGCCTGGGCATACCATGTACATAACCTTTAAATTCTCTATCTGAGAATCCTTTAGCATGGGTTAAGGGTACATAAAGCATTAATTATAATGGTAATAATATTAATTACATTAACATGTATAGGAATCTTAACATGGACATACCCCTTAATAAGCATCACTGAAAACAGAAGGTACAGTAAAGTTGGCACATATTACTTCCTCAAAGTCTCTTCAACTAAAATACTTAGTTCAAGGAATATGGATTTGGAGATAAGGGGAAACAAGTTAATAATATATGCTATAAATGATCTCGATAAAGAGATCTTCGTCGATACTAAGTGGAGGGTCTTATATCAAACATTTCCACTCCTTCCACAAGAATTCAAGTGGAAAGGAATTATTCCCTCAGCAAGTAAGGTACCTATCTACGAAGTTAATCTAAGTAAAATACCTCATCCGCTTAGAATTGAAGTACACCTTGCAAGTGAGCTGAAAAAGGAGGTAGAAATTGTTAAGGGTAATAGGAAACTGAAAATACAGGTACCTGCATATTATCTCGAATTTGTCGTAAGCTTTGATTGGGATTATAAGAAGATTAAAGAAGCCCTTAGGAAAGGCTATGGAATATTAAGGATATCGCCTAATCTTGAGTTTAGGAATCTTAAGAACAAGTGGATTATCAAACCTAATGAAGAACTGCCTATAGAAATCTACATTGTAAATAAGGGTAATGAAGTTCTTGAAGTAACATTAGCGGATATACTATTTGGAGGATGCAACGTAAAGACGCCAGATGGGAAGGAGATAAACACGTTAGCTCAATACATGTTTGCAAAGGATCCTGAGAAATTCATTGTTGCCAAGCTGGAACCTGGCGAAAAGTATTGTTCTTCGGGGGTACTTGATTTCACCATGAGAACTGACTTAATGAAATTCTTGAAAAGGAGAATCCTAGGAATAGATTATGAGTTCAAACCCGGAGTCTACATTATAGGATTATGCTCATATAATGGGAAGTACCATGTAATAATAGCACTAGAGGTTACAGGTGAATAATATGGCAAGCAGGCTCAAATTATATTCAAAATTATACCCGTTAGTATTGCTCATAATAGTTGCTGTAATTTTATATTCAGCCGTAACACTACTATATGCTCAAATAAGCGTTTCACCCCCATATGGTTATATTACGGTTGCTGTAGAAAACGATGAACTACACTATCGAAACGTTTCGGCAAAATGGTACATTACAACAGTAGATTGGTGGCTTAATCCCTCAAATCTTCCACAATCGTTACAGACATGGCTTTCACTTCATAACACAGATTTAGTCACGGAATTAAGTGAGGCTACAGCCGTCTGGGAGAATGAACCATCCTCTAATATGCCTGTTCTGAGATATTTAGGAAATACAACAACATACGAACCCCTTGTAGAAGATCATGCCAATGTCATAGGATTTCTAAACATAGGATCTGGTATTGTGCTTGCAGTAACACTTACGTGCAACGATATAAGAAGAGCAGATGCAATCTATGAGCTCACCGAGTTCGATATTGCATTCAATACCCAAACTGATTGGCTCAATTATAACTTCACATTTGTTGCCTTACATGAGTTTGGTCACACGCTAGGTCTAGGGGATATCAGGAATTTTTCTACTGTTACTGAAGATCAAAGGCAAGTAATGTATGGCGACTACGACATCACTTATAATACTAGGGGTACAAGAGATTTGCAATGGGGTGATAGAGCGGGCATACAATGGCTTTATCCAGTGATTTATGGCGGTTTTGACCTTTACCCTGTTTACACCATTGTAGGAGGCGATATAGCAGCCATGGATATTGACGGAGGTTTAGGACCTGATGTTATCTTTGTGTGGGGTGAATATGACTCAACTAATGACGTAACCTATATATGGGGGCTGCCATTATGGAATTTAAATAACCATGGATTCCCCCTTACCAGAGGAGCTTTTAAGTTACTAGCTCAAACCCCGGGACAAGTATGCGATGTTGGTGCAACTTTAGTAAGGTCTATAGATGATGATACTAGAGCCAAGCTAGTAATTACCTTTACCAATGAGACACAAGCATATTACATTGTATTATTTAATATATATAGGATTGATGATGGATTTGAATGGAATTGCGTGGTAGGACCGTATCCCGTCTACGGTTCATGGTGTGATGATGGCACTAATATAGAAGTCATAGATTTAAACGGTGATGGTATATTAGATTATGTGGTAATGGATACGCTCAACAGTCTCTAGCTCTACATTGGGTGGTCTGTTGATAGTAATGGTATTCCAGCTTCATGGACCTACGATACTACGGGTATAACACTTACTGTTAATCATATAGGATTTGCTCTTATGTATCCTACAAGGAGATTATTTACAGTCTCGTACTATAACGCATCGAATGGATACTTCATGTACTATGTATTAGAGTTAGGAACTGATGGTTCAGTAATATCAAGACAACTGTATGAGTATGCACCATTAACTGAGACAGCCGCGATCTCAGGTCAAGGTCTTTATGCTATAAATGTTGGTAATAATAATAGCTATAGAGAGCTATTATTCATGTGGTGCGATTCAAGATACGCATATTATATTAGTGAATGGGAATGTAGGATAAACTCGCATCCACGCGAGCTAACATCCTAAAATTAATTTTTTAACTAAATAAATTATTGCCCATTATCCAAATAACTACTTTTACCTTCTATCCTTAGCATGCTGAGTATCCCTCGAGAACTTTTCTCCTTTTCTATTATGATTATATTACTTTCCTATTATCTTGGCCATTCTCTTGAACTCTATCGTGTTCTTCCAATATTTTTTACTGATACCTTTCTTGATTTGTTCTACAAATTTTTCTGCCCATTTCCAATCACTTTCATATATGTGGTAAGAGTCTACTATATGCATATAATATCCTACTTCTACTCCTAGCTGATCAGCTATTCTCCTCTGTAATTCTGTAAACGCATACATGTTCATAAAAGCAGCTTTTAGCGCATCGTTGCTTCTTTTATGTGCATGTAGTATTAATTTTCCATTAACTACTCTAAACCATAGACGTTGTAGGCATGGCGGATATTCGGTCTTTATGTCTTTCCAGGGTTGCCATGTGATTGCTTGTGCTCTTCTAGAATATGGTGCTTTCTTAAGCTTTTCAATAATGTATTCAATTTGATTAATTACTTCACCACATGGTGTTTTATATGTAAATAACCTTTCATGATATGTATAGCCAAATTTTTCCACTAGATGATCATGAATGCCTTCTAATACTTCATCAACATATTCAAATAACCCCTTTGGGCTACCAGCAAATATACCCTTTAAATGAATTCTAGGTTCCGATAGAGGTTCTTCAATTAATATTATTGCTGGTGCATCTACGCTTCTCTGATTATATTCTGTTTCAATTATAATTCCACTGCTCCAAAGCTTTGCTATAGAAATTTCCCATGCCTCTGGAAGGGTTTTCGCCTTAACGAAGATTGGTGCTGGAAGTAATGGCATTCGCTCACCTATCAAGACAAGTACTTTAAGTGTAATTATTAAACCATTACTCCTAAACCCTCTATATACTAGACTTAAAGTAGTGATATCTGATAACGTAGTACTTAGTGCTACATGTATTAAATATGTCACTAGATTTTTTGTAGTACTCTCTTTAGTTAAATAACTTTTTATACTAGTTCTATAATGTCCTATTAGGTAGGTGATGAATTTGGAAACATGGCTCAGATCAATAAGTTCTTTAATAAATATTATTCTCTAAAATGTGTTAATTGTAAGAAAACTTATGAGACAAACCCATGGTTATTCTCATGTCCTAAATGTAGAGGTCTATTAGATGCAGTTATTGATTTTAGTGAGGTTGAAATCTCTTGGAACATGTTCAGGAAAAGGCCATTGGGAGTTTGGAGATATCGTGAACTTTTGCCTATATGTAGTAATTTTACTATTATATCTTTAGGTGAGGGAGGTACTCCTTTAATAAGGTTATATAGATTACCAAAGAAGCTTAACATAGAGTTTAACGTCTTCGTTAAATTCGAAGGATGTAATCCTACTGGTAGTTTTAAGGATAGAGGTATGACAGTAGCTATATCTATTGCTAAGAATATTGGTGTTAATAAGGTCATGGTTGCAAGTACGGGAAATACTGCTGCATCTGCAGCTGCTTATGCCGCTAGAGCTGGTATAAAATGCCTTATTTATTTACCTAAAGGTAAGGTTGCAAAAGGTAAGCTTGCTCAAGCACTTCTTCATGGTGCAGAAATAGTTGAAGTTGAAGGCTCCTTCGATGATGCCTTAAAGATGGTTCTTGAAGAAGCTATTAAACAATACACAATTTATCCGCTTAACTCCTTTAATCCATGGAGACTAGAAGGGCAAAAGACTTTAGCATTTGAATTAGCTGATGTACTTGGTGATGCACCTGATGTAGTAGTAGTTCCTGTAGGTAATGCAGGTAATATATCAGCTATATGGAAAGGCTTTAGAGAATTATATGAACTTGGATTAATAAGTAAGCTTCCAAGAATGATTGGAGTCCAGGCTAAAGGGGCAGCACCATTAGCTAAAGCATGGAGTATAGGGCTTAATAAACCATTGTTTATTGATAAACCAGAAACAATAGCTACTGCTATAAGAATTGGAAAGCCCATTAACTGGTCTAAAGCCCTTAGAGCTGTAAGAGAATCCAATGGGTCTTTTGTAACGGTAAGTGATGAAGAAATACTGTTAGCTCAAAAAACTCTAGCAGTACTAGAGGGTATAGCTGTTGAACCTGCAAGTGCTACTACAATAGCAGCTCTTAATCATATTAAAGATTATATAAATAGAGATGAAGTTGTAGTTTTAGTCGCTACAGGTCATGCATTAAAGGACCCAGATGTTATACTCAATAAAATCGTCAGAGGCAGTTAATGGGATTAAATAGAGATACCCTCTTTTTTAGAATAGGAAACTATGCTAGAGAATATCTTCACTTATTTTCCTTTTAGCAAATCCAGATATAATGAAAGATGTCTTCTCGCCATTCGTAACCATTGAGTTCTAACAGCATATCCATAGAGGTATGCCATATACGATACTGCATAATCGTAGTTTTCCATAAGCCATTTAATTTTCTTAGAGAATTCTCTTGGACTTCTTGGTGGAACTGTTAATCTAGGTGCAAATTGATAGAGTTCTATTAATCTTGGAGCTCTAGTACCAACTATCGGTTTAAAACTACCCATCGATAAATGTAATATCCCACTAACAGAGTAAAGTCCAGGTTTATCCTTGTAGGGTAATATTATTGCATCCGCTAATGCTATGAG
Organism: uncultured Desulfurococcales archaeon; assembly: GCA_964467535.1. Lineage (GTDB taxonomy): Archaea > Thermoproteota > Thermoprotei_A > Sulfolobales > WANQ01 > CAYXRT01. Next base: position 11,790 of record CAYXRT010000004.1, read on the forward strand.
CTTGAGCATTTTATCACTTGATAAATAACGTTCAATGAATATAATGTTTATATCCTTCTTAGCATCTTCAATGATATCTACTACATCTCTGTCCCTAATTTCTCCTGCAGTAATTACCGTAAAGTACTTAGTTCTTTCCAAAAGCCTTAATGATTCAATAAGGATATCTAATCCCTTATCCCTCCTTAAGAAGCCTGGTATAGCCATAACTAAACCTGAAATATTATACCTATTTAATCCCAGCTCATCTATCAATTTAAATCTTGGAAGCCCTAAGTAGGGATTTAGGAACGTTCCGTGAGGAATTCTAAATATCTTTACAGGATCTATTCCTTGATGTTGTGCTTCAAACTCTTGCAAATAGCTATGTACTATTACTGCATCAGCTAAGTTAAGTTTCTTTTGAAACTCAAGTGCTCCTTTTCTACCAGATAGCGGGTGATATATTGTATGCATTGTGAATATGATCTTTTTAACAAGACCCTCCTTTCTAGCTTCAACAACTGCATCAAGTATAGCAGTAGTATCACCATAAATGCCGAACTCGTGTTGAACATGTAGTATATCAACCCCATTAATTTTTGTTAATATATCTAAGAGTTTACCATAATTATTAGAGCGTCTTACAAATGTAGGATATACGTAGACTTTAGCATCTTTATCAAATCTTTCTTCACCACTTTCCACATCACTTAATACATAGATATTACTTTGAGGAAGAATAGATTTTAATGCAGCTGCAAGCATCCTAGTATATTCAGCAACACCACAATGAGTAGGTGGATATGTTGATACATAAGCTATCCTCAATGTAAAATCACCTCTGGACACAGTAAGTGATTTATGGAGTAAATAAGCTGTAATGAGGGATATATCTACCTCATTAATTTTATAGTAAATACCACTAAATTAATTTTAATTCTAAAGATAATAGATAAACGCTATTACGGTTAATCACTTATTCTAAGTCAAGTAAACTTTATGGAACTTTTAGTTTGTAGGAGGTAATTATTAATGTATTTATAGTTAAAATAATGCTCCCCGAAATTAATGGTAATAAGGGCAATATGGCGTACATTACTCCCCCTATCCATGGCGATGGAGTTGATAATATAGCTCTATAGATATTTGCTCTACTATATGCCCTTCCAAGCTCTTCTCTATTCCTTATAATACTTGGAATAGAAGCATTATAGCTAGGCAACCATAATCCAATTGATATTCCGAATAAGCTCATGGCTATAATTAAAGGGTAAATAGTTGATGTAAAGATTATTACCAATAATCCTAAAATACCTGCCATTTCAGACAGTATTAATCCCAATTTCCATCCTTTTTTATCCACCATCTTACCTGAAGGGATAAGTGCAATAACGGTCACAATATTCATTACTGTATTGAGTAAACCTATATCATCCTCATTTAAACCATACTCGGATTTCATAAATGGATTAATTATTGGTAACCAAAGAGTCCAACCTATTCTATCAAGAGATAGAATAACATGTAGTGGCAATTCATGTCTCTTAGGTATCATACCTTCAATAATAACCTTAAAGGATTTATTTTCACTTATAGGACTTCTTGCCTCTTTGATTAATATGATAATTGGTATCGTAATTAATATTAAAATTATTGCTGATCCAAGAAATACAATGCTGTAACCATAGTGTACTATAATAGTGCCTGCAATATATGGGGTTATAGTTCGTGGAATCCAGAATGCTAATGATAGGTAAGCAAATGCCGAAGCTATAGACGTACCTGAGGTTGTATCTACAACCATAGCTCCACGAGCGGGTTGCCAGGAAAAGAATGATGTATAAAACAATACATAAGCTATAGTAACACCCATTGATGTTGGACATATATACAATAATATTGCTGATAGTGCCATCAAAATGATAGATAATAGTAATGTAGTTTTCCTACCAACAACGTCAGTTAAATAGCCCATTACTGGTAAGATTAACACACTTACAGCTATTGCTATAGTTGTAGCAAAACCTATATCAGCCATACTCATTCCTATGGTAAACGCATAAACGGGTAAGAATACCCTAATAACAGTTGAGGTTATGCCCCGAAGTCCAGATATAATCATTAATGCTTTAAACGTACTACTATTATTCATCACCAACAACTCCTATTACCACTATTTCAAAAAAATTGAAGGAAGGGTTAGAATATAAGAATTATCTAAATATTTAGTAGCCCAAAAAATTTCCCACTAAATGCTAAAGCTAATATTATAGTAGAGACAGTAAATGATTGATGGATGTATCGAATCTAACTAGCCTTCTGTAAACTCTAAATTCCATTTTGCTGAACAACTTGATTGCTCTATAATTATCTTCGTTTACGTACAATATTATCCTATTGGTTTTATTTGCTAATGAATTTAATGTTAAGGCTAGAAGCTTTTTACCTAGACCTTTTCCCTGAAATTTAGGTTCAATAGCTAATGTATCTATTAAACCTGTATATTTTTCGTCAAATGCTTTGAATAAGGAGTTCACTGTAAATCCTACAAGTTCAGCTTCATGAGCATATACCATAGCTACTTTAGGTTTATCAAAACATGATGATGATGAAAGCCATCTTCTAACATCTTTAACACTCAATAAATGCGTGTATTCATCTCTAAATACCTCATTATTTATTAAAGCTATATCCTCTTCTCTGCCTTTTCAATTAACTGCTAATGTATATTCCCTTGGCTCTTGTATTTTTAATTTCTATTCCTCTATGACATACCGTAAGCCACGTCTTCTGAATAGCTCTCATTGGTGTTTTAATAGCTTCCTCAAAAAGTTGATGTAAGTAACGTATTCCCATCTAACCGGAATAATTACTTCATCTGAATATCCTACCTCTCTTAACTTCTTCTTAGCCCATGAAAGTAGGTGCTTAACTACCTTAGCTTTCAATGGATGTTTAAGTAAAGGGTCTACACACATAGCATCCCAAGATACATGGTCTTCATGGATATATACATAGCCTACAACTCTATTATTTATCATAGGTACCGTAAAGTTCTCAGCTTTAAAATGTAGACTATCCAATCCATACCCCCCTGAAAAGGCTTTTCAACCCAGGGTTCATCGACTGAAATGCACCTATTACATACCTTAATAATTTCTACATTTAAATCACTTTAATATCCTATGATTTTAATCATTGTATTATCTTCATAATACTTTTAATTTCAATGACATGAAATTAGTATGTTTTTATTAACATTATATGGGTATATGATTACTTTGATAAAGGATCTAGTTTTTGTAAGTGTTTATGCTTTACTGTAACTATGAATTTTGCTTTCATCCATAACTCCTTTATATTTCTTGCTCCAACATATCCTAGTCCAGCCTTTATTGCTTCAACATATTCCTTAAGGACTTTAGATACTGGTCCCCGGTAAGGTACTAGTCCTTCTATTCCTTCTGGTACCTTCTTTACAGTTCTTGAATATCGGTCTATGGTGAACCTCTTCTTCATAGCACTTGGACTAGCCATACCACGATACGGTTTGTATAATTTACCATTTACTGTTATGAGTGGGGCTATTGCTTCATCTGTTCCTGCAAATATGTATCCTCCCATTACACAACTGGCTCCTAGTGCAAGTGCTTTAACAGCGTCTCCTGGAGTTCTAATACCCCCATCAGCTATTATTGGAACTTTAACACCCATTTCATCTATAGCATCTCTTACTGATGCTACTGCCCATAGAGTTGGAGCATAAACTCCAGTTACATCTGGTGTAGTACAAATTGTGCCTCCACCTATTCCAACTCTAAGCCCATCAACTTTTTCAATCTTAGTAATTACATCTATTGCTGCTTCATAAGTACCTATATTACCTGCCACAAAATCAGATGAAATTCTCTTAACAAGTTTTTTCGAAGCATCAATAACATTTTTATTATGAAAATGCGCTACATCTGACACTAATACATTAACAAATTTATCTAATTTCAATGCTCTATCAACATCAAAAGGTGAAATGGCAGCTGCAACAATGAGTTTTCCATCTTCATCAACTATGGGGTTATATTCTTCGAAAACCTCTTTTATGGTCAGAGTACCTAAGTAGAAACCTTCTCTTGTAGTTATTGCTATGGAGTCTAGTTCTCCACGTTCAATAGCTTTAATGGCCTCAGCTATATCATCTAATGAATATACAGGTATATTTCTCAATAATTTAATAACAGGTACATAATTGTTTTCTCTACATAGTTCTAATAGGTCAGAGTAAGTGACATAGCCTAATACCTTGCCATTGCTTGAAATGACTGGTATCTGTCTTATCGATTCTTCCTTCATTAAACTAAGAACTCTAAGACACGGTTCTTGTTCATAAGCATAAACATTTCTTAGATTTATGGGAGGATGCCTCTTTACTCTCTTTACCATTTCAACTTGTTCTTCAATTGAGCAATTTCTATGAATAACACCTATTGCGCCATATAATGCTAATGCTACTGCCATTTCGTATCCTGTTACAGTATCCATTGGTGCTGCAGCAAGCGGTATATGCAACATTATATGTCGAGTGAAGTAGGTACTTAGGTCTACTTCGCTAGGTTCTACTTCGGTATATCCAGGAACTAAGTATATTTCGTTGAAGTCAAATGCTTTAATTGCATTCAGCAGTTGATCTCTATGGTTCTTATTCATAACATTACCCCTTAAGTATTTTAGATGAACTATTTACATGAGCTAAATAAAAATTTTACTCTAAACAATACTTAGACATATTACATATATATTGATGCATTTATGTAATATTTCTCCTGTGAGGGATTTAGGCTAGTGATTATGGAGTTAATAACTACTGATTTCTGCTATTTTAGAGTTTATTCTTGATAATTATTGGTTGCAACCTAAGTGATAGTTATGAGATATATAGTTCAGTAATTGAGTGTAATTAGGCATATTTTTATTACTACTGGTATTATTGAAGATATAAAAGATTGACTATTAGTCTTAGCTTAGGCGGAAACCGTTGTCTCATTTGTTACTATTATGGAATTTAACGGAGTTATGGGGAGTTCTCCACATATATTTGTGAAGAGCTTCAGCTAGAGCTTTTATGTTTTCTAAAGGAGTTGGAGGATGAACTTCAGCGTAAATCATTAATCCACCTTTTGGTGTATCTAGAGTTCTTATAAGCTGCTTAATGTAATCATGTATTTCCTTAGGATTTGAATAGGGTATGAGATGTTGTCTGTCTACATCTATATCAATACATATCTTACCTTTTAATAATTTGACTATGTTCTCAAGTCCATTCACCTTATCTTGAATGTTTAGTATATCTACACCTGCATCTATTAGCAGATGAGCAAGTTATATTCTTAGCTCTAGAATACACATACATTACTATCAATGCTTCTTCTCGTATTTAACTAACTAAAACAAACATACTATTTCTTTTCTGTCTAGTCAAGTAGCACAGCTATAGATCTTTCTGATTTAGGTAATATAGTAAAACATGTTTTCTTACTTACGTACAGTCTAACTATTTGAATTATTTTTATTAATAATCTTCGTAAGTAGCATAATTTGTAGGACAATGAAGATTATGGCCTACCTTCTTAAATAATCTTCAGCACGATTGCTAGGTCATCCGCTCTACAGCTACCATAATTATAAAAACACCCCTAGGGGAGACATAACATTTCATGAAATATTCTTCTAAATGAAGGCTCAGCTGCAACTTCCACATATTTTACCTTCCTAGCCAACTCCTTAGCTTTCTTTCTAACTTTAATGGACTTAAGGATAAGTTTTGCTCCACTAATAGCTGCGTTACCTACAAAAATCACTCTCTGTGGATTAATTCCTGGTAAGAGTCCTATGGCAATAGCATTTTCAGGGTCTAAGCTTATTCCGAAGGATCCAGCAACATAGATCTTTGAAATCTCCTCAACTTTTAGATTTGCCTTCCATGAGAGAATCTTGAATGTTGCTGCGATTGCCGCCTTGGCTAGTAGTATAGCTTCTATATCCTTTGCATATACTGCTATATCCTCTCCTTTAGCCGACTCCCGATTCCAAGCTATAATAAAGCCCTTTTCACCGTTTCTTGTTACAAACCTCTTAGTGACTGTGCCTTTATTGAACTTACCCCATTTATTAATTAAACCTAATCTATAGAGGTGAGCTATGGCATCTATGTATGCAGATCCACAGAGCCCTAAGGGTTTCACATTACCTATAACTTCATATCTAACTTCATAGTCACCTTCAGATTCACTAAAATATATAAAAACCTTATGTATGGCTCCATTCGTGGCTTTCATACCATATCGTGTTACTGCTCCTTCAAATGCAGGACCTGCAGGAGCTGAGGCAGCATAGATATCTCTGCCATTGTTAAGAAGAATCTCTGTATTTGTCCCTATATCGATTAGGACGCATGGCTCGGAGCACTCATCTAGCCCTACAGCAATTGCATCTGCTATAGCATCGCCACCTATAAATCCAGCAATATTGGGCATGATATAGACCATACCGTTGTCGTTTATAGTTAATCCTACATCTTGTGCTCTCACCACTAAAGGTATACCAAAAGCCGGAACGTAAGGAGAGTATCCCAAGTATCTGGGTTGAATTCCCAAAAATAGGTGATTCATTACGGGGTTACCAGCAACAACAACTTCATATATATTTTTAATATTAATTCCAGTTCCCGAAGAGGCTTTTTTTATAAGTTCATTTATTACCTGAACAACTAGCTTCTGAAGTTGTTGTGTAGCATTAGGTCTTTGAATTACATAGGTTAGCCTTGATATTATATCAGCTCCAAAGATCTGTTGAGGGTTAGGGGCTGACTCTATAGCTAGGGTTTTCCCATTTGTAAGATCCACTAGGTGAACGACAATGCGTGAAGTACCTAAATCTACAGCTATACCATATGTTTTACTTCTAGTGTCATTGCATTCTACATCGAGAATTTTACCATCATGGAGAACTAGTGTAACGCTCCATTTACAAGACCTTAATATATCTGGAATCTTTCTCAATACCTCTAGTGAAATTATTTCAGCTTCTAGGCATTCATTATCATGACATAGAATACGATCAAGATCAGGTCTCGGATCTTCTAAAGTAGCCCTTGGTACTATTATATGTATTTTCCTCACAGCTGGTGCTAATGATACGTGTCTCTCGAATCCTATGTCAACAGATCTGTATTTCCAAATCCTACTCTCTCTTGGAATGTACACTTCTATTTTTCCACTTAGAATTTTTGTTTGACATGCAAGACGGAAACCAGCCTTTATTTTCTCCTGACCTAAGAGTTTTATTTCATTTGTCGAGGGCGCAGAGACGGGTCCAGCTATTCTTACAATACATTTTCCACATATACCAATGCCTCCACAATCTGAGCGAATAGGTATTCCAATTTCTCTGAGCACATCAAGAACAGTCTTGCCTGGAGGAACTTCGGTACTTATATCAAAAGGCTTTATGATTACATGAGCTTTCCCCAATATATACACCATGAGCTTTTATGTCTCACATAAACTTCATAGGAGTGTATATGAAGCAATACTTTATCTCATCATCATTTGCCACTTCATTACTTTTTGCGATGAAGTTCGGTTAAATCTTTATCTACCATATTCGACTCGACTAACTAATTCATCCACTAAAACATCTAGTTTTATAGTCTCAAATATATTGGTCTGAGTATTAATGTATTTGGACACAAAATCACGTTCTCTTAATTTCTTAACAAATTATCTTAGTACACCTAACGTTAAATCTTAAGGATGTAACATGTAGGTTAGACTAAGGATCCTATAATAGGTGTTATAACTTATGAAGTTAAATAAGACAGAAGACAGCTATAGAATCTTTCATAATAAGCATTACTATAAGGATATTGATGAAACTTTCACCAAGGCTTTATTGATAATTTTGATTATAGCCATAATTCAGGGTTATTTCATGATCAGTAAAATTTATATGTTATCTCCTTAGCTCCTTGATATCTCTTGAGGATCCTCCTTTGAGATTCTTGCTTAACTTTGTTTTCCGGGTGATCTATAGATGAAAACAAATCTCTTAACCATTGCTTCTATTGTCAGTAAATTTTAATATAACTTAACTACTACTAAAGCTCTACTCGGAGTTACTATGTTTCACTTCAAAATTCCTCAAAAAGTTATTAATATTAACGGTATTAAAATTGGTGGAAACCCTGGCGAGAATCCACCAGTTTTGATCGGGACCATTTTTTATCACGGTCATAGGATAGTTGTAAACGAGAGGAAAGGGGAATTTAACAAAGAGGAAGCCGAAAAATTAATCAAAATTGTAGAAGAGTTATCAGATAAAACTAAGCTTCCCACAGCAATAGATGTTGTATGCGCTGAACCAAAGGCTGCTATTAAATATCTAGATTTCATAGCGTCTGTCACTAAAATGCCAATACTCGTAAATACTCCCTCCATAGAGTCGATGAAGGAAGCTTTTAACTTTATTAAAAGCTCAGGTCTCTCTAGTAGAGTTATTTATAATTCTTTGACTGCTAGATCTAAGAATGAGGAGTACATTATCTTACAAGAAGCAGGCGTTAAACACGCCATTGCACTATTGTATACAGATAGAATTCTTGATGTTAATGCTAGACTTAATGCTCTAGAAAGCATAGTCAAGAAAACTGGTTACTATGGAATAGAAAATATACTTGTAGATACATTTGTCATAGATATACCAAGTTTATCCGTCGCTATGAGGACGTTATTCACGGTAAAATCACATTATGGATATCCATGTGGATGCGGTGCCCATAATGCCGTCTCTGTTCAGAGAAAAGCGTTTAAGGATAAATTTGGAAAGAATGGACTTCATGCAGCAGAGCTAGCAGCAAACTTAGCAACTATAGTAATTGGAGCAGACTTCCTACTTTATGGACCTATAGAAGCCTCCTTAGTAATATTTCCAGCAGTTTATACCATTTACACTTCCTATAGATATCTACTTAGAATGAAGAGTCCTTTAATTGAAATAACATAGTCTTAGTAAATAGCAATTTTTCTATTCCTCTTCATATGGATAGGCTGTTTATATAGAGAATGAATATTAAGTGTTATACTAGGAGTTTGAACATTCAGAAATATTATTCTTTGCATAAATTCTTAAAATGCTGTTTAAATCTAAATGAAGGGAGGACCTTGAATTAGCTAAGAAGAGATTGAATTTAGCAAAAAATCAACGATGCCTTCCATGGTTTAAAGTTATGATCAATGAAATCTTGAGGTAAATTGTTTAGAGTTATGAGACTTAAATCAGCTGGACTTAGCACAAGAGAATTTATTAATAAGTTCACTATTGATACTACTGTAAAAGCTATTCGTGTTATCGATAAAATACGGTTATTGCAGTACTATAAAATCGTAAGGCTTAAGGTTAATGAATCTCGATGAAGACGTATATCATTATATGAATTTATCAGTATAATAAATCAGATATCGTAAATGTAGGTAGCCCACTAGTAATTGCTATAGAGCTTATGAGATGCGTTAATACATTTAGAAATGTCTTGATGCGGGACGGTGGATATCATAAATAGTAGAAATGTAGGTGAATATGTTAAAAGAATACATAGGAGTTAATGATAGAGGTGAAGAGGGAAATCATGCAAAAAGCTTATGGTGATTTTCCATGTGGAGTAATTAAAGGAGCCAGAAACCATGGTAGAGAGACGGGTTCACCTCTTTATATGAACTTATATGTTTTATATGTGTGGTCATTGGCTCATGTTTGAGCAGCCCACCCTTCGCTCGGGTTTCATCGGTCATTGGGTGGGTGCTCCACGACCCTGGGCGTGGGGCTTGGGTTTTCTGGGGCTACTTACTGTTTTTCCTCGGGGAACCACCTTAATTAGGGTGGTGCACCTCCTCATCGGTTTACTCCACCCAATAACTTCCTCTACACAAACCCATAAGCCTTACGGAAGCAACACACAATCAAAACATATATTAAGCATATACAATCATATATGCTTTGCTACGGCTTAAACAAGTTAACTACGAAGTTATTAAGTGAAGGAATTTGCTAAATGTTTTTAGACAATGATTATGCAAATTCCCAATAAGTTATTCAAGTTAAGTACTAAACGGATTGGATTAAGTAACTGTAGTAAAGGTTGCTAAAGACTTTTTGCGTGATTAATTATTCTTTGAGCATAATGCTAGAGGGCACACACGTTTATTTTCATCCTCTAAGTAATAAATTAGCTATAACATGGCATTTAATGGATTCGACCGTTTTTAATGACAAGCTAGGTAAATATCTGAATACGGACTTAATTCAATCGCTTTAGCTTTACCGTTCCTCAGGTAAATTCGTGAGAACTTGAAAAATATACAACTTATTGTAAATCTAAGACCTCATGTACCTAAATTTCTAGTACAAAGTTCATACCCATACTTAAGGTTATCTATGATAAAGATGTCTAATTTATATGCATTAAGAAAATATTTTATCACAAGGAAAATCATTAAAGAACTGGTGTCTTCAATATTATAACAAAAAAATTGATAGTGAAATAGCAAGTCATTACTGAGTTAGTAAACTTGATGCATATGCCCTCCAAAGAGAAAATTAAAGAGTTATGAATAGTCTGGATTGACATTAAAATTACTTAAGCAACACTAATAAGTTTTAAGAAATTTTAAAATCTAAGATTCTGTCATCCAGTATGTGGCAGTCTTTACTTTACTGCCACTTTAATTTAACTAAAGAAAGAATAAGTATACATTAGACATTATTACATATTGTTAAATTAACTAAGGTCAGAGGACACATGGACCTTAGTAAATAGTTTCTTCTATCAAGTAAAAATAAGTATAAAGATCCTTGATTGTAGATCTTAAAACATCTTCTATAAGTTCAAAACTATATTTATTACATTTTCCTTAAGCATTCATAGTTAATGTGTTATAATTACAGATTTTCCAGTTTAATAACAAGTTTTATTTGTATTATATTGAATATGGATGTAAGTAGAGAAGCCTGGTGATCATAATTGAGTGTATGGAAACCATACAAGGAACATGATACAATTGTCATAATAAACTTTGGAGGCCAGTATACGCACTTGATATCTCGTAGAATTAGGGAGCTTAATGTATATACTGAGGTAATACACCATTTTCAATTCAATGAAGATATAATCAATGAAGTTAAACCTAAAGCAATAATACTATCTGGTGGACCGAAGAGCGTCTATGAAGAAAATGCTCCTAAGATCCCCTATTGGGTTTTAGATCTTAATCTTCCTATTCTTGGAATATGCTATGGACATCAGCTACTTGCGCAAATGCTTGGTGGTATTGTTAAACGTGGTCTAGGAGAATATGGAAGGATTAAGATAAAGATCATTAGAAGGGATATAATATTCGATGGCTGGAATGATGAAGAAGATGTCTGGATGAGTCATGGGGATTACGTAGCTCAAGCTCCTAAAAATAGTGAGGTTCTTGCGATATCTAAAGCGACGGGATATATAGCCGCATTTAAGGTCATGGACAAGCCAATTTATGGTGTTCAATTTCATCCGGAAGTAGTTCATACTACTAAAGGTCGTCTATTACTTGAAAAATTTGTTAAGCATGTAGCTGCTTGTAAGCCTACATGGAATATAGCAGACATAGCTAGTAAAATTATTAAAAAGGTTAAAGAAACCATACCCGAGAACGAGAAAGTTCTTTGTGCTGTAAGTGGCGGTGTTGATTCTACTGTCACAGCTCTTGTACTTAAGAAAGCTATTGGTGATAGACTTGTAACGGTATTTGTCGACCATGGTCTTCTTAGAGAAGGAGAAGTCGATGAAGTTTTAAGGAATCTGAAATCTCTTGGGATAAACCCCATCTTTATTGATGCTCGTGAGAGATTTTTATCTAGGTTAAGGAATGTTGTTGATTGTGAAGAGAAGCGAAGGATTATTGGTGAAGAATTTGCAAAAATATTCTGTGAAGTAACTAGGAATGATCCTAGTATAAAGTGGCTTGCCCAGGGAACTACATATCCTGATGTTATTGAAAGTGGTGCTGTACCTGGTGCTGATAGAATAAAGAGTCATCATAATGTAGCTGGTTTACCCAAATGGCTTAATCTCAAAGTTATTGAGCCCTTAAAGTACCTTTACAAAGATGAAGTCAGAGCTTTAGCGCTTTCACTAGGCGTTCCATGGGAGATTGCTTATAGACATCCATTTCCAGGTCCAGGTTTAGCTGTTAGAATTATTGGTGAAATTACTGAAGAAAAATTGGAGATAGCTAGAAAAGCAGCTAAAATAGTTGAAGAAGAGTTAAGGAAGGCAGGACTTTACTACAAGGTCTGGCAAGCATTTACAGTTGTAGGAGATGATAAATGGGTTGGAGTAAAAGGAGATAGACGAGCAGTAGGATACATAGTAATCGTCAGGATAGTTGAAAGCGAAGACGGTATGACAGCAGATTGGAGTAGAATACCTTATGATGTACTTGAAAAAATTTCAAATAGGATTACAAGTGAGATAGAAAAGGTGACAATGGTAACGTATGCGATAACAACAAAACCCCCATCAACCATAGAACCATGCTAATATGGCTTTGAAGTCTTTTCACTACTCTAATGCGGGTTAGAAGATCTGAGACTAAGTTAATAATTGCATGATGTATTCATTACTTGTAATTGGGAAATTAGTTATAGTCTTGCACAGAGGCTTATGAACGCTATTTTAATCGCTTTTCGTAGGTTTTAATGCGAGATATTACTAAACACTGTTCCCGAGATGATGTATAATACATAAGATTGGCATCCTCACAATTACTTTAACATATAGAGGTTTGCATTTTAATACTTCAAACATACATTCATACCTAATACCTTTAGAGTTACTTATATTAGTTAATGTGTTATATGTACTTTCGTATTATGTTTAATTCCAGGATTTGGATATTTTCATGACGAGATTTTATTAATTAGTATTAGGTTTTTAATAGTGCTATAATGAATAATAATACAATAGTGTACTTCAAGCACGAATCTCTCGGGATGAGGAATATGATACACTCATTAAACGAAGTGACTGGAATAATACTAGATCACTCAAAGCATGTACTTCAAGAAGCTACTGTACTAAGGAGGAAGGGCATTGAGCCTTATGAATTATCTAAGGTCTATAAAAAGAAGTGGGAACTAGAACTCTACAACCTACTCATAGATTATTTTAGTGGTGAGCTATTACTCCTCGGTAAGGACTCCGGCATTGTAGGTAACCCAGATGCCAAATGGGTCTTGATAGCTGATCTTCTTGATGGTTCTAAAAATTTTCTATCCTTTTACGTACCCTTCTATAGCTATAATGTGGCAATAGCCTGTGGAAACGAACTAGTATTTGGTATATGCATTGATTTAGCTAGATCTGAAGTCCATAAAGCAATGAAGGGTAAAGGAGCTTATGTAAATGACGTTGATATAAGAGAGATCAGGAAAAACACTTATGCAAGAATAAGCTTGATATCAAATACCTTAATTAAAGGTTATAAATACTTACACCTAGGATGTTCCTCTTTAGAGATATGTTTAGTAGCCAAGGGAGCAGCAAAACTTGCCATCATGAGTTCTTGGAACATAGATATTGCAGCTAGTATATTAATAGCTAAAGAATCAGGTTTAAAAGTACTTAACTGGAATTTAACTAAATTATCTTTTCCTGTTAGAGAAATTAAAAGACTAAACTACATTGTTGGTAATGAGGAATTTATTACAGAGAACATAGATTTAGTAAGGAACATGGTTAAGAATATTATAAACTAAATGCCGTCTTTCCTAGTTATGTTATTTAAATATTTTTAGAAAACTTAGACTAATAGCTTACCAGTCTTTTTATCATATATACGAATTCTTTTAGGATCAAAGCCTATCCAAACCTTACTACCCACATCTATGTCAAATGTGGGATGAGTAACTACAGTTATTTGAATGCCTTCTTTCTCAAGTATCACAATATTTCTATAACCATATTTCTCCATGGCGTAGACTCTAAATTCTATATACTCATTACCTTCTCTAGGTTCCTTAGAAACTATGATGTGTTCAGGTCTAATACCAAAAATTACCTCCTTGTAGTCTTTTAGAGCTTCTACATAAACTCTAGGTAGCTTAAATTTAAAGGCTCCAAAGTCAAGGATTCCATTAGCGCTATCGAATGTGCATTCAATTAAATTCATAGATGGATTGCCTATAAAGTCGGCTACAAATGTATTAATAGGCTTATGGTAAAGTTCTTCTGGACTACCAACTTGTTGGATTTTTCCATCTTTCATTACAGCTATTCTATCAGAAATCGCCATTGCTTCACTCTGGTCATGTGTTACATAGATAGTTGTGCACTTGAATTGTCTCTGAATTTTCTTGATCATGATCCTAGCTGAAACCCTTAATTTTGCATCAAGGTTAGCTAATGGTTCATCAAGTAAGAGTATTTTAGGTTCAGATATTAAAGCTCTTGCTAATGCTACTCTTTGTTGTTGTCCTCCAGATAACTGCCTAGGTTTTCTATTGAGTAACTCCTTGATTCCAAGCATTTCAGCTAATTCGTATACCCTTTTCCTAATAACATTCTTAGGTACTTTTGCAATTACTAAAGGAAATGCTATGTTATCAAATACTGAAAGGTGTGGAAATAGAGCATAACTTTGAAACACCATCGATACGCCTCTATACCTCGGTGGTACAAATGTTGATGAGGCATCATCAACTACTTCATCATCAATGTATATTTTCCCTCTCGTTAATCTTTCAAGTCCTGCAACTAATCTAAGTGTAGTTGTTTTCCCACAACCACTGGGCCCTAAAAGCACCATTAATTCTCCGCTCTTAACTTCAAGGGTTAAATCTTCAACAGCCCTTACACGTCCGAAGTATTTAGTAGCTTTTTCAAAGAATACTCTGACCATGTTTATACCTCCATTTTTGCTAATTTAATCTGCATGAGGTATTTACGAGCTATGAAATATAGGGTCATTGACGGGATTACATATATTAGTGATAACGCACATAAAGGACCATAAGGTACTGCTAAGCCTATTTCACCTGGATGATGAATAAATGATGCTGCTATACCTAGTGATATAGGATATAATGGCTCCGTTCTTATGAGGATTAAAGGTATTATGAAATTACCCCATCCAGCAAGGAAGCTTAAGAATGCTACAACTGATAAACCTGGTCCTGCACAAGGTAATACTACCCTAAATAATGCCTCTAATTTTGAACATCCAAAGATCCAGGCCTGCTCTTCAAGTTCTCTTGGTATATGGTCAAAGAAGCCTTTCATTATCCAAATTTGTACGGGTATTATACCAGAAGCCACTACTATACCGGCTCCTACCAGGTTATTGATGAATCCAAACATGATACATAGTTTATATAATGGTAGCAACTTAGCGATGGTAGGCATCATACCTAGTACTAATAAGCCTACCATAAAGATGCTCTTACCTCTAAATCTTAACCTAGATAATGCGTATCCTGCCATAGAAGCTGTAACGACAGTTACTACCATTGTTGTTATAGCTATTATAAGGCTGTTAACTATCCACCTATGCATATATAATGACAGAGCTGCTGCTCCAGCTCTTATTTTCTTCAATCCGAAGACAATAGCAAAATTCTCTAAGGTAAAACTTTTAGGTATCTCTAAAAATGGACCACCTTTTGGAGAGAAGGCTGTTAAGAAGAGCCATATCATAGGAGCATATATATAAGCTATCATGAAGAATAATACTACATAACCTATTACTTCAATGCTTGGTTCGCTTAGTGATCTGATCAACCTCCTGGTATTCATGGCTTACACCTTCTACATGATTCTTGATATCTTTATTTGAGCTAGTGTAAGTAGGAAGACTATGATCATTATTATGAGTCCGACGGCACAGCCAGCACCTAGTTCATAAAAAGCGAAAGCCTTATGGTAAGCATATAGTGATAGAAGTTCCGTTCTGTAGTTTGGTCCTCCTTCAGTTAATATAAAAACGTAAGTAAAATCATCTATATCCTCCTTAAATATCAAAATTAGTGATAATACTAAAGGCCATTTAATTAAGGGGAGAGTTATTTTAGTAAATTTAAATAGTCTTGAGGCACCATAAATTTCACAAACCTCATAATATTCATCAGGTATGCTCTTTATAGCTGAAGCTAATATTAACATTGCCAATACATAGCCACTCCAACAATTAACCATAACTACACTCTGCATGGCTCTTTCATAAAGCCAGCTTTGTGGAGGTAATCCTAATAACATGAGAACCTTATTTAATGTACCATAACGCGAGTCTAGCATGCTTATCCACATATACGGTATAACAGCTCCAGGTAGTGTGTATGGTATTATTAAAAGACCTGCTATAATCGCCTTTCCTTTAAATAGTCTAGAGGTTATATATAAAGCTGCTATGAAGCCTAAAGTGAATCTTAAGAGTAGGGAAAAAGTACAATATTCAAAAGTTACTGAGAAAGACTTCCAAAATATTTCATCAGAAAATAATTTCTCATAATTGTTAAGTCCTATAAATTTATATTCAAATAATTTTTTACCGTATAAAGCTATATCTGTAAAGCTAAAATATATAGCCCATAATGTTGGTATCACCTGAAATGTTATGAAGAGAGCTAATGCGGGAAATAGAAAAAATATTATGATTATTTCCTCTAACTTGTACTTAAGCTTAGTTGAGTTTGTTCTCACGATACGAAGTCTTTTTATTTTCGTTATCATATCTCTGTACCTTAGCTACCTAAGGTATATGGTGGAAGTGCCTTGACTTTATCTTTTCCAATCTCTTTAACCGCTAATTCAGCAAATAATTCCATGCACTCTTCCGGAGATAAAGCTTTTGGTAGTAAGTAGTCGTAGACTACCGTATTTAATATTGTTAGATATTTCTTTACTTCGGGTATTAGTGGTTTTGGCACAGAATATTCCATAACCTTAGCTGCCCACTTAAGGAAGGGATCTTCAGCGTATTTACCAATTATTGCATCTTCAGCTGGTACTAGATGCGATGTCCTGTATCCCCATTCAGCCATGTACTCCGGTTTAACTAATTCTTTAACTAGCTCCCAAGCTAAATCAGGATACTTGGTTTTAGCATATATGGCATAAGCGTAGGTTCCGGTCATACTTAAGAAGCCTCCTTCCATCTTTGGGAACATGGCGAATCCTACAACTTCATCTCTATTAGGTATCTCGTGGGGCATTCCAGGGCCCCATTTCTCTGCCCAACACCATACTCCATCAATGGTTATAGCTAGTTCGCCTTTCTGGAAGAGTGTTCTTGTGTCCCATTTCTCTAGCCACATCTTAACTGGTGCCACTTTATACTTATGGAACATGTTATAGTAGTATCTAAAGAGATTCAGTATGGCATCGCTTTTAACTATGAGCTTACCATCCTTTGGATCATATAAAGTTCCGCCTGCCGCATATATAGGTAATTCAATACCATACATTGGATTTATGGGTATTTTGTCTGGGAGCTTCTCTTTTATAATCATTGCCGTTTTGTATAGGTTCTCCCAGTTCTTTGGCTGCCAAGGGATAGGTATACCAGCTTCTTTAAATAAATCCTTTCTATAGAAGATTACTAGTGGTGCCGTTTCAAAAGGTATGGCATATACTTTACCATTGACAGTCACTAGTTTCTTAGCAACGGGATAGAACTTTGCCCATCTATCCCACTTCTCAACGTACGGTGTTAAGTCTAATAGTAATCCAGCTTCTGCCAGTCCGGGGATTTCTGTATCACCTATCCATACTACATCGCCTACAGTACCTGCTGCAAAATCAGCTACTAATGTATCTCTATATCCCTTATGTGGTTTAGTTATAAGTTCCACTTCAACTACTATGTTTCGTTCACGTAACATCCTCTCTTTAAATGATTCTAATATACCCATTTCTCTGATAAACTCAGCCCAAAGACCTGCTTTAGTATATAATGATAATTTTACTACCTTGGGCTTGGTGGCCTCCATATACCAGTAAACGGCTCCTGCTATTATAATTATAGCTATTATTATAGCTATTATGAGAAGTTTTCCACCAGACAAGATACCGTCCCATTTAATAGATGTTCGTAACCCAAATAAAAAACATGTTGAAGCAATAAACTTAACAAACTATTATATAATTAGTAAAATATTAAGAACCAGAAAAATGATAATCGCATCTGAGAGTTCTATATTCTTTTTTACAAGCAGTAAGGGCTATTGCAATCATTTAGCTTGGAAACTCAATCACAACTTTAGATGGTGTCTATGAGTTTATTTTTCATCGACTAAAATTAGTTTTACCTCACATTTGGGTTTCCAGATGCTATCGTATGCTCTTTTCAAGACTATATTATGTGGTACTAGTAAACTAGGAAGGTTTACTTTCAAGGATTTTTCCCTGTTCTATTTATTCCATGTGCCTAAACGAAAGTCATATTCTCCCATTAATCTTTTAAACTGCTTAATATATCGCTAATCAGCTTCCTATCACCGCCATTAATTAGCATACTACCATATATTTCGTGTACTTTACCATATTCATCTTCTACTTCAATTTTAACTAAAGGCATGGGGTATTCAATAACTAATATAGTTATGTTATCGTTTATTCTAAAGGTCCTTCCATAATGCTCCGGTACTTCATATATGAGTGAATACCTAAATATAATTGAGTTAAATGAGTTACCAAAATTACGAAGTATATTAGATGAATCAAGTATATAGAATATAGTGTTTTCCATTTCCTTGTAGTATAGAGCATACCTGTCTAATTTGAGTAGCATGCTTGGAATCCACTTATAGTAATTATAGCTAAAGAGGTAAATGGCATTATTCATTTTTACTCCTATGTTAATGAACGTATTCTTGTACGATGTTTTGATAATGAATGATAATGCTCTAAAGCATTTATTCTCGTAGTCAATAATACTATAGGTGTTGTTCAAGTCTATGGTCACATATCTGATATGACTAAGAGGATCCATAAATACAGGGGTAATATTAAATCTTAAGTTTATGGTTCTATTTAGTACAATCCTATATTTTTGCTTGACATAGGAAATCAAATTAAGGAAACTACCTTCAAGAACATTTTTATACATTATACCATATTCTATGGGTATTGACCTAAACCAATCGGCGAAAATATAGACGTATACGCTATTAAGTGATAAGTCTACAACCTGCTTAAATGTAATGTTCAGCTTCTTATGATACTCTTTATATATACTTTCTACAATTTCCCTAGCATAATTTACATCTAAGTATTCTTTAAATAACAATTGTACATACATATTATGGGGTAAGATCATCTTAGGTTTAAATTCAACAACTACCCTATGTTTATTAGGTACCTCAATAATTAATTTCTTTAACGTATAATTAAAGTCAAATGTATTTGGAGGAATTATTAAGTGTATAAACATTAATTTCAAATACTTGGAAAAATCAGTTCTATTATCAATTACTAGTAATGGAGTACTAATAACATCCTTTTCAACTAATACCATTGTTTTTAGTTTTTCCCACAACCGTAATAGTGAGCTGTAATAGCTAGAATAACCACGACGCATATTATTACTAAGATAGTGAGAGATATTAATCGTTCAGGCTTATTAATTGTTGATCACCTATATACCATATTATGTCCAGAGAAATTTATGAAATAGTCTCATAAAGCTTTAACTTTCGAGAACATTAACAGTATCTTTCGAATTTATTAGTATTGATGTTAAGTGCTAGATTTACTCTATATGTCTTCTCTAATGCTATTCCAACTTATGTTATGAAATATACTTTATTTTATAAGTGTTCTCTCTTCAGTTCGTTTATTACTTTGTATTTAAACTTAAGTATTTCCTTACTTAAATCTTGACGTATTTAAAGGGTTCATAATAGCTTAAGTGTAGTGTATCTACTGTTTAACTCTAATATCGTAGCTTACATGATTTTAAATTAATGGCTATTTTACGCTCAATGCCATTAAGTTTTATGGTAGTTTCACCATTAGAGAATAATTGCCACAATCCTCTGAAGCATGTTTATGGTTTCAAATGTGTGGTTAATATGTGCGATCTAAATAGCATGAAATGTGGTGAGAAGTAGGATTAATATTATAACATGTTTTTTAACTAGTTCTCTTAAAGCGAATTATATGTTTCTCTTGAGTATGTTTTAGCGACTATACTAAGGTTTTTATTTTTTCTTTGGCATACTTTACTATCCATTCTATGTGGGCTATATCATCTTTTACTTCATTAATTTCATATTTTGCTTCATGAAATCCCCATACATGTAAATCATATGCTATAGCCCATGTAGATTCTATTCTAGGTTCATTAAGTATCTTCGTAAGCCTCCTAGCTGTTTTTCCGAGGAGCTGAATCCACCATCTACCTTCTTTTAATGCCTTCTTGTATTCTGGCATTTTATATATTATTGCAAGTACCTTTAATGCTTCTTCAACAGCTTTATACATCTTCTCCGATGCTTGTACAGGATCTCTTCTGTCTATGTATTTCTTTGCCTCATTAAGGTATTTTTCTGCTAGTTCTAAGTGGATTTCAGCTTCATCTCTAGGATTAAAGGATAATTCCCTTAACAAGAAATCTATTACCACAGATTCAATGTCTAAACCTAGTTCCTTGGCTTTATTAATCAACTTTTTAGGGATCGGTATTTGCATATTATTTCACTTTTAATGTTTGTTCTATACTTAACTATAAAGAAATGGAATAAAAATTATTTCACTTTAAACATGTTTTAATGGAAGAGAATGTAAGCTTCGTTTTAGTGCTTATTGTTTTCCTCTTTTTAGTTGTCTTAGTATTTCTGCTGCTCTTGCATAGCTTATTTTTCCTTCCTTTATCATTATTTGTGCTACTTTATTAACAAGATCACCTGTTGCTCCAGCCATTATTGCTAGGTTCCTTGCATGTAATTTCATATGCCCCTTCTGTATACCTTCAGTTGCTAACGCCCTTAATGCTGCAAAGTTTTGTGCTAATCCAACAGCCGCCATAATTTCTGCAAGCTCCTTTGCAGTTTTTACACCAAGAATCTTTAATGCTATTTTTGCTATTGGGTGTGTTTTCGTTGCACCACCAACGGTTCCAACAGCAAGAGGCATTTCAAGTACTCCTACAAGATTTCCATCTTCATCTTTCTCCCAAACTGATAGTGGTCGATACCTTCCATCTCTTGCCGCATAAGCATGGGCTCCTGCTTCTATAGCTCTATGATCTTGAGCTGTTGCTAATGCTACAGCTATTATACCATTCATAATACCTTTATTATGAGTTGTAGCGCGATAAGGATCTGCTTCTGCAAATGCTGATGCAGCCACAATACCATCAACTACTTCCTCCCCACCAATATCTTCCTTATATACCTTAACCCATGCCCTCACCATTCTCCTTACAGCAAGGTTTGATATAATTCTTAATAATACCTTACCTCCAGTTATCTTCTCTATGAGTGGAGCTACAGCTTCACACATAGTATTTACAGCATTTGCTCCCATAGCATCTCTTACATCAACAAGTAAATGTACTATTAACATAGGACCTATCCTAGTATTTATAACTCGAGCTTCAATATCCTTAGCTCCGCCACCAAGCTTTACTAAGATAGGATCCTGCTGATTAGCTAAATCTAGTATTTCTTGCTTATGTTCTAAGACTTTCATGCGAGCATAGTATGGATTTAGAAGGTTTATTACCTGTATTTGACCGATCATTATAGGCTCGCTAGCCTTTGCTTTAATACCCCCATCTCTCCTCATAACTCTCGCAGCATTACTGGCAGCAGCTACAACTGATGGTTCTTCAAGGACCATTGGAACTAGATACTCCTTATTATTTATAAGGAAGTTCACTGCAACGGCAAATGGATAAGTCATTCCTCCGATAACGTTTTCTATCATTATATCGGCTATCCTTTCACTTAAATTGCCGAAATTTCTTAATAGTTTAACTTCATCGTCTGTTAGATTCGCAAATTCCTTGACTATTTTTAGTCTCTCATCAATACTTAGTTTATAGAAGCCTGGAAGACGCGATGTCTTAGACATTGTGTTCTCCTCACAAAATATTTATCAATAGCAGAAGTATATTTATTTACACATAAACGATTGACCAGTTAATTCATACTAAAATTTGTTAGTTTGAATAGTTATGATGCGTTGCGTTATTAATTAACTTGTTCATTATTTTTGCTTCTAGTATTGCCTTAACCTTTTCACTATTTAAATAATTCTTTATTGCTTCCCTTATGAGATCAGATCTTGATACTCCTAGAGCTTCTGCTATTTGCTGAAGCTTATCTATTATATCTTCTTCTAGTTTTATTGATATAGTTCTAAGCTTCTTATATGACATTATCTTACCCTATGGTAGAATCACTTCCTCTAAATGGTATGGTGTAGTTGATAACTATTATGTGGTTAATTCTGGTAGTATTAAAGTTTATACTTTAAACGTTTCATGACAAGTCATCACTTCTTTGAGGGAAAGAGTTATATACTTTGTGTGCTATTGCGCGAATTGTGATAATATGAGTTATGAATGGTATGGTTATGGTAAGGGATGGGGGAGAGGTAGAGGAGGACCTCCTGAATGGGCCGGTAGAGGTATGGGGTGGGGCGGAAGAATTCCCGCTCTTAATTTTAAACCTATTAATCCGCCGCCTCCTGGAGCTTTGAGGGTTGCTTGTGGAGTACTAGAGAATAGAGGTATTGATTCTATGATCTCTCCAAGATTTGCTCGTGCACCATTCATGTCCTTTACTGATATTACTAGTGGAAGAATAATATCTTGTATTATTGAACCTAATCCTGCTGCAGAAGCTTCACATGGTGCTGGTATTGCAGTAGCTCAGTGGCTTATATCAAGTGGTGTAAGGGCTGTTCTTGCCGCTAGGCTTGGACCTAATATTTCAAGTGTACTTCAAAGTGCTGGTGTTCATATATACTACGTTAATCCCGGATTAAGGCTCATAGATGCTCTAAGGTATGTTGGTCTTGTTAGATGATGTATCTTGGAGATAGTGATTGCTAGTGGTAAGGGCGGTACGGGAAAGACATTCATAGCCTCAAATTTAGCCTACTACTTGAATGCAAATGTAAATGTAACGGTAGCTGCAGATGCCGATGTTGAAGCACCTGACCTTATTTTAGCTTTAGGCGGTGAAGAAAGAGTACATGAGGTAGTTAAGGTTGGTGGTGCTAGAAAGACACGTATTATGCTAGATAAATGTATTAAGTGCTTTAAATGTAAAGATAGTTGTAGATTTAATGCAGTAACCATCGTTAATGATAAGCCTTTTATAAATGAAGAGCTTTGTGAAGGATGTCTTCTATGTAAACTTCTATGTCCAGCTAATGCTATAGAGGTTTATGATAAAGATATTGGGAAAATATATGTAGTTAAACCTAGATATACGAGTTTACCTGTTGTTTATGGTGATTTAGAGCTTGGTGAAAGAGCTAGCGGCAAATTAGTTTATGAAGTTAAAGAAAAAGCTAAGGAGGTTATGGTAAAGACTAAAGCTAAATATTTGATTGTTGACTCAGCGGCTGGTATAGGCTGTCCTGTTATATCAAGTATAACTGGAAGTGATATAACGCTGATAATAGTTGAACCTTCAATTGCCTCTATTAGTGGCGCTAAAAGAGTACTTAAAATAGCCAGAGAATTAAGGTCCAAACCTTTCGTAATTGTTAATAAATATGATCTTAACTATGATCTTACTAAGAAAATTAATAATGAACTTGATACTGAGATTATAGGTTATATACCATATGATGTAAGCATAGTTGAGGCATATACATCGATGAAACCATACTTAATTTATGAAGGTAAAGGTAAAGCTTATGGTGCATTAATTAAACTTTTAGAAGACCTAATTTCAGTAGTGATATAATGAAAATTATTGGTGTTCTTGGAGGAAAAGGTGGTACAGGTAAAACATTCGTATCTGTAAACTTAGCATTACTTTCTTCGAATAGGGGATATAGGGTTCTCCTAGTTGATGCAGATGTTGATAATCCTTCTACAAAATACTACTTAAGATTCAATATAGAGAAAATTGAAGAAGCTACAATGTTTAAGCCTTTGATAGACAAGAATAAGTGTAAGCTATGTCTTACATGTATAAGCTCATGTCCGGAACACGCATTAATATATATACCTTCCAAAGGTATTAGGTTATTTGAGGAAATATGTAATGGCTGTTCATTATGTATGTATATTTGTCCTGAGAAAGCTATATCTGAAGGAGCAAAAGTTTATGGATATATAACCTATGCTAGGACTAATGAAAATCTAGGCATCCTTATTGGTGAAATTAAACCTAGTGAAAGATTTACTATTAATTTAATAGTTAGAGTACTTGATACTACTCTCAAGATGTGTAAAGCATACGATTTGATAATAATTGATTCTCCTCCAGGAATTAATGCTGGTATTTATGAGATTATTAAGACTTCGAATATTCTATTAGCTGTTACTGAACCTACAAGATTAGGACTTAGTGATCTAAAGAAGCTAGTTAATTTAATTCTAAAATACAATAAGAGACCTCTAGTAATACTTAATAAAGCTAATGTAAGGGGAGGCATTAATGAGGAAGTAAAGGATTATGTAAAGAGTTTAGGATTAGATTTTATAGAAATACCATATAGTACTAAGATAGCATTAAAAATAATGAAAGGTGAAACTATAATTGGCAGTAGAGGCTTTGAACTCGTGGAAAAAATATTTGATAAAATACTTGACTTCATTATCAGTGCTAGAAGTTGAGCTTAATATTCTATGGCATTTAATTGTTTTAGCCAATTAATTAAGTTATTGAATGCTAGTATTCTCGATATGGATTTTGAGCCTGGAGGTCCAGGTTTCTTCATGTAGAATGCATTTATTTCGTAGACTGTGCCTGTAAATCCATTATCTAATGCTATTTTACCTAATCTCGCTAAATCTACAAGAAGACCAGCTAAGGCTGGGCTGTCGTTTATTCTTGCTGATATGAATATTTCATCGGACATATTATTGAAGGTATAATATTCTATATGCATTGCCACATACTTTTTATCTCCTATCGGCTCGAGATAGCCTGTTGGTTTTATGAAGTGTGGTGCTTCATACCCTAGTATGTCCCTTACTATGGTGCTCTTTGTTTCTTCCTTCATTAAATTCCTCTCTGGTACGGTTAAGGCTAAGAAGTCAGTATTTCCTCCTATATTGAACTGTACTATGTATTTAACTTTCCTATTTCTTTCAGCTAGATGCTCTAGTAAATCTGCTGTTAGTGGTGTAGCGCCTGTAGCTCCATCATCGCCTAAGACTAAGCCGTGGCATTCTTTAAATAGCTCTATTACTGCTTTATCATTTGCTAAGGGCGTTGGTATTACATTAATGAATGCTACAGGTTTTACCTCTTTTGAATACATTGCTGCTGCATAAGCATATGCATGAGATGCTGTTAATAATGATTTATCATTAGCTTCTATGGCTTCATGTAGAGCATTTGTATCTTCGAATGCTCTACCATATTCTGTAGTTATTACATTTACTATGATGTCCGGTTTAAGTGTTTTCCATTCATCTACTAACATCTCAATTGCTTCTTTTACTGAAACTTCGTCTTCAATTCCTTTAGCTGAAAAAGGTAATCCTATTAGACTACCTAAATGTATTCCTCTTCTAACAACAATGTCCTTAAGTGTTGTGGGTATGGTTAGTTGGTCTCCAATGAGCTTTAATGCTACCTCATATACTGTTTTATTAACCTTAGATTTATCAACATCATATACTCCTACTATATTTACATCTTCAATTCTATAGGGTAGTTTGAATCTAGCTAATGGAACACCATAGGGTTTTACTTCATTTCTTCTTATTTTCTCAAGGCCTACTACATAGTGGGATGCAACCATACCCATACCTAATACAATTACACGTATCATGGTCTATACCTCATAATAGCGGAATTTATATGGTATTTTATGATATAGTCTTGAAGTTTTGGGTGTATGGTTAGATATGCATATAGGACTTGGAGTATATTTACATATTTATGATATGTTTAGTATATGTGAAACTATTTCAGTCCACATAAGGGACTAATTTAACTAAATTAGCTTTTCTCTTTTAAACTTTTTCTTCTAATCTCAACATCTAGAGGATATCTTAGTATTGCAGCTATTTCTCCAAGATTTTTAAGTCTTATCTTTGTGTCATGGACAGTGCTGAATATCTTTATTTCAGCTCCTTGTGCTTCAGCTCTTTTTAATAATTCTTCTACTCTTCTACGTATATGTTCATCTGGGTGCCTTAACATGTCATTTGTTATCATTAACTTCTTCACTGCATTAGCATTTAATGCAAGCTCTACATCCTCCAGACCATAAGCTACATATCTTGGATCTTTAGCTATATAATACATAAATTCTTCAAGCAGAGTTTCTTCAACTACCAGGTCATGGTCTCTTAGAACTTCAATTAACTTGCCTCTCTTTAATACTTCATGAATACCCTTAACACCACCCCAAGATGTGTGTTCCATAATTATCTTTATATTAACCAATCTGGAATCTTGCTTTAACGTATTATATAGATATTCCTTCATGTAGCCAGGACCTGCTACAATAACTACCTTTAATTTATATCTTGAAGTAATGCCAACTATCTGGTTACATATTTTCTTCAATGTTGTTTCAATAGCTTTGCTTCTCGATTCTATATCAAGTTTTCCAGGTAATCTAATATACTCTTCAACAATTACTTGAATCCCATAACCCTTTACCAATCCGATACCGTATTCTTCGTCATCGAGCGACACTATTAGCACTGGAATCGATATTTTCCTACAGGCTTCCTCTAATCTTTCTAGATCTGCGCCCTCCCATCCATCCTCTCTAATAATTGTTATCGTTGACCCTATATCTATTCCGAGAGTGTGTCTCTGTCCTTCAAGATCTAATTCCTTTGGACCATAGACTATTATTCCGTGGATTCTAAGTCTGGTTGTAAATGGTTGAAAATCACACCATTCAACTCTTATGCCTAGAACCATTCCCTTTCTCTTACTACCACTTCTAGTCTTAAGCTCTCTACTAGTTCTTGCATAAACTATATCTCCTTTTTTGACTACATTGTAGAGTACCCACAAGTCCTCTTCACTTTCCACCTTTATCTTCAAGGTCTTCAGTTTTTCATCTCTTGCAAGTATTTTCATTCCCTACTCCTCTACACATGTTCTTGTGAATGGTATAGAAACCACAACCTTTTATATTATAACATTTCGCTTATTCTTATTTAATCTTTAGCTATTATTATTGCATATACTTTCTTTCGTAGAGCTTCTTTATTTTTCTCTAACAGAAGAAATGAAGGTATTATAGTTTACTACAAAACTCGAACCCCCCTATTCTTTTATTGGTAGGCAATTTACAGTATGTTTATAAGTACTGTGCTCTAGTGTCTAGAATGAATCATAGGCATAGTGAATAGGACATGAAGGCTCTAAACAAAGATATGGTGAAAAGAATATACGTAGATATACTCCATGGTAATTTAAGAGGATTATCTAAAGATTTAGCCAAGTATCTTAAGGAAGATCGTCTATCACCTGGTCTAAGAGAACTACTGGCCGAAGCTGCTTGTAAAGTGCTTAGTGAAGAACTTAAGAAGTATAAGAGCCTCGAAGAAACGGTTAAGAAGGTTGCTGAGTTCATCGACCATGAGTGGTTCAAGTTTTTAAAAAGTGTAGAACCTTTAGTTAATTCTCTAAAACCATATTACATACCTCCATTACTAATTGAGTTAAGAGGTTTAAAATTACTATTAACCAATAACATATTATTTCCTGAAGAAATAGGCTGTTGGATCGTTCAACGGGGTAAGTATGTTTTCGTAACCTTTTGGTTCAAGTTCCCCTACGATCTATACCCAGGAGATGGTGAAGAATATGAACCATGGACAGCAATTTTAGAAGATAATAAGGTTATTGAATATCAAGCTAGAAGCCACTGGAGACTTGTTCATATAAATCCTAAAATAGTCTTACACTTAGATGGAAGACCTGTAATAGCCTTTGCCGATTTTGCACATACTCCAGTTCCCGTACTAGATCTCAATGCCTTATCAAAAATATTCAATGCTTCTCCTGATAAGATATTACAAAATATAAACAAATACTGTACTAGACTCATAGGATTCACAGGCGAAGATAAACCTATCTTAATTGAGAAAATAGCTGGTAGGGAAATGGGGGATCTATTGCCATTAAGAACATATATTGAAGGGATCGCTAATGCTCAGTTAAAGTACTACATTGCTGGAAACATACCTTTAGTATCTAATTATAGCGTATTAGTACATGTAGGTCCAAGTAGATGTAATCCTCCGCCCCATAATCCATTAAAAGGAAAATGGTATGATAGACCCATATTTGTTGGTACCAAATCGGAGAAAACAAGCATTATATCTCGATATAAACCGCTTTCGCCAAAATGATGAAATGTTTAGCATTAATCCATTTTAATCCTTTGAGTCCTACTAAATGGACGTTAGGGTAGAATGGTTTAAGCCTTTATCTTCATATTACTCCCTTTACTTTTAATATATGTAGTATTCTTGGAGCTTGATAAGTGCAGGCATTAATTTATGCCAGGTTAAATGATCTTCTAGCAGGTTCTACTTTCCTTTATCATGAGATCATTTTTTAGCTGCATCCTTTCGTTTCTTTCCTTAGCAGGAGGTATTTCTAAGAAGAATATTTAAAAACAACTCCTATTCTCTTCGTAGGCGTTGGTAACTTTTTAAGTAATTTATGTTCTTAGATTTGACTATAGTGCCTGTCTTGTATCTTTTCTTTATTTATCACTAATGCTTATTCCATCAACGCCGAGCGAGACATATTACAAGATCATAGATATCGAGTTTATACTTCGATAGCGTGGTCATAACATGGGCTTTGTCCTATTCTCTGTAAATGCAATTTTTAATGTTGCAGCTTTTATTCCTCTGCTAAACGCACTCTTCGTTGAGTGAATCCCGGGCAAGTATACTTTTTCCGAGAAGTTAACTAGAAAGAGAGCATTAAAGTTTAGGCATTAATCTATTACACTCATATTCCAAACTCGTTATTTCATAAAATTATTGAAGGGATCCACCTGACGGAACCCTCCTTCATCCCTATCCGTGACTCCGGGGTAAGGTTAGGAGGGTGAGGGCCTTTCATTATATTATAATTCATGGTAGTAATAAGCTTTAACTTCAATTATATATTGAGTATAGAGCTTTGAGTTAATTCTCTGTTCAGGAGTTTATGTTAAATTTTAACTTATCTATCAAATTACTTATTAGAGGTGGCACTGTGTGATTGAAAATGTGATATTTTTTGCCTTCTCGTTTATATTTATGAAAAGCATCCTATACACTTTATTATCCATAATTAGTATTTCTAAAAAATACTCTAAGCAAGTGTGGATTAAGGATGTTAAAATTAAGAACTACCCTTACGTCACGCTTATTATTCCATTATTTAAAGAGGGTATTAATGACATTGCTAGAACCTTTAATAGTATTATTAAACAAAAATATCCTCGTAGTAAATTACAAGTATTAATTGTTGTTGAAGAATACGATGAGGAGACATACTCTAACGTTAATTTGTTAAAGCACCTACTAGAGAGGAATAACATTAGACATCACATTATTATTAATAAGGGTCCTCGAAAGTGCAAGGCTAAGGCTATAAATTATGCATTAAAATATGTAGATAAACGCTCTAATGTTATAGGAATCTATGATGGCGGAGATGATATTCCAGACGATCTCCAAGTTGCTAAAGCTGTAAACTTAATAAATAAAGGTTTTGATGTTGTTGGTGTAAAAGTTTTAAGGAATGGGAGAAGCTTACTTGGTTTCCTTTCACTTATAGACTCAACTCTATGGTGTCATGTAATGTTGCCTGCTCTCGTAAAG
Organism: uncultured Desulfurococcales archaeon; assembly: GCA_964467535.1. Classification (GTDB taxonomy): domain Archaea; phylum Thermoproteota; class Thermoprotei_A; order Sulfolobales; family WANQ01; genus CAYXRT01. The sequence continues at coordinate 41,849 of CAYXRT010000004.1, forward strand.
TTAACTTCTTATCCATTATTTAGTGGTGAGGGATTATTTATCTCTAGGAGGTTTATTGAACAGATAGGCGGGTTACCTGAAAAACTTACTGAAGACTCATATTTAGCAATCTACCTCGCCATGTACAGGAGAAAAGCAGCATTACTAGACAGCATTGTGCTTGAGGGCGCACCTGCAAATCTTAGAAGTCTCATAAAGCAGCGTTTAAGATGGTTTAAAGGATATGTAGAATGTATGGTAGAGGTTATCATGTGTAATAACTTAACTTTACCTACTAAACTAAAGTTGTTAATGGCTTATTTAAGTCCATATACGTTAACAGCTATGCCTACATCATGTATAGTTTTTACTTTGAGCATTTTCGTGTCTATGCCTATACCTATAATTGTCATGTCATTGGCGGTCATAGTATTCACACTCATAGCGCCATTATATGTAGTGTTTATAGGGGTCAGGGATCAAAGAATATTCGTTGCTCCTCTATATTGGATATTTCTAGGTCTTATTGCCTTCATTAGCATCCTCATCCCACGTATTTCATGGTATAAAACCATTAGAACTCCATTAAGCAAAGTTAGTAGAGAGTACTTAGAATTCATTGAAGTTCCCGAGATGCAAAAATTGAAATCATAATTGATGACGTTATGATGATAACTGGAATGAGCATTACTTTTCCAAAGCCGATTATCAATACTAGTATTTCTAGTGGTGCTACAAAGGCAAGTGAAATGTTTACTACTAGATCTATAAGATTTATGCCTAAGCCTCTAATCTCATCAGTAAGTCTCTTCGAAGCTTCAATGTATACAGGGTTGAGAGTAAAGCTACTAAATAATCCTATAATAGGGCTTACAGCTATAATCATTAATTTTTCTTTCACAATACATAGAAGTATATATGAGATCAACATACCAAGACTCATAGTATAGGTTAGTAATTTTCCATATCTTCTGTACATTGGCTCTGAGATATAACTTCCAATACCAAAAACCATAGCCTCAAGAAATAAAAATAATGCATACTCTTGTTCGCTAAACTTCAGATGTAATGTCAGGTATGGCGTGTAATATGTAATTAAGATTGTAAAGCTAAATGCTTCTGCTATAGCAAGTGGTAATAGCGTAACTACAGCCCTTAATTTCAATAATTTAGCTACATACCTAATCGAAGTCCATGGAGGTGGTATATTCCTTCTCTCTTCTTTACACCTTATTAATAATGCCGTTAGAGTCGTAAGTGTGAGTATTGAAGCTGTTATGAATGCAGCAAAATAGCCAATTGATGCTAAAAACCCTGCTACCATCGGGCCAAGTGATATTCCCATTCCTTGCGATAGCCTTAGGAATCCTATACCTACTCCTCCCCTAGATGTAATCCAGCTAGCTATTGTAAGAGCTGCTGCTAAGGCTAAGCTCCCTAATAATGAATGTATGAATCTGATGAGCAGGATATTATTTACGTCAGTTACATAAAGATATAAAGGAATTATAGAGGCAATGATTATAGACGATATCACTAGTACTCTCCAAGCACCAAAAACATCACAAAGCCAACCTGCTATGGGTGACATGAATGCAAGAACAATGAAGCTAATGTAAAGTACTCTTGAAACATCTATTTCAGAGCCACCAATATTTGCCGTTATGTATGGTAGAAGTGTTCTAACGATATAAGTCGACATTAGCAGCAACCCTGAAGATAGTAATACTATGTATAACAATATTTTATGCCTTACCATTATTTAGCCCTATGCATATTCCGTTAGCATTTCTATGTTACCTCCATTAACTTGAAATTTATAATATTTATGAATTCTGTAACCTACCATTTAATTTAGGAAGTCATTTCACAGAAATTGAAAGAATTTTCAATAATAATTAATGAGGTGGAAATTTTCTTATACTTATAGTGTAACGAACACAATGATAGGAGTGATACATAATGTATATTGGCGTAATGCGGAGAGTATACTACTATCTTAACTCAAATGAATTCATTGCCTTGCTAATATCCATTATTGCAGTAGCATTAATATTTACTGGTTTTAAAGATATGATTATATACGGCATAGGTGTGTTGATGATAAACCTAACTATAACTCTTCCTGCATTCGCTATACATGAGCTTGCTCATAGATTCATTGCTAGAAGATATGGATGTAAAGCTCGCTACTTCATCGACCCCTTTGGATTAACAGTCTCTCTATTCACATTCTTTTTACCATTTAGATTGATTGCTTTAGGTTACGTTGGAGTTTCATGTCCTCATGCATGGTATTATGGAGCTAGTTTACGGTTCATCGAAGGTAGAATAGCTGTTGCAGGACCATTATCTAATATAATTTTATCAATTACATTCTATGCATTGTATAACTTCATGCCAGGAGACTTCTCGGCATTCATACTATATAGACTTTATAAGCTAAATGCATGGCTTGCCTTATTTAACTTATTACCATTTCCCCCATTAGATGGTTATAAAGTATTTAGATATAGTCCTCTTCTATCATTGATGCTTATTGCAGCATCGTTAGTATTATTTATATTATGAGCTTATGCCTTTAATGTGACTTTATGCTTACTTAGTATAGCTAAGAAAATTAAGATACATTTATAGATCTGGAATCAACGTTACTATTTCCTACTCGCTAAGAATACTCCTATTAAGCCTCCTATTTCAGCAAGTACTGCAACAGGTAGGAATAGTAAGCATATTATTCCACCAAATATAAGTCCTATTAAAGCTCCTAACGGGCCAATTAATGATCCTAAAAACATAAAAATTAACGTTAGAAGTATACCACCAAGTAATCCGCCAACAAATCCTGTTATTAATCCACCTATAGCTCCTTTCTCAACGATATATCCTCTAATTAAGCCTGCAATTATTGGACCTATATATGGCTTCCACCCCAGGACAATGAGTAATAGGAACGTTGTAATAATTCCAATAATGCAGCCCATACTAATTTCCTCTATTTTAACATAATTATTAGGAGGGTTTATGTGATATCCTACTGCATACACGACAATCAGGTCTTCTCTTAACAGGAACTTCATTAAATGACATTGAATATCCATCATATATTATCATTTTACCTATAGCTGGTTTTCCATAACCTGTTATGATTTTTATGGCTTCGGTTACTTCAAGTAAGGCTAAGACTCCAGGTGTAGTTCCTAATATAGGAAAGCCTGGAACTTCAGGTGGAGGCTTAGGCAGTATACATTGTAAGCAGGGTCCTTTACCTGGCATTACAACAAGTAATTGTCCATAGAGTTCTCGTACACCTGCATGTATAAATGGCTTGCCTAATTCAACACAGGCTCTATTAACTATAAACCTTGTTCTCCAGTTATCTAATCCATCGATTACCAGGTCTACTTCTTTAACATAATTGTAGACGTTTTCTTCATTTAGTACATCCATTACTCCCTCAATATTAACCTCTGGATTTAACTCCCTTAGCTTCTCTATAGCTGAGCGTATTTTAGGTACTCCAATATCTTTCGTCCAATGAAGTATTTGTCTATTTAGATTACTTAATTCCACCTTCTGAGAATCTATTAGTATTATATTGCCAACTCCACTTGCAGTGAGATATAAAGCAGCACAACATCCTAAACCACCAACACCAACGACAAGAACTCTAGCTTTCTTAAGCTTTATTTGACCATCAACACCGAATATCTTTATTTGCCTTTCATACCTCTCCATTTCACTTCTAGATAAAGTTATATTCTCCATAAGTATCTCCCGTAATTATTATCCTATTATTTGAACTTCTCCTATTAAAATTGATGGAGCATATACGTTGTCCATATTGTCTACATCACTTCCTATCATTATTAAATTCTTTTTAAGCATTTCATAGAAGTTGCCACTTATTGCTATCCCTTTTACCGCATGCTTCACTTCCCCATTTTCTACATATAGACCATTAGATACCGTTGCATTGAGATACCCATTAACGGGATTTGATAGCCATTCTCCTATAGTTAAATATACTACAATTCCCCTCTTCATCTCTCTAATTATCTCATTAAAGCCCGTTTTGCCTGGCTGGACGATTAAGTTTGTTATCCATGGCTGAGGAGCTGATGAAAGCCTTCTCCTATAGGCATTACCCGTTGATTCCCTATTATCTCTGTAGGCAGTATAGGTATCATATAAGAAAGTTTTTAGAACACCATGATCAAAGACCGTCTTTCTCTTAGTAGCTACACCCTCATCATCAAATCCTCTAGAAGCTACATATCTTGGTATCGTTCCATCATCTATGATAGTTAATTCTTCATTAAGTAACTGCTCTCCTATTTTTCCAGCTAGAGGTGACCTAGCCATCTGAACCCATTGAGCAGAGATGGCTGGTGCTAAGAGTGTTACAAGTAGTTGTGAGAATACTTTGTTCTTAAATAGTATTTCATATTTACCTGTAGGTATTCTTTTTATGTTCAGGAACTGTAGTGCAGTAGAAGCTACTTCCTTAGCTTTACCCTCGATATCTATATCATCAATATGTCTTTTAACTACGTATTCATAGTAACTAGATTCATTACCTGCTTCAACAGCTTTTGCACTTATACCATATGCTATAAGTGTTGATTCTTCATTTACGAGATCCCCATAATTGTTAGTTATAACTCTTCTTCCCTTGCTTATTGATAATGAGGAACCTATAGGTTTTATTCTAGGATCAACGTTTTTCATTTCATCTATTCCAAATTTCATTCTTTTCGCTAATTCCTCTAGGTTTATATCATCAACTTTTTTATCATATATTTCGGAGGTAGGCGTTAACGATAACTTTACTGGTAGGCTCTTCCAGTAAGGATCTTCTGTACTAGCACGTGCAATTTTTATAGCTGATAAAACTACTTCTTCGGCTTCTTTAAGAGATGAGACTGTTGCTCCTTGAACAGCAATCTTCTTGCCGATAGCAACTCTTATTCCAATTGCTACGCTTCTTCTATATGAAATACTATCTATGTGTTCTTTGATATAGGATATGGAATATTGAATAGCATCACTAATATATATTTCTGCTTCCGTAGCACCATGTTTTAATGCTTTACTTAATAGTTTTTCAGCTAAGCTGTTAGGCTCTTCGATCATTACTTACCACCTATGATCATTCTCCTTACCCTTATATGAGGTCCTCCATCACCTACTCTAACCATCTGGCCGTTTTTACCGCATCCTCCAAAAACTGATGTTGTTACTTTTAAATCATTTGCAACAGCATCAACTTCCTTAAGGGTCTCAAGTATCATACCACTAAGCGTTACACCTCTAACTAATTCATGTATTTCGCCTTTTCTGATAATATAGGAAGGTCCCATGTTAAATGTAAATGTCCCCATTGATGTATTTACTTCGCCTCCACCAGCCCCTATGCTTCTTGCATATATGCCAAAGTCTATATCTTCGAATAGTTCTTCAACTTTGTAGTCTCCTGGAAGCATGTAGAAGTTTGTTTGCCTAACTAGAGGAATTGATGCATAATCTTGAGCTCGTGCATTTCCTGTAGGTTTTCCATTAAGTACTTTAGCTGTATGTCTATCGTATAAGTATGACTTTAATACACCTTTCTCAACAATAACGGTTCTCTTCTTAGGAACACCTTCATCATCATATGGTATGAAATACCCCCCTTCAACAATACCTTCATCTACTATAGTTACTAAAGGACTAGCAACCCTTTCACCTAGTTTACCAATTAGGACTGAGGCTCCAGCCTCGATGTGATCTGCTTCAGCTGCATGCCCAAATGCTTCATGAAGAAGTAGCCCAACAACTCTATTATCTAATACTACAGGGTAAGAGCCCGCTGGTGGAGTTTTTGCTTCAACAGCTTTAGCTGCAAGCTTGTCTATTTCTTCGGCGAATTGTAGCCAATCACCCTTCTCTATAAATTCATATCCTGCAATAGCTGATTTAGAGTCATGAACTCGCTCCATAACATTACCTATTCTAGCAACGGACATATGACCAAAACCTATGGAGGTAACCTTGACTTCAACGTAACTACCTTCGCTTGATGCAAAGATTCTTTTATCAACCTGACATCCAAGCCTAGTTATTGTTGATTTAATTCTTTCTCTTTTTAGACTTTCCTTATTGACTTCACTAACTAACTTAACTTTATTTTCAGGGTCTATATCTATAGGATTAATTCTATAAGTTGATGTAACCTTATCCTTAATTATAGGTACTTCAATAAGTGATCTTTTCCTACCAGCAATAGAAGAAGCCCTAGCACATGAAATGGCCTTGTTAATGGCTTCTTCTATTGCTTCCTTACTTAATACGTTTGTTGAGGAGAAACCCATGAATCCATTGACTAGTACTCTAATTCCTATTCCAATGATTCTACTGGTACTGTACTCCCTTAAATTACCTGTATCATACGTTACTAACTCATAGTATGATTCTTGATATCTGACATCAATATACTCGGCGCCTTTCTTAAGACCAAGGGCGATTATCTCATTTAGATCCAAATGCGAAATCCCCATATCATTCTACTACTCTCCACATAGATGAACCTTACGTAAAATACTCAGGTTTAGTATTTAAATTCTAGTTACTCTGCAATAATTTATGATAAGGTGCTTTAATTGAAGATCTTAGTAACGGGTTGCGCAGGATTTATAGGATATCATCTATGTAGAAGACTCCTTAGCGAAGGATATGAAGTACATTGTATAGATAATTTATGTAGAGGTATCAAGGAGAGAGTTAATGAGCTAATCTCTATGGGATTAAAATTCTATAAGATTGATGTGAGAGACTACACCTCAATACTTAAACTTCCAAACTTTGATGCTATAATACATTTAGCGGCTCTTATAAATGTTGAAGAGAGTTTTAGAGAGCCTATACTATATAATGAAGTTAATGTTAACGGAACTTTAAACTTAATAATGACGGCTATTAAGTGGAGGGTTAGTTCATTCATTTATGCTTCATCTGCTGCAGTATACGGAAATCCTAAGTATTTGCCTATAGACGAAAATCATCCAACAAATCCTTTATCACCATATGGTGCTAGTAAGCTTGCTAGTGAATACTACATTAAATCAATACTTGGGCATTATAACATTAGATATGTAATATTAAGGCTATTTAACGTCTATGGACCTGGACAAGTAGCTAACGAATATGCAAGTGTAATAGTTAAGTTCATAGATAGAGTTTCTCGAGGGCTTCCGCCAATAATTTATGGTGATGGGCATCAAACTAGAGACTTTATATACATAGATGATGTAGTTAGTGCAATTATTAGCTCACTTAGGACTAATGTTCAAGGAGTATTCAATATAGCTTCAGGTAAAGCCATTAAGATAAAGGATTTAGCAGAAATGATATTAGATCTTTACGGTAAAAGGTATTTAGGGATAATATACACAAAGCCTAGACCTGGAGATATTAAGTATAGTGTTGCTAACATAGATAAAGCTATTAAGAACCTGAAATGGTCGCCAAAGACTAGTTTAAGAAATGGATTGAAAAATTGTATTAAGGTTAGAGAAAAAGGAGGTTAAAGTTGAATTTAATTTCACTCTGTTGAAATGAATATATTGTCACTTATTACACTATACCATTGTTTCATGGTCGTTAGCGCTAGTGTTCCTCTGGTAAATCTCCATATATATGGTGTAGTACCTGCTGTATATATGAAGCCATGTACTACTTTAAGCGTTGATGCATAGACATCGGTAATTCCTGTTATAACACCTGCTGTTGGTGATATGAATATTAATGTACCACTAACAATATTATCTGCATCAACGCTTTCACGGAATGATGTTATCTTTGATTCTTTAGGTCCTATGATACGAGTACTTGTATCTAATACTTGAATAACATTCACTATTATTGAAAATGTTGCTGGTACAGGATTTTGTACTGTTGCTTTACTGATATCACCTTCTGGTACAACTACAAAACCATACTCAACATATAATGGCGCAACCCATTCATTAGTCCATACAAATCTGGAAACAGGTTTACCTTCCTCTAATTCTATCTCAATGAGCTTTGATAACCTATATTCATGTAGTGTATTGTTATCCCATACATCATTATATGTCCTCACAAGATTTAACGTTGACATTAGTATTGAAGTTGCTTTAATTACCTTATTTCCTATAGTTAATGTAGATACTGCTTTGAGGTTAAATGCTGTGCTAACACTATATAAGGCGTAGGCTTCAAGAGTTTCCTCCTTGGTTTCAGTTGAGATGGTATAGTTGTAATAGTCTAATTTCATTTTTACAGGTTCAGTTGTTGTCCATAATAGTAATACTCCTCCAATAACCCATCTAGCTCTCCTGAATATGTTTGTTACTTCTACTGTTACGTTGTGTTCTCCTACAATTAATGGTAATAACCCTGTGACATCAACTATAACAGGCTCATTGGCATAGGTTCTAACAGCTGGTAAAGGCCTCCATAGGAATGGCATTAATCCTCCAGTATATATGTAGTGATATGGATGTATGAGAGCTATTAATTTATCATCAAAGTATACTTTTACCTCCCTATAACATGTACCATAGTAGTACCAGAATTCATCATATGACAATCCTTCGGTAAATAATAACAGTCTTGCTTTAACAACATTATCTGGCACGGTAACTGGTACTGTTACGTTTGGTTTATCACCTGTAGGTCTAGCAACAGCTAAACCCTCAATCCACGCATTAGACCACAGCGGTATGATCGTATCAGGTACATCAGGTTTCTTGCCAGGATAGAATAATAATGTTAAGTTTACGAGGAATCTTCCGGTGACTCCTATTCTTGGTACAACCCAATTAGGTAGAATCATTGTTACAGTTATCTTGTCTTTAAATAAGCTATAAAATATTGTTAAATCAGCTGTAACTGTCCAGTTAAATCTTTGAGCAGTACTACCCCAAAGAACGGGCACACCATTAATGAATATCCATAAGGGCCTATCATATTGTACAGGCCTATTGAATACTGGGTCATAGATTCTAGCATCTATTCTTAATAGGATCTTACACCATTCACCTTCAGGTACTTCGACTTCAGCTGTAAATGGTTTGAAGCTTGAATTAGCGAATTCAAGGTTAGTAAATACTGGAACTATTATTGGCTCTACATCAGGTACGGGGAATGGATAATCCTGCCAACTCCAATAACCTTCAGTACTTACAATTCCTAGTTCATGTAAGTTAATGTTATTGCCTTCAGCTAACGCGTATACCATGTCTATTGGTTTTAATTGAAATTTATTTTCTCTAGTGCTATTGGCGATAATTGGGGATGCTAAGCTAGCTAATACAATTAATAAGACCAATATTGAGAAGTATTTAACCATAACGCTCCCACCTTTAGACATACATATAAACGCAATTGATTAAATATTTTTATCATAAATAAAATTAAAGTGTTTAATGGAATGAACCGCCATTATATATTATGAGATCTACGTGCTAACAGCATTAGTAGTGAGAAGTATATAATGAGATGAGCATAAAAAAGATTTAACTTTTAAGGAAATCTGTTATGCACCACCCGTCTTTTCTACTTGCTTCTCTACTAAGAATATGTTCTTCTCAGTTATTACGAAAGGCCCTGTTCTTACATGAAGAGGTACATTGCCTACTGGTACTTGAATTCCATATTCTAAATATAGGTATGCGAATACTACTGGTAGGAACCCTTGTGCAAATGGCTGCTGGCTTATAGCACATAGCATTATTCCTTTCCTAATTCCTTCAATTATTTTAGCATCTACGTCTACTGTAGCTACATAGACTTTGCCAACTAATCCTAGATCTTCGACCAGTTTTAGTGCAGGATGTGCTCCTAGAGGACCTAGTGTGAATATTATTTCAGTGTCCGGATGCTTTGTTAGGTATGCCTTTAATATTTCGTATGCTTTTGTTATATCTGTTGTTATGTCTAACTTCTCTACTGGAGGTAGTCCTTGTGCTTCACATACCTCCTTAATACCCTTTGCTCTCATTTCTAAGCCTATGTGTCCTACTTCATGTATGCCGATAACTACTCTCTTTGGTAATCTACCAGTTTTCTCTTTGAAAAATCTTAATGCGTTTTCAGCTAGTACTTTTCCAGCTTCGTAATCATCTTGTCCTATGTAGCCTAAGTACGGTATTCTCTCTCCTTCAGGTCTTGGATCATATACGTTGACGGCGAATACTGGAATACCTTCTTTAATAGCTCTTCTTAAGGGCTCGTCTAGTGCTTCATATGATGTTATTGTTACTATTATGGCGTCAGGCTTCTTAGCAATAGCACTTTCAAGTAAGTCTACTAATGCCTTAATTGAGAACTTCTCTGGACCTAGATATACTACTTTAACTCCAAGAATTTTTCCTGCTAGTTCAGCACCCTTAATTACGGGAGCCCACCAAGGATCTCCAGGACCACCATGAGATACGTAATATATTGTATACTTTAGCGGTTTAGGAGTTGGGGTTACGGTTATCGTTACAGGAGATGTAGTTGTTATAGTTGTTGTCACAGTTTTTACTGGTGCAGGATACGTTGCCATTCCAATAGCATAACCTATTATTATGCCTATTATAATTGCAATAACTATGAATATATAGGTTCTTGCAGTTGCAGACATAGGTATTCTCCTCTAAGAAAAGTTTTCTTATGAAGATTTATAAGGTTTTGAGTGTTACTTGCTCTAGCTAGGTAATTGGTAAAATTTAAATATTTTATTATTTTCTATGTGATACCCAGGATATATGGGTATGCCTGCTACATCTAGGATTTTCAATAAGTTAAGCATATTACTTAGACTAAAGGAATTTTCCGTCTTTATTAGCTTGCTTAGTGTTACTATAGCGTTTACTTTACTCTCTAAAGAGTTTTTAACTGTACACACGTTTGCCGGTATTTTAACATTGGCTTCTGAACTTGGGATTGTAGCTATTGGTGAAGCCTTCCTAATAATCTCTGGTGAATTCGATTTATCAGTTGGTTCAGTCTATGCTGTTTCTGCAATGGCTAGTGCAATATTAGTAAGATTAGGGATTTCTCCTATAATTGCTCTCTTACTGGCACTATTATTATCAGCTAGCATAGGTGCTGCTAATGGGCTAATAACGCTTAAAGCAAGAATTCCATCATTCATTACTACGCTTGGGATGGCAATGTTCTTGAGAGGTATACTACTAGCAGTAACCGGAGGTTTTCCAGTAGAACTTGGCGTGAGGCATCCTGTGTTTGAGGTTTTATCAGGAAGAATATTTGGTGACTTTAGAAGTAGTGCCTTATGGTTTATAACATTAACTATATTGTTCCACTTTATACTAAACCGCACAAGATATGGAAATTGGGTATATGCTACTGGTAGAAACCCTAATATTGCAAGGGCTTTAGGAGTAAATATCTTCAGGGTTAAGTTCACGAACTTCATAGTAACATCCACGCTTGCAGGTCTTTCTGGGTGTATCGCATTAGCTAGATTTAGAATCATAGAACCCGTAGCCGGAACAGGTCTTGAACTTGAAGCTATAGCAGCAACAGTAATTGGCGGCACTTCTTTAGGCGGAGGTATTGGCACTATTATTGGTGCCTCCTTAGGTGCTTTCCTTGTTGGAATGATTAGAGTAGGGCTTGTACTTGCTGGAGCACCAGCATATTGGTATATTGGATTTGTTGGGTTAATCTTAATAGTGGCAGCAGTGATTTATTCATTAACTAGAGGTAGAGGTTTGAGATATGTCTAAAGAACCACTAATGAAGTTAGTAAATATAACAAAGAGATTCGGCCATGTCGTAGCATTAAGGAAAGTGAATTTTGAGGTATACCCAGGAGAATGTGTTGGACTTGTAGGAGATAATGGAGCTGGTAAATCAACGTTAGCTAAGATAATGGTAGGCTACTATAAGCCCGATGAAGGAGAAATATACTTTGAAGGAAGAAAGGTGTCTTTTAATTCTCCCATGGATGCCCGAAAGTTAGGCATCGAGATAGTATATCAAGAACTGGCCTTAATTGATACAATGAGCATTTACAGAAACTTCTTCCTTGGCAGGGAGATAGTTAAGAAACTAGGCCCTATTAAGATATTAGACATAGGTACTATGAAACGTATATCTGAACGTTACTTAAAAGATATAGGTATTCGTGTTAGATCAACAGATGAGCTAGTCGGTATTCTCTCTGGAGGCGAAAGACAATCAATAGCTATTGCAAGGGCTGTACACTTTGGTGCAAAGCTCCTGATACTAGATGAACCTACAACAGCATTATCATTTAAGGAAGCTAAAAGAGTACTAGCATACATTAATGAGTTAAAAAAGAAGAACATAGCAATAGTAATGATCTCACATAATATATATCATGTATATGAAGTGGCTGATAGATTCACAATATTGGATAGAGGAGTCAAGATAGCAGAATTACATAAAAAAGATGTAAGTCCTCAAGATATCATAGACATAATTGTTAGAGGCAGAAAATAAATGACGGATAAGAAGAGTTCACAATAATGTCGTTCTAAAAATATCCTTAACTTAGCCTATTCAGCTTATGAAAATACTGCTTCTAAAAGTGATTGAAATAAATAGTCTTCATGTCATTAGATCCGATCAGTTTGAAATTAATCTCTATAATTCTGCTTCCATATATTTCTTAATAATGAGTTAGCTATTTAACTATCATTGATGCTTAATCACTAATTGAAGAAGAAAGTACATTTAAGTATGGATCAGATATTTTAGATAAAAAACATTCCATAAAATGAGAGGTATCATTTGATAGAGTTCTTCTTTAATGTTACCTAGACTTTACTTATTACGCCTTTTCTACTCTTACCTTAACTCCGCTTCGAACATTCTTTAATATATCTATTCCTTCAATTATTTTTCCAAGAACATTTACTGGGCTATATGGTCTTATTTCATTTGGACTCCTGCTGACGGGTGTTGGACCAAAGAATAGACATAGCGCACTACCTGGAGGCCAATAGGCTATGACCCCATAGTCTACTACCTCAACTGCATTTTCTTCACTAGTACTTACTGGTGTAGAAAAGTATACCTCATCACCCCAGCGATAAGCAGTTGATTCAAAGGGAAGAGATTTAATTATTAACTCAAATGTTTTTGGACTTTTATCTGGCTTTAATTCTCCGATAACAATACCAACACCCTCAAAGATGAACTTAACTTTGATGCTCAAACCTAGGCACCCATAAACTAGTTAGTCATGAAATAATATAAATGTAATCCTTATAGCATTCTGAGGTACTTGATTATAATGTCTCTAGTGCTTCCTCGTATTGTTTTAGAAGCTTTTGATACCTCTCTTTGAGCTCCTTAGAAAGATAAGGATTGCGAAGATATGCTTTTATATTTCTTATGTATAGTTTTATGAATTTACTCCATTTCATGTCCTTGGCTATGGGAAGTTCGATTTCTAATGACTTTATATGTGCTAATTCAGCTTTTTTGGCATATTTAATGAATACATCATATGTTATTTTTATATTCATTTTCTTTAATTTACATAATTCTATAATTTCATGCGTCATTATTGCCTCATCTTCAACCATATTCTCTTCAACAAGCTTATCTATAGGTATTTCTGGATAAGGTGTTTGCGCACTAAACCATATGTTTAATTCATCAAGTGAGGTTTCACATTCATAATTATATTTTTCTTTCAGCATTTTCAATAGGTTTCTTAATGCTATTTTGCATAATAGCTTCTGATAAGCCATTTTTATAAACCATTAACATTTAGTGATTCTCCAGGTTTACACTATATATCATTTATGTATAGTTTACTAAGCAGTTATGCTAAGATATGCTTATTGTGAGGATAATTTGAACTAGGTATGTGTGAAAACAGTATTATATAGTCTGTTCAAAACCCATATAACGTCAAATCCATCAACAATTGTTAAGTCCGGTGGTACTGGGTGTACAAAACCTGAGAACCCTTTTTCATTTATCAATTTATTTATGTAATTTATTAATTCATGTATACTCATGGGTCTCTTAAGCTGTGATATTTTCTCTACTATGTGAGCTATAAACTTTACCTGACCTTTTTCAACAATTCTTGGATAATATGATAGGTCTAGTTCAAATTTAACACCATCGATGTATTCGGCAGCTATTTTGTATCCTTTAGCTCTTATCCTCCTTAAACCCTTTATACCATGAAATATTCTATTTTTTGGAAGTTTATAATCTAGCTCTATTTTATGAGGTACGTTTTCCTTTACTTTTGGAGTTATATCTCTTGGGATGTAGTCTTCCATTAAGATGATTTTGTCTGCTACACCTAAAAATGACGACGAAGCACTTGCTACTATAATTACGCTAGCCTTGGTCTTGCGCACTAAATCTCTTACCTGTAGGCATAAAGGCCTTATTGGTTCTTTAGTAATAATTTTTGCCATTACATTGTCTTTAAACAATAGATTTGTAGCGCTAGTATCTTCATCTATTAGTATCAATTCAGCACCTGCTTCAATAGCTTCATTTATTGATGCAGCCATACTTGTTGAACCACTTGCATCAAGACTACTATACTTAATAGTATCACTATTCATAGGAAGCTGTTCTATAAAGCTTGAAATGTCGACGCTCGATACTATTCTTCCATCTTCTGCCCTAACCATTATAGTATATTTTCTTGAAACAATATACTCTCTGCCATCACCCTTAATGTGGTTGTATATACCTTCTTGGATTGCTTCTAGAAGTGTTGTTTTACCATGGTAGCCACCGCCAGTTATGAGGATGACCCCCATAGGCATAGCCATACCAGTAACGAGTTTACCGCTAGGAAGCTTTACTGCTACTTTAAATGATTTAGGAGATTTAAATGGGATAGCATTCGCCATAGGCTTTTCAGATATACTCGACTCTCTAGGTAATATGCTTCTATCTGCAATAAAGAATGCATAATTATTTTCATATAACCATTGTCTAAGGTACTCTTGATCCAGGTAACATTCTATGTGTTTTTCTATTTCCTCCTCATTATTACGTAACGATATAATCGTGTTGATTATCTTAGGTATGCTTTCTAGCAATAACTTTCTTGCTCTATCACCTAATATTCTCCTTCCCCGTGCAGGTAATCCTATATAAATTCTCAGTACAATATCTCTATCCTTTATTTCCGCACATGATCTTTTCAGAATCCAGGGTCCTGGTCTAGGGATACCGATGTAACAGCTATATCCGGAGCCACATCTTTTACTAAGTTTTTTAGTTATCCTATAGAGGGCTCTGGATATATAATCGGTAAGGGGGATATAGTATTCCTGCTTAAATAGTGTTTTTGATAATTTATGAGCTCTGCTAGGTATAACTATTTCTATTACTGAAGGCGGAGCATGCGGGTCTCCTTGGACTTTAGTGAAAACGGCCTCTGCGTTACCGTAGTCTATGATTAATTCCCTTAACTTCTTATAGACACTATACCTCTTACCATCAGTTCTTCGTAATAGCTCATCTAGCTCATACATTGTAATTTTATTCATACCTATCATTATAAATAGATATAATTATTCAAAAAGCTTATACACCTATTAAGTTCATTTTATCGCTATAACGATGTACATTCTACGGAGGCTTAATATATTTTGAGCGATAATGTATTATCAGCGTAGAGGTGAAGATTCATGAATACTAGTACTGAATGGTTTAGGGAATTCTTTGATAGACTATACTATGAAACTTATAGACCTGAAGAAACTGAGGAGAGGAATAGATCTGAGGCTGAGTTTATAGCTAAGGCACTAGGTTTATCTAGAGGTTCAAGAGTTCTTGATATTGGTTGTGGCTATGCTAGGCATGCTGTTTATTTGGCTAGAATGGGCTGTAGTGTTGTATGTCTTGATATAAGTGATTATTTACTTGAAAAAGCTCGTGAAAGGATTAAAGAATTTGGTGTAGAAGACATAGTTGAAATAGTTAAGCAAGACATGAGATTCATGGACTTTAAAGAGGAATTTGATGGAGCTTTCCTATTCTTTACAACCTTCGGTTATTTCAGTGACGAGGAAAACGAATTAGTCTTGAGGAACATTCATAGAGCATTAAAAAAGAATGGAAAACTATTAATAGATATCTTAAACCCCTTCAGAATTCTAGTTGCCTCATATTTCATGAGCGCCTTAAAGGGAAAAGGTCCTTTAACTCGTAAATTCTGGTGGGAATCCGGGAATTACTATATTTTGGAAGAAGTTGATGTAAATGTGATGAAGGCTAGGATAATTTCTAAAAGAACATTTATAGATAAAGGATCCATGAAAATTGCTGGTACCAGGACTAGTATAATCAGATACTACATGCCCCACGAATTAATTATCATATTAAATAGATACGGATTTAATGTCTTAAAGTTATATGGTAATTATAAAGGTGAGGAATATACATTGAATAGTCCAAGATTAATAGTTATAGCCAAAAAAGTTAAAGGCTAGATAGAAGTCCTAAGTAAATTAATATATAAATCGCATCAGCTATCTTCATGAATACTATCAGAAAAGAATAGCTGCCTTATCTTAACCATGTTAAACTTTCTAGTGCTTTATCTAAACTCGTAGAGAATATCCCTATTGCATGATCACTTATTCCACCAATCCATAGCAGTATGTCCTTGTATGCTATTAGTCCATTGCCAAAAATAACTCCAGGTCTATCACCATATACTTCATCAAGGCCTTTAGGCGATAGTATATAATGTGGAGTTATAGCTAGTAGTTCTCCTTGATCATCTACTATTGCTAACCCTTCCCTGTAAAATCCATCAATATTTGAGACACCATGCCATCCAACTAGATATTCATTACTTGAAAGCTTAACCACATTAGTTGACCATCCTATTTTTATCTCCCATTCCTCATGACACAAATTGGGCTCTAGAGAGTCTACTTCTATCGCGAGCTCATTCATGTCTAATATTGCTCTCCAACAAATACTGACATCATTTACGGTAGGCCTTGTGAGAATCAACGAACTCTTTGAATTTATTCTTACAAATGCTGTATCCCTCCAACTATCAGGTATATGTATTTTATCATATCGTTTTATTTTAAAGAATTGCTTTGACTTAACATTATAGTTTAAGTCCATTAATGCTAATGCTTGTAGACCAATATATCCCGAGACTCCTGCAAGAGGTCTTCTCCACAGTCTTTCAGGACGATGTGCAACACCAGTATATAATACATAAAAAGTATCATCATAGATAGAGACTCTAGCATCTTCGCAACCTAATGCCATCTCCCAAGGCTCTGTAGGATATATGACTATTTTTGTTGGAACGGGTTTCCCAATATTACCTTCTATTACTTCATCTATATTTAGCTCCATTACCCCTATACATGATGAGTAATAATAATAGCCAAATATTATCCTAGGGAATATGAGAATTCTTTTGTTCATCAGTACTGCGCCTGGGTTAAATACCGATACTGGTGTCTTACGAATCCAATTAATTACCTTAATATCTTCAGGGCCTATATATGTTAATCGATTAAATATATCCTTTGTTAATGGCCTCCTAGGTATTTTCTTCCTCTTCATGAAGTCTATAGCCTTTCTATATAGCATTTCATCTATTTCCTTAGACTTAATATGCCAAGGTTTATACACAAGCGTACACTCTCCTCGTAATCTCTGAGATTATTGATGTTAAAGGACAAGGATCTAAAGAGTTTTCACTCATCTTCCTCTTCAGGAGTATACAATTCATAACCAGCTACCCTAAAGTAGTAACCTGATTCTTTTCTAGGACCAAAACTTCTAAGACCTTTTTCTTTTAGTTGTCTTCTTATTTTATCTGCTTCCTCTTTAGATATTTCACCTCTTCGTTCCATGTAGTCAACTACTTCTAATGCTTCCTCTATAGTTTTAGCTCTTCTGATGAAATCGTAAATTGATGGATTATAACCTCTCCAAGGATCAGGTCTTCTTCGTCTTATGAACTCTAGTTTAACTGATTTACCCTCACCATTTAATATTTCTTTAGCTAGGTTTGGAAATAATTTCCTAAATTTCTTAATATCTATTTCAATCATTCTTATTCCTCGCATCTGATTTCTTTAGCTTCCTTAATAAATGGTTGACCGGGCTTCTCTCTCCCTTATCTCTACTTCAATTATTTTAATTACTTCATCAAGTATATTCCTCCATTCACTAAGCCTTTTCAATAATTCCTGGAGTTCGTTAATATCATACCTTCTAAGTATTTCTTTTGATCTTGGGAGCGAGCTTATTATATAGGATCTGATAGCGTGTAATTTATCATCTAACATTTTTAGCAATATCATACCCTTATTTGTTATTTTATAATATTTCTTAGTTTTACCCTTTTCTATTATATTATAGCTTTTAATGAACCCTTTACTTTCAAGAGCTTTTAATGCGGGATATATGGAACCTGGAACAGGTCTCCATAAGCCTAGAGTTCTTTTCTCTATCTCCTTAATTAATTCATATCCATGAAAATCTTTATCACTTAAAATTCTAAGTATCATAAGCTTTAGAGAACCTCTAATAGCACTAAGAATAATCCTATTAACTTCATTCTCTATGTTAGCTATATCCCCATTATCCATATATTACCCTCTACAGCTTCTCCCTCTTATCTTAGTAAACCTTAAATACTATATATCGGTTACCGATATATCCTAGGTAATAGAAGAGTTGGGGGATGACTAGTGACTTTAGCGGGGATTATTATAAGGCATAGAAAAGCCATTGTGATCTTATGGGTTATAGCTATTGTCTTAAGCATTCCCATCTTTAAGAAACTTGATGAAATACTCGTTTATGAAGAAGAAAGCTTCCTTCCGCCAACAGCTGAATCAGCTATAGCTAATAAAATTCTTAAGGAAGAATTCCGTGAAGCACCTCCAACACCATATTACTTATTAATAATCACAAAGCTTAACACATCTGATCATCGTTATCAGGAACTCTATAAAGAGTTCAAAAATAAAGTATTCCAAAGAAACCTAGTTAAGAAATTTACAAGCTACTATGAATTTTTAAATGATACTAAGGAAATAGCTCATAAAATGTTATATAATATAGTCACCAATTTACATAATGCTACATTAATGCTTAAAAACATGCTAGAATTAATGAACATGACCTATAACATTCTCTATAATAACATAACTATGTTACCTAAGTTCATGAATCAGCTATATAATTACACATTAACATTCGATAAAATGTATGTTGGCATGTATGAAAACTTTTCACAAATATCAAGAACATATAATAGCTTAGGAGAATATTTAAAACAGATTGATAACGCTTTTAATCAAACCCTTTACTTAGTCTTATTCATAAATACGACATCATCCTATATCACATTACTGAATAATACATATTCCGAAATCTATATCAAGGTAGTTAATTTCTCGAAACCCATAGCTATAATCAGGTACTTGATAAGTGAAGTTGATGATTCATATTCAAGATTATATAATAGTTTATCTCAGTTAAGAGAGTCACTAATCAGTTCATATAAAGGTGTACTGGAACTCAATTCCTTCATATATGAATTACCATACTATTACATAGTGACGTATTTCAATATAACGAGAACACATTACTATATGTTAAATGCATTCAATTATTCAGCACCATTATTTATACTCGATGAATTAGTGAAATTAACTAATGTCTCTTCAATTGATCCTACCTTAGGACCTATTAATAAATCTCTTGCATTATACCTGTACTATGAAGTTAAGGTTAAGAATAGGTTTGGTGATCCTAAAAATGTTGATGAATACGACTTAAATGTTCTTACGAAAGAATTATTACAGGCTTTAATATCAAAACACGTACCTAAAGAGTATCGTGATATTGTTAAAATATATTTAAGTACAATAGCTAGTGAATGGAGTAGCTTTATAGATGAGTTTATTAAGAAGGGCGGTATTCTTAAGTGGTATGTTTATGATAAAGAAAACCTAACAAATACATGGATTAGTCAAGTAAATGTTTACTATAAATTAAATAGCGTTTATGAAAATCTATTAAAGACTTCATTTAATAACTCTAAAAATGATATAGCTGAAACCCTAGCGGTCAAATTTAATATCCCATTAGAACTTGCATTAAATATCGTTAATATTGCTCTAGATATAGGATTTCCAGCTAATGAAACAAGAGCTAAGGAGCTTATTATAGACCTCTTCGCTAAAATTCTAAGTGAGAAAATAAAGGAACCTTCAATCAATTATAAGGAGTTAGTAAGACATATATGGAAGCATGGGGTTTCGCCAGAGCTAGCGTTAAATCTAACACGTATAATCACGTATAAATACATTGATGAACTGGAAATACCTGAAGAATTTATAAGTAAAGAGGAAATAAAGAACAAATTACTACCTTTAATATTCAGCGTAATAGCTGAAGCCGATCCCGATGCTAAAGGACTTTTAACGACCGACCCTAATCTCAAAAAGCATACCATTTATGTCGTGGTTACATTAATGGACATATTAAACATTAAACTTCCAAGAGAACTAGCAGAAGTCGATATATATGATTTAATGACATCGATTTATGATTACCTAGTTAAGAAAGATGATAAAATTATTAGATCTATGATTAGAAATCTAATGTTAAATTTTGTTGAAAAAGAAGTGCCTAAGGAGTACATTCCTATAGCATCTAAGCTTGTGGATCTAACGTGTACCTTATGGCCTGTTAATGCTAGTAAAGAATTAGAAATCATTGAAACGTGTGTTAACTTCATGGTTAATGTCACTAAAGCTGAGATATCAATAAATATAACTCCTATTATGTTGAAGTATTATCCATTAATTAAAGAGGCAGAGGTCATTAAGGAGTTAAGGAATATATCTTGGAACATTTTATTGAATTTAATGGAAGAAGTTAATGAAACTGCTCCAACATTATTAGCTATCTTAAAATCACCCAATGTATTTAGCTTTAAAATTAGGGATATATTAGTCGATAGAGGACTATGGCTCCACGATGTAGAGGATGAAGTTAAAGAGGCGTTTAAAGAACTTCTTATAGATACTTTAATGAAATACAAGGTTCATGGAATAATCTTAAACAAAGATACTATAGTTAAAGCTGTAAATTTAATAATAGCTAATGAAACTCTAAACGCATCAAGACTTATATTAAGTGAAGTATTTAGAAAGCTTCCAGTAGAATACAATATTACATCCATAATCCGATACTTAATTAACCAAAAGCCAGGTTTTACAAGTAATAAAAGTAGGGTTAAGGAACTCATAATAGATATATTCTTAGATGAATTTAGCAGCAGGTTTAAGGATGTAGTTAGTAAGAATACAATAGCATTTACGTTGAACGTAGTCTATGGACCGGAGGAATTACCAAGGAGTAGTATAAGTCATGAGTTATCATCTAATCTAACTTATATTTTACTAGAAGAAATCATAACTAATACCCTTAAGAAGGCTAATGTAACAAATGAAACTACTATATGTGAATTACTTGCTAAAATACGTGGCAAGTTACCAATTACTAAGAGCCAGCTTAAACACATAGTTATTCAGGAAATCCTAACTCAAGCTACGGAATTTGTTAAGGGTACGGATGTGGAGAAATACATAACTTCATTAGTTAATGATGTATATGGGCTAAAGGAAAATGCCACTAAGCACGATTATGATGCAATAATATTAAAGTACTTGAACTCTATAGTAGAGGATATCTTGGAAGAATCAAAGGAGCTTTTAGGAGTACTTGTTAGCGATGATAATGATACAATGTTAATAGCTATAGAAACATATGAGAATCCAGAAAGTGATGAAGCTTTCAATAAGGTTTTAATGGTTAGGAAAATAGCTAAGGAAATCTTTGAGAAAAAAGCACTATGTAAAGTATACTTAACTGGCCCTCAACCTTTATTAACTGATGTAGCGGAGCATGCTAGAAAGGATAGGGAACTTGTTGATAGGCTTAGCCCAATACTAGTAACGATAGTGTTATTTGTGGTCCTTGGCGGTATTCTGGCACTAATAATGCCTATGGTAGGTATAATATCATCAATAATAATATCATCAGCAATAATATATTTAGTAATATCTAAAATAACCGATATACACATCTGGTCAAGAATAATAATGATTACGACAGCTTTAGGCCTTGGTGTAGATTATTCAACATACCTTATGTCAAGATTTAAGGAAGAACTAGCTAAGGGTAAAACTAGGGAAGAAGCAGCTGAAATAGCACTAAGTAAATCTGCACCTGCAATACTAGCAGCTGCAACAACCGATATGGCTGGTTTCGGAATACTTGCAGTTGCATGGGACTTTCCATTTCTTAGAAGCCTTGGCGTGACAATACCAATAGCGATATTAATGGTTATGTTAGCGGGATTAACGTTAATACCATCAATATTGGCAATGATCGGTAGTAGCAAAGCATTTTGGTGGCCTAGAGGAATAAAACCATTAAGGGAGGTAAAGAAATCATCATTTATACAAAAAGTAGCTAGGAGAGCAGGAATCGTAATATTGGTCTTCATCGTGATTTCATTAACCTCTGCATATACTTACGTAAAGTTATTTAGACCATCACACGAATATTCTATAGCATTACCGATGGGAGCTGAATCTTCTCAAGGACTCGAACTACTAAAGAGAGAATTAAAGCCAGGAATACTAGCACCCGTTTATGTAATTTTAGAATTAAAGGTTAATGCTACTAAAAATGAAACCTTACATTTAATCGAGGAAATTAGTAGATATATTGACTTATTACCTTATACTACAATCGTTTATGGACCTACGAGACCTAATGGAACATTACTAGAGTCGGTAAATGTGGAAACCGTAAGAAAAATGGGCGGTTTAAGGTATATTGCAGGAAATAAGGTGTTATTGAAAGTAGCATTAAATGCAAGCCCTGATTCAGATTATGCTACTACTGCTCTAAGAGAACTTAGAAGAGATCTAAAGGAGCTAATTAATAAGGAGTATAGTGATATAATTTCTCATGTATACGTCGGTGGTTTTACAGCAACTTTAGTAGATCTAGATATAACTCTTGAAGAAACCTTCTGGCACAAAATATTGCCAATTGCATTCATAGCTATGTTCATATTATTAACGTTAACACTGAGAACAGTAATAGGCTCAGCAATAGCTGTCATATTAATAGGCAGTGCTATCTTATGGGGTGTGGCATTAACAACAGTAACGTTTAAGGTATTATTAGGTATTCCGATAATATGGTTCCTACCAATAATGGTCTTTAGCATAATACTTGGAGTAGGTATGGACTATCTTTCATTCTACATGGTTAGAGCCATGGAAGAATCGAGGAATAGATCAATGGATGAAGCTCTTGCTATCGCTGGTGGTGCTGTAAGTAGAATAATAATAGGATTAGCACTCATAGTATGTGGAGCCTACGCTGCTCTACTAGCTGCTGATATGATGCTTTTAAGGGAAATAGGATTCGCATTGACATCAAGTATATTCATAATAAGTATATTGACTTCATATACAGTACTACCAGCAATATTATCAAAATTGGGTAAGAAGGCTTGGTGGCCGAGAAAAATTAGCTAATAAAATGTCATGTTATCCTAGACAATTAATAAATTGTTAGTGTCATTTAATCCTTGACTTTTGCGTTCTATGGAATAGCATCAAATATTTTTAAGCTCATATTTATTTTGAAGTGATGAATAGGAGGTTACATAATTGAAGGTAATACGAGTTATAATTACATTCCTTTTATTATTCATCCTTACTGCTTTTATCCCGCTTAGTACCATAGCTTATACATCATCAAAAACGTTCGGATATATAGCTAACGAACCTGTAGATGCTATAGAAGTTGTATTAAATAAGCCTGACATTAAGTATGATTGGAGTAAGTTTAGATCTCTTAGTAATATAATCCCTATAAGATATGATATCGCTATTGAAGCATATGCTTATAGAAGCCATTATAATCCAAATATTGCAGTAATAGTCACGCTTCAAAGCCTCAAAGAACCTAAAGGAAAGGATAAGTACTTTACAATTATGGTAATGGGCTTACGAAGATATGTGAAGATATTAAATACAACTATTAAACCAACTCCTGTGGTACTAACAGTAATTGATATAAATTTATTAAAGCAAGCAGCTGAAAAGCTTGGTTGGAATGTAACTGTTTATACAATAAAAGATTTAGTTGAATTTGAAGTTGAATTCTTTGTAAAGATAAAAGATGGTGTGTCAATCTTAACATCGGAGGATATAGAAGAAGCTCCGCTCTTTATACCTAGTAATGAAAGTAAAGCAGTAGTATTAGAAAAGAGACTTGATAACGCAACTATCAAGCTATGTTTAATTAACCTACCTATAGCTCCTGGTAAATGGAAGATAAGAATACATCAAGTAGTTTCTGGAGATTTCCAACAAGTACGTTATAAATATATCTATGAGATTTATAATCTTATTAATTCATTAGGTTTAGTTCTTCCCATGGGCTTACCCCTTCCTGTGAAAGTAATAACTGTGAGATTTGAAGATCTTGTCAATGCCCTAAGGTTTGAACTTGAGTGGTTTAGAGATATAGGTATCATAAAGAACCTTACAGATGACGATATAGAGAAAATAATCTCTACTGCTAGTACTAGCTTTTATGGATGGAATGAGAGATTGGTTTATTATAATAAAACTTGGCTACCTTATCATATTGTTGTTCGTAAATTTAATGGCACGCTATTAGATTACACACCCATTCCTAAAGTCGATGTTGATGAATTACCAGGTTCACCACCATTAGTAATTAAGGAGAAGGTAGATCCTATGAAGATAATGATGGCATTACTAATATCGTTATTAATAGCGTTTATAGCGCACATATTATTAAAGACAACAATGAGGAAGTAAATATTGATCGATCGAGAAGTATTGATAGCCTACCTTAAACTATCAAAACATAAGAGCGTCGGCGTTAGAGAATTTCAAAGATTAATGAAGTATAAAAGTCCAGGTAAAGCTAAATGGATGCTTGAAAAATTGGTAAAGCTAGGCCTTGTGGAAAGATGCGAAGAAAGCATCTATAGGGTAAAGAAGGAGCTTCCATTTCCATTATCGACATATATTGTCTTAAGAGGAATGCTTTTACCGAGGATATCACCAATAACCCTATTTGCAACAGTATTCGTATTAACATATGCAGTATTAGTAACGGTACCTATAGAGACATTGATAGCATTCATGATAATAATCGCTCCATATTGGATGGAAACTCTAAGAACTATAAAACAGCTAAGAGAGCAGATAAAAAGCTCTTCATAAAGTATATTATGGAAGGCATTAACTACGTCTGAAGCTAAATCTAATCCCTATTTCCTCAAGAACAGATTTTCTAAATTATTGATTATTGACTTTATCTTACTTACATATCTTTCACCATCAACTTTAGGTGCGACACGCATGGCAACATAGCTTTGCGGTGAAAGCTTTATAACTATGTACTTTTCTGTAGGACTTAGTTGAAGTATACAGTACTCGAATGCATGGAGATTTCTTATGAGAATCGAGATTATGTCGTGAAGTATTTTTGAAAACCTAGAACCCTGATATATAATCTGTTCACCTTCTGCAAAATTTACCAACAAAGCCTCCTTAACTATATCACCATCCACTAAAAGATCTAATATGTTCCTCACCCTCCACCCTCATAATGTCAGTAAAGAACATTAGGATTAAAAATATAAGTTGATGAGGCGACCACCGACCGACATGAGGCGTACGGTATGTAAAGCGCTGAAAAGTATTTAGTATTACTACTAGTAATCAGAAAATTAACAAGTTATTTAGCCTAAGAATACAAGGGAAACCATAGCTCTGGCGGCAGGCAGTCGCCTCTGTATATACTATTTATCTCTGGTTTCGAGCGTATTCCTCCTGGTAAGAACTCCTCTGTAATTAAATTTATTCACGCTTCCTAGATAAAATAACTAGGCTCTCTGGGGTATAGCATGCATGTTTGAAGACAGGTACATGATTGATGATACATTCTTGGAAAAGCTTAGGAAGATCAAAGAAATAGACAAGGTAGTAGATATTTCTAGATCAACAATACAATTGGAAATACTTCTCTATTTAGGAGTTCGTGAGAAAGCTTCTATTGATGACCTGGTAGCAGGTTTAAGTTATAGAAGGAAGGCAATCACAGATGCATTAAGGAAGCTTATTAAGAAGAATCTAGTAGTAAAAGATCAAAGTTCGGAGGAATTTGAGCTAAGTAATACGGGTAGGAAATATTTTAATGAACTTCTTCGAATCCTTGGCTATAAAAACACTATGAAAGGGATACATGAAATAAAGAAATCAATGAATCCTACTTCACGATTAAAGAATATGATTAATGAAATTTCAACAGCCTACTATCTACATGAAACATTGATTTGCCTAGGCTCATCTCCTAAGCATGAAGCATCTATAGAAACTCTTTCAAGTATAGTTAACTTAAGTCCCCAGAGATTAAGGTCATACTTGGACCTTTTTGCAAATAAATCAAATCCTGAACTAAGATTGTTAAAGAAGATTTATAGAAATACGTTATTTACAAATATACTTTCATTACTAGGAGTAAAGAGAAGTAAGGTAAAGGTATACTATGGGTTAACAAAGCAAGGCTTAGGAATACTTCGTAAACTGCCTACCTATATTAAATTGAAAAGAAATGTTTTCTTAAGAATACTGTTTAAACTTACAAGGAGCTGTCATCCAAAAGAAGCTCATAGAAAAATGCTTTTATTGTTATGTGGAGGCACAATTTTAGCATATGCATTAACGATCCTACGTCCATGGGGTGTATGGATAGCTGCTATATGGCTTTACGCATTTATTGTCTTAACAGCTCTAACTATCCTTGCAACTGAGTAACTAAAGATATTTCATTTATTTCTACTTCTTCACGATTAAATGGACTTTAAAGAAATGCCGCAAACTATCAACTTTACCTTATAATTAATTATGTAGCTTAATTATCTAGATTAATTGTATTATTAAATTAAGTTATTATTATATAGAATTAACTGAAAATACATAGGAAAATAAGGCTGATTACAAATTTTATTGTAGTTTAATGACTGTGTAGTTCTTTCGGTCATCCCATGTCCTATTACTTATCCTCTAAGTGCTGAAATCTCTTAAGTTTTAAGAGCTTAATGTGTCGCTCTATGGAGAACTCTAAGCTTCTTGCTAAATGACCGCCTACCACGGTCAAAGCCAAAATTTTATGACGGCTGCTAGTCGCCACTGGAACTCATAATTAAATTCCTGATAAACCCTCATTTTCTTGGGTGATAGATGGTTGAGAGGTAAAGTTAAAGGTATAACAGGTTTAGAAACAGCAATAATCTTAATAGCCTTCGTAATAGTGGCCTCGGTATTTGCCTTCGCGGTTATGAACATGGGTCTTTTAACAACGCAGAAGGCAGGGTCAACTGTAGAAAGTGGTATGAAGCAAGCATCATCAGCACTTCAACTAGCAGGAAGCGTAATAGCATATGACGGCCTATATAATGGTTCTACATTTATTACCAATAGCGGCAATGAAAATAAGGCTGATGCCATTGAAATCTACGTTAAACTAGCCCCAGGTAATGAACCTATCAGTATAAGCAATATGACAATATCATACACTAACAAGAGAGTACATGTAGGAGACTTAGTGAGCCTAAATAATACACAAGCTCCAGCCACCTACCCACTTATAGTATTCAAGTGGATTGGTGCTGATAACGATAGCTTATTGGAGTCTAATGAAGTACTAGCTATAATAATTAACGTAGGAAACGTCACTGGTATAGACACTGTTGGCCCATCATCAGGTAGCGACGGTGCTTTAGGACCTAATGAGTGGTTTAAGGTGGAGATTAAGCCTCCTGTTGGAGCCGTGTTAAGTGTTGAACGTACATTGCCGGCAGCTATTGACTCAGTTATGGATTTAGGTTAATGAAGTGTAAAGTAGAAAATCAACATCACTTAACTTAAATCTCTCTTTTTCCCTCATAAACAATTCCCTAAGGTTTAACAATATGTCGAATCAAAGTATGACCGAGAGCTATGAGGAGCTAGAATTTAAGGTAAAAGCACTCGAAGAACGCATAGCTAAACTTGAGAACGAACTGAACTCGGTAGTAGATGAAGTCAGGACTGTCTTGGTTGATGTGAGGAGTACAATTTCTGAACTCGATAATCCATTAAACTATATTAAGGAACTAGGTTTAAGCTCGTTAATTGAAAGCGCTATTGAGGAAAAGCTTGAAAAAATCATAGATGATAAGCTTAAGGAGATAAGAAAAGAGGTAAAAGAAAAAATTTCACAGGTAAAGACACTTAAACAGCCTGAAGAGAAGAAAGAAGAGAAAAAGCATACTAAACCTTCACAGTTAGAGTTAAGCCCTTATGGCATTGATTTGAAATTAAATAAATCTTTAGAACGTCTCGTGAGAGAATCATCAACTTCAATAGATAAGATCTTGAGTATGCTTACTTGTGCAGGTTGTCTCGTGTATATTTTCGGTAAGAGGGGTGTTGAGAGAGTATTGGATGAATATGCTAAGAGAGGATGGATTACACATGATCTTAAATTAACGTTATTACAGATTTCATCATTATTAGAATTAGATGGCTTACCCGATGAAAAAGAGACTGGTATTGAGGATCACTTAATAGTAATGTATTTACTAGATAAACTACATAGAGGGGCACCTTTAACAGACTTTATTGTCTTATTATTACTGCTTAGCAAGTACGCAGGTTTTCCATTTATTCTAAGAGTTATTGAAAGAGAACAAAAGCCTAGGTGATGAACATTGACACATGTAGTTATGGCTGAAACGATAATAGTTATTGCAACTATCATAGCGGCTTCATTTGCTACAACAGCCATAGTAATGAATTTAGACGGTCTTGTTAATACATTTAGGGTTAATGAAAGAAATATTAAAGATAAAATTCAAACACAAATAACAATAGTATTTGCAACCATCAATACCAATGACACTGTTAAAGTATGGATAAAGAATACAGGTATAAAGGAAATTCACGAAGATCTTATACCTAAGTCTGACTTATTCTTCGGACCTAAGGGTAATTTTAAAAGAATACCATATGAAACCTCAACAGCTTCACCACCTAGATGGAACTATACAATCGTTAACGATGTTGATGGTGATGGGAATTGGGATCCAGGTGAAACAATAGAAGTGACAATAATATGGGATACAGCACTAGATTTAGGAGAATACTACGTAAAGTTTGTACTATACAATGGTGTAGATGATGACTACACATTCTCAATCTGAGGTGAAATAGTGGGATTTGGTAGTGTAATTGCTGCAGTCTTTGCAATCATGGCAATCATAGTGGTTATGTGTACGGTAATGGGTGTCACATTTGTAAATATCAAGGAGCTATATAACGCTCTCAATAAACAGCTAGAATTATCTAACGAGAGAATAAAGACAAGAATGCAGATCAATAATATCATTATAGATTCCCTAGATCCATCAACAGTTTATGTCAATATTACAAATATTGGATCTACTTCAATAAAGGTTGAAGGTTTCAATAAAACAGATGTAATAGTGATTTATACTTCAACTACAGGTACTAAGATAACCGCTAGGTTAATGTATAATGCTTCTGGTGTTGGAGTTAATATATGGTATGTGAGAAGAGTTTTTGTCAATGGAAGAGAGGATGAAGTGATTAATCCTATGAATTTTGAGAATAATCAAGGTTTATGGGATCCAGGTGAAACAATAGAAATTGTTCTTAAGTTAGAGTACAACGTTGATTCTTCAAAAGGGTTCGCACTTGTAATAACTCTTCCAAATGGTGCAAGAACTTCACATACCACATGAGGTGAGAAGATGAATCCTCCTAAGGGTATATTAAGAACAGGTAATGCGGAACTTGACAGAGTTACAGGAGGCATTCCTGTTCCATCACTAAACCTCATTGAAGGGGAAAACGATAGCGGAAAGAGCGTTATTGTTCAACATCTTGCATGGGGAGGTCTTATAGAAGGCTTCACTGTACGCTATATTACAACTGAAACCACGGTTAAATCATTAATCATGCAAATGAAGAGTCTATCTCTTGATATTCTACCATACTTTATTAAAGGACAGTTTAAAGTTACGGCACTCCATGTTAAGAATATTTCATGGGATGAGAGAATAGCAAAATATTATCTCTTGGCAATACTACATTTTATTAAACATAAAGGATTTGCTGATGTAATTATAATAGACTCTTTAACGTACATAGCTACTCACGCTAACACAAATGATCTACTATTATTTCTTTCAGAACTAAGAAATATAGTTGATTCAAGAAACATCATTGCAGCTATAACAATTCATCCATATGCTTTTAGCAGTGACTTGCTTGTTAGAATTCGATCTATATGTGATGGTCATATGTTATTAAGTATAAAGGTTCTTCCAAATAAGGAAGTTGTAAGAGCACTTGAAGTAGCTAAACTTAAAGGTGCAAGGAAAACAACTGATAACATTGTCTTCTTTAAAGTTGACCCCGCTTTCGGCATAAAAGTAATCCCCGTATCACAGGTCAAGGCCTCAAGGTGAGAATACATGGAGGTAATGGATTCAAAGATTCCATGTAGCTTCGATGTTAGCAGGTGTTGGATTTGTGCAAAGATGGGTGGTGAATTTGAACGCTTTGCTAAGTATAATCCACACCTAGTTCAATACGTACACGAATGGTTTTCTACATCTCGTTTAGGATTTCCTAAATTTGTTGTAAGACTCTCACGAGAAATGGGTTATTCAAAGAGGTACAATTACATATACCCTGTTGGAGGACCCATATTCATACACGTTTATAGAGATCTAGGATACACGCATGGAATATACCATCCAATAGAGCCATTATTACCACCAGATAAGAAAATATTATTAAGGCAAGTTGAGGAACTTATTGCGTCTCTCATTGATGATCAAATTATTGAAGAACTTAAAGGTAATAAAGCTGAAGTACTTACAAAACTACTCAATGAAGTAGTAGAAATAGTAGATAAGAAGGAATTTAGTAGGATTACCAAAAATACACGTCATCTATTCAGCTTTAGAAGAAATAAGAAGATAAGTAAAATCTATGTAGATGAAGAAACCTATGCAAGATTAAAGTATGAGTATCTAAGAGAGAAGGCAGGTTTTGGTGTCTTAGAGCCATTTTTAAAAGATCCTTACATTGAAGATATATCATGTGATGGTGTTGGACCTATCTTTGTCGAACATAAGGTCTTCCACTCATTAAGGTCAACTGTAGAGTTTAAGACTGATGAAGAATTAAATGCGTTCATAATCAGGTTAACTGAACGTATAGGAAAACCTGTAAGACCCAAGAGACCAATAGTTGATGCTGCACTACCTGACGGCTCTAGATTAAATGTGGTATTCGGTAGAGATATTAGCCGTAAAGGCTCTAACTTCACTATCAGAAAGCATTCAAAAATACCATTGAGTATAACAGAGCTCATAAAGTTTGGAACACTAGATGCTAGGATAGCTGCATATCTCTGGATGCTACTAGAGTTTAAGATGAGCTTATTTATTTGTGGTGAAACTGCTTCAGGTAAGACTACGACGCTTAATGCAATTACGGTGTTTATTAATCCTTCAGCAAAGATTGTCTCAATTGAAGATACTCCTGAAGTAGTCTTACCACATCCAAACTGGGTTAGTGAAGTTACGAGACACGGCGAAGACGAGAAAACATCAATAGATCTATATGACCTACTTAAAGCTGCTCTTAGACAAAGACCAGACTACATAATAGTTGGTGAGATTAGAGGTAAGGAGGGTCACGTGGCATTTCAGGCAATGCAGAGCGTAGCTTGGGAAACTCCTGTCCTAATAAGAGATGTAATTACAGGAAAAGTAGAATTAATGCCCATAGGCGCCTTTGTTGATAGATTCTATAAGGAATATGAAGAAAAAATCCCTAAACCTGTAAGAGGTTATGAAGTGCTGTCCATGGACCATTATGGTAAAGTTAAGTGGTCCAGAATAGAGTACGTCTTGCGCCATAGAGCTGAGGAAGTATATGAAATAACTTATGAAGGCAAAGGAACGATAAAAGCTACAGGCTCTCATAGTGTTTTCGTATTAGATGAAGATACTCTAGAAATTAGACCTAAACTTGTCTCCGAACTTCAAAGGGATGACCTACTAATCTCCTTTGTTAGAAGGAATTATGTTCCAAGCATGTCAACTATAGCGGAGACCCGTAAACTTCCACGCAAGAGAAGCATTCATGTCGAACTTATAGACGGTGGTCAAGAAGAAGTTGTAACCTATACTACTAGAGATAAAAGATTAGCCGTAGAACTTATTTGGCTATTTAAGCTTGCAGGCTTAGAATCAAAACTTTCTAAGGCTTATGATTCAAGGGCTGGCGAGTACTATGATATCCACATAAGGTTATATAATACTGAAAACTCAACATCATGGTGTGAAAGAGTACCTCTTAAACCAATACTTAAGTTCCTTGAAAGAACAAAATTAATTGATAAGTTACCTACAGGATTAGCCTATACAATCAAGAAGCTCTACGAATCAGGTCAAAGATTTATTACGAGGCGTATCGCTAGGAAAATACTGAACTTCATAGAAGAACATATTATAGAGCTCAACAATGAGAATGTACTATTTATAAATAAGCTGAGAAAATTTCTAGAGAGCGATATAGCCCTTGTCCGAGTGCTAAATGTAAAGAAGATTCCATATAGGGGCTACGTATATGACTTATCCACACCTGAAACAGAGCTCTTCATAGGCGGCGAAATACCAATAGCTCTACATAATACTGGGCACCCAGTCCTATCAACATTTCACGCAGCTAATATGGAAAAGCTTATACAGAGACTAACCGGCAAACCTATTGAAATTCCACCAGCATATATTGATAATCTAAATGCAGTCGTATTTCAAAACTTAATAATAGACCCTAGAACAGGTCGTGCAGAAAGAAGAGTAATAAGTGTTAATGAGGTTATAGGCTATGATGCAGCTGAAGGAACATACAATTTTATTGAAATATTCTCATGGGATCCTAAGAGGGACGTCCATACATTCAGAGGTGTAGGTAATAGTTACTTACTTGAATACAAGATTGCACCAAGAAGGGGATATGTGGGTAGAGAAGTTAGGAAAATCTATGATGAATTAGAGATGAGGGCTCAGATAATACAAAAACTTGTTGAAAATAAAGTATTCAACTACTATGACGTATGGAAGGTTATTTCAAAGATCTATGAAATGCCTATTGAAGATGCTTTAAAGAGGATTGATAGAATATGCCAAGAAGTTTTAAGGAAATCTTCTCAATAGTTTTTACAGGTAAGAAGCTACGTTATTTAACTCTTCTATTCCTTCTCCACTTACTAGCTTGTTCGTACTCTCGTGTAACTAGACTAGACCTATTCAAGATGACGGCAAGACCCGAATATGGATACATTACGCGTTTACTTAAGAGGATTAATGCATTAGTAAGTTTAGGTTTCGGACAAGCTAGAGCATGTGAAATAGTTGCTAATACTTCACGAGATAAATATTTAAGAGATTTCTTCTTAAGATTTGCTCAATCAATAAAAGTAGGTGAAGATATAACAGAGTTCCTGGAGAGAGAATATAAATCATATGTAATAATCTATGGCTCTGATTATGAAAGGTCTATGGTTAGGCTTAAAAGACTTTCAGAAGCATATATCGCCGTGCTTTCTTCAACTATCTTTGTATCAGTCACATTTGCCCTTATGGGTATGTTATGGGGGGAGGAATTTGTTCAAGCTCTATGGATGCTTATGCTACCGCTTATGGGGATATATGGGCTGCTCGTCTTCATGTTTTACCAAATAGCTCCATATGAAAAGTTAGTATCAGATTCTCATAGAGCTAGAAACATAGATAGATTATTAACGTTATCTAAAGTTATGGTCATAGCTACAATAATTTCGCTCATAATAAGCATATTCCTTAGTCTTCAATATTTAATACCATTAAACCTAATACCATTTATAGCATTAATATTTGGAGTACCTTCACTAACTATAGGGATCACAGGGATTCGTTTGATTAAGAAAATAAAGGTATTAGATGAAAAATTCCCGCCATTTCTAACAACTTTAGCATCATCAATATCATCACTAGGAGCATCAGTAAGAGAAGCCCTTAAGGAAATTATGCGTATAGATTTTGGACCATTAAATAAGCTTATACGTAGCTTAAGGGCTAGACTTGAAGTCGGAATTGATGAAGAGATTTGTTGGAAATTATTTGAACGAGAAACTTCAAGTGAGATAATTATATTTCATAGTGAAATATTCTATGACTCTTTCAAAGCTGGTGCACCTGCCGTTGTGGTCGGAAATCTACTAGGAAAATCTGTTCTAAACATTCTAACTCTTAGGAAAAGACGTGAGGAGGTAAGTGCATTTCTTAGAAGCATTTTATTACCGCTACATCCAGCATTAGCAGCTATATTAGCATTAACTCTAGCCATAATTACAGGATTCACTGAATCCATTGAAACCGTTCAGCAAGCAGCATTACCTGTTCAAATCATAACACCTATACCAGTACAAGCTGTTGAAATATTCTCATATATTGTTCTATTTACAACCACGATAGCAAACGCCATGGTAATGTACATTATTGAAGGAGGTCATAGTGTAAATCTTTCATACTACCTAGGATTATTCCTCTTAACAGGATGCTTAATATACTTTGGAATATATAATTGGATGAGAATATTTCTACAGTCACTTATAGGAGGTGTTGGAGGTTGATCTTCGTATGGAGCTTCTTTCTCAATTTAATCAATAAACAAATCAACTCTCTACTTCTTGGGATTATTCTGGGTATAGCTATAGGTTTAATTGAATTAGGGGTGATAATATTTCTCAGAAGAACTGGAAGCAGAGGTCTAAGAATATCAAGAAAAACAATGAAGGAAGAAACAAGAGAGATTACAGGTTCAAAAGAAGCTCAAGAACCTGCGAGGGAGACTGTTAGATTAGATACAGAGCAGCCATCTATTTCTATATCAGAAAATACAAGCTCCCAAGAGAAAAAAGAGAAAACCCTAGAACCTACGGTTGAAGCTAAGGAAGCTGCTAAAAAGGAGGAGGTAGAGAATATACCTAAACGTGTATCATTAGAAGATGTGCCTGAATCAATTAAAGCCCACGTTAAGAAAGTTAAAGTAAGGTCTCAACCAACTATAACTAGGGAGAAAACACTTCAAGAAAGTATAGACAAGGCTTCTGAAAACTTGGTTCAAAAAGAGATTAAAGAAAAACCTAGTACAAGTGTAGGGGTTCTAGTGCAAGTCCTAAAGGAGGTTAATGAAGCTGTTAAAGATCTTCGTCAGAGACTTAAGAGAGGCTTATACGAGGAAGAGTAAGGTTACCTTAGATTTTTATTTTCATGTTCTAAGACTCTTTTTAATTAATTAGAATTAGGTTTATTTTTGTGTATGATTTTTGTTTGTAGGGGTTGAGTATTGAGGTTTCTTGGTTTATATAGAGGTTCTGATGGCTGCTATGAAGTTAATATAGTTAAAGAAAATAATGAGTTTAAAGTTATTGATATAGTAAGGGCAGGTATTGTTCCTGGCGAAGATTTTAATGAACGTGCGCTAGAAGTTGCTTGGAGGAGTAATTTATATTGGGAGTACATTAATAACATGCTATATTATCCAGTAGTTGCTGCTAAGGGGTTTAAGATTAATGAGGAAATGTTATATTGGTTCAATCATTATCTCGCAATTGTTGGCGGTCGTGCTCTTAAGGATGCTCTATTGAATCTTTTTGAGTATAATGAGTTGATTAGTAAGGGTGTTAATCGTGAAGCTAGGAGTAGGTGGAGGAATGCAGTATTATTTCTTGGTATTGCTGAACAGGTGTTTTGGAGGCTTATATTGAACCTTATACCTGGACTTGCTAAATTTATCAGGGAGTTTAGAATTTATGTTCAAGAAAGTTATGGTAAGAGGATTAGTGAGGATATATTGTATCCTCTTTGTGTGTTTGTTGAAGAATTTCCAACAGCTGATGGAGGTGATGCACCAATAACTCGTACTGGCTGGTCGACTGTTTGGGAAGATCTTGTGAGTGAAGCCTATGAAAGGTATGGCTTTAAGAAGCTATATGTTCATTTCGATGAGGAAGAGTATGAAAAAATAGCAAAGGAGATAGCTATTAAAGTACCATACGTTAACACTCCTAGTAACACCATTGCATTCTTTGAATACCTTAGTCCATTATTTAGGACTTAGCCTTAATGGGAAGAATTTTCGATAATGTATTTTTTACTTCATCTACATTACTAAACCTTATTGGCGCACCTGCTGAATGCGTATGACCATTACCTCCAAGCTTTTGAGCTAGTGAAGCTACATTCACTACTCGACTTCTAAAACTTGTTCCACCACTATATATAAGTACATATATATCAGCATCAAGACCTTGGGAAATTAGTTCAAGATGAACGTCTCCTGGATGAACTTTACCTGGTACATTGAAGACCGTAGCAACCTTGTATCCATTTACATCTATAATCTTAAGGTTCTTTATAGCTTGTCTTAGCATTGCAACATAAATTGTTTCTATGGTCTTATATGCTTCATCAACCCATTTAGGCCATAGATCCCCCTTAGCTAATGCTTTTACTGCCTTTCTTCTGAAATTCCAGTCATACCATCTTAATACTCTTCTCCATCTTGTTGATAAGGGATTTTTATTTATGAATCTATCATCATCAATAGCTAATTCAACTAGTTTACGGCTGTAATCGTCATCTAAGCGGAAGTATTTAGCTATGATTTCTGCTGCTACCATACTTTCATCTATATACATGTTAACGCCAATACCTGTTAGTTCATTAATAAATTTTTCAAGCCATTTATGGTGATCAAACCAATAGACTTCAATACCTATATTTACGAGCTTTGATAGTAATTTAGTAATAACTTTAGTTTGATTATCATCAGCTATGTTTAAATCTGATATTATTAAGTGGGATGCTCCATTAACTAAGGCATTATTAACTGCTAGGCCAAGAGAACGTATAAGAGCTCTTATTGACGATAAGTAACATCCCAGAACACTTACATCACCTTTAACCCTATAGATTAGTGCCGCAGAGACTACACCATCAACATCAGAGTGCGACACTATCACGGTTTTCAAGGACCTTTCCCCGCATAATTTCATATACTACACTAGACATAAATAAGTAGTAAACAAATCTTAGGGGAAGCTTTATGAAGCAAAAGTTTATAAGAATCCTAAAGTCAAAGAGGGAAAAAGCTATAAATGTTATTGGCGTCGTAATGATCCTCCTTATACTCTCATCAATGTCGTGTACATTTAGTGAAGACGTTAAATATGAAGAACTAGTTATTGCCGCTAAGGCATTCCTCGAATTGTGGATTCCCAAAGCAATAGAAATAGTTAAGGAAATTAAGCCCATTATTGAGGTTAAAGACAATATCTGCTCTATCATATGGTCAAGTAATGAAAGTGGTGTCTCCATGAAATTAATTAATACTGATGGTAGATATGTTCCATATCACGTTAAGATACATGGTATTAGAGCTTCATTTAATGAGAGAATGTATGTTAGCTTTCTTTCATCACTTGTTAGAACCATCGTAGGCAGGGGAGAAGTCATTAAGGTAAGCGAACTTGGAATCGATGGTGGTGAAGCAGGTAAGACCGTTACATATAGTGTTAAGGATGCTAACATAGGTGGTGCACTTGTAATAACAGTAATATACCCTGATATAATAATTCTTCAGGATACAATAACTTTAGAATTAATAAAATATGCTAAGTCTAAGGGTTTAGAAGTTCATATACCTTCAAAGCCCCTATCACAAATAAGGCTTAATGTAACTCTAAAGTCTATTAAAGGCTTAACCTTGAGGTATGAGAGAATAAATTCTCATATTATGCCCATATTAGAATTCATAAGCGGTAATGAAAAAATTAAAGTAAACCTATACAATGGTGAAGTTCTACATACAAAGATCTCAACGAAGGGAACAGAAAAGGTGGCAGGATCTTACTTATACATTAGCGTACTAGCAGTTACTATTACATCTATTATGATAGCATTAGTGATTCATAGTAGAAGGCATAAATACAAGAAAAGAAGAAGAGTAAGATAACATGGATACCGTGTCATTAGTAATCTTACTCCATCGTTTAAATTATCTATTTTAGTTCACCATCCTCATAGAGATTTTCTAAATAATAGGATATGAGATTTATAATCGAGTAATAGTATACGTGTATAAATGATGATGAGCGTGCCCTTCGGTATGATAGATGATTGGAGGTCCCATTGCTGATTCTTATATAGTATATGTCTTTTCTCCTTTTCTCCATATGATTTTACCATTTACGTGTCTTACTTCTATTATTCTATGGAATGGAATTATTGTTTCTCCTATACTAAAATACCATGATCCTATCTCAGTTATTTTTGATGCTTTTATATCTAATGTACCATATTCTCCTTCCATACTCCTATGTATTATCTTTACAATGTACTTTGATGGATCTTCACTCCACTTTATTCTATTTAGTAATTCTCTAATGACTGATTTACCTTTCTTGCCCAAGAAGTTTCACTTCCTCTTTTATTTTAATTGATATTTAGGGCTTGTAGATATTTAAGTGTAATATTAATATGAGGGAACGGTGTTAGATAAATATGGTTGAACTATATGCTCTTAAGGAGCCTACGGGAGATCTTGAATGGGACTACTTTCTATTATGGGAGGCTGCAAGGCTTAAGAAGTTCTATGTAGGTACTTTTTATGTACCAAAACTTCATAGGCTTTTAGCTGTTTTCAAGCCTACTCCTGGTGCTTATATTAGTAATCTTGCGTTTGAAAAGATAGATTCAAGTTTACTTAGGGATGCTTACAGAATGATATGCATTCCTGGTTGTGGTAAGTGTTGTGAAGCTGATAGTGGTGCATTTATTCTTGGAAATGAGTTAAGGGATATCCCTAAGAAGCCGAGAGAGAAACTACCCTCATTTTCCATAGTAATTTATGGTAGGAGTATTAGAGTTTACAAACTTGATATTGGACCTAGAGGTAGATGCATATTCTATGATGAGGTAAGCGGAGGCTGCAGGCTTGAAGGATTTAGAGGAACCATTAAACCTATAATATGCCTAATACATTATTGTACAGTATTTGCCGAGAAAAAGGATACTAAATATGTTAAGGTAGCAGTTAAAAGAATTGATAATAAGTACATACCTATATATAAACCTGTAGATGACGAAGAATGGAAGAATATTCTTAGAAACCTTGAGAAGTGGAAGCTTAGGAGAATAAAGGGATACAGTTTTAGAGCTTTTAGGGCTAAGAAACAACATTACTAATGTTTTTAGGCTATGTAATTAATTCAAATTAAGTTAATGGTTAGTTATTACCTTAGTATAAAGTTATTCATTTAAGAGCTTGCATCCTCTATAATCATCGGGTTTAAATTAAGGTTGACATGACATGGTAGCTGTTGAGGGAGCATTTAAGTATCTTCATCCTACCTTGAAGAAGGTTTTACCTAGTTATGGTTATCTTAAGCCTACTCCTATTCAAGAGAAGGCTATACCAGTTGTATTAGGTGGTCATCACGTAGTTGTTATTGGCCCTACAGGTTCAGGTAAGACAGAAGCTGCTTTATTTCCTGTTTATTCTAAGATTCTTGAAAAAGGGCTTAATGGTTCTGGTCAAATTCTTGTGCTTTATATTACTCCTTTGAGGGCATTAAATAGAGATATTTGGTTTAGAATGAATGATATTGCTAAAGCTATTGGTTTGAAAATGGCTATTAGACATGGTGATACTCCTCAAAGTGAAAGAGCACGGATTGTACGTAATCCTCCCGATATACTTATTACCACTCCTGAAACTTTTCAATTCTTACTTGTGGGTAGAAAGTCTAGAGAGATCTTAAGGGGCGTTAGGTGGGTTATTGTTGATGAACTCCATGAGCTTATTGATAATAAGCGTGGTGTGCAGCTAACCATCGGTTTAGAAAGATTACTTGAAATTACGGGTAGAAGATTTCAGAGAATTGGTTTATCTGCGACCATAGGTGATATCGATCTTGCCAAGAACTTTCTTGGCGGAGGTTTTCGTTATGTTGAAGTAGTCTACGTTGAGCTTTCTAAAGGTATGAATATGGTTGTCGATTTTCCTACACCTTCTGAAGAAGACGAGATATTATCTCAAGAAATTGAAACGACACCTCAAACTGCAGCAAGAATTAGAAGGATTATTGAACTTATTAGAAGTAGGAAGGGAAGCCTGGTCTTCACTAACACTCGTGATATGGCTGAATTTCTTTCATCTAAACTACATAAGTTATTAGGTGATGCTATTAAAGTTCACCATGGTAGTTTATCAGCTAGTGAAAGAATTACAGCTGAGAAAATGTTTAAGGAGAGTTTAATCAAAGCGCTTGTATGTACATCCTCTCTTGAGTTAGGTATTGATATTGGTCACGTTGATTTAGTTATTCAGTATATGTCTCCTAGACAAGCCACTAAGCTTTTACAAAGAGTTGGTAGGTCAGGTCATAGATTAGATAAAATTTCTAAAGGCTATATCATAGCATTTGATAGTTTTGACGATATTATTGAATCAGCAGTACTTGCCCGTAGAGCCATGAGATGTGAACTTGAAAATCCTCATATTCATGAAAATGCGTTTGACGTATTAGCTCATCAAATTATCGGTATCGTGCTTGAAAGAGGTATTGTTGACATAGATTACATATACTCTGTTATTAGGAGGGCTTACCCTTATAGAGATCTACCCTTTAGTGACTTAATGGAAGTGATTAAACAGCTTTCTTCTCAGGGATTAATTAAGGTCGTTAATGGGAGTCTTAAGCCGGGTTATGGTTCTTGGAAATATTATTATGAGACTTCTATGATACCTGATGTTAAACATTATAAGGTTAGGGATATAGTTACAAATACCTTTATTGGCGATCTAGATGAAGAATTTGTAGCATATCATTGTAGTGAAGGATCACTATTTATTCTTAGCGGTAGGGTTTGGAAAGTCGTAAGCATTGATCATGAGAAACATATTGTTAATGTGGAACCTCTCGAGAAAGCTATGGGTATTTTACCTGCATGGGAAGGAGAACTTATCCCTGTTGATTATAAGGTTGCTAGAGAAGTCGCAGCATTAAGAAGGAGAATTCGTGATTCATTAAGTAATGTAAATAAGTTGAACGAAATATTATCTCAATACCCTCTAACAAGTAAGGCACGTGAAAGAATTATTAAGGTCATCTCAGAGCATGTTAAGAAGAATCTACCAGTTCCAACAGATAAAGACATAGTTTTTGAAGGTTTAGGCAAAATAGTCGTCGTCCATGCAGCATTAGGCTCCAATGGTTGCCAACTTTTAGGTATAGTGCTTTCATTTATATTAAGTAAAAAGCTTGGATGTAGTGTCGCTTATAGATCTGATCCATATAGAGTCTTACTTGTTTTTCCATATGCTATTGATCCAAAATATATTGCTTCGACTATTAATGAACTTGCAAAATATAATCACGATAAAATAATGGATTTAATAAGAGAGGCCATTCCTAAGACCAGGATATATAAGTGGAGGCTTCTTCATGTAGCTATGAGGTTTGGTGTAATCAGAAAAGATGTAGATTCTAGGTATATAAATAAAGTATTAGATACATTAACAAACAGCATTATTGGTAAAGAAGCATTAAAGGAAGTGCTGGTCGATAAGCTCGACTTAAATGCTTTAATTAAATTTTTAAGTGACGTGAAGTTAGGTAAGTTAAAGGTACATATTGTAAGTAATAGAAAAGAACCACTACCTATAACTAAGGAATCGTTAATGAATATGTTATTATACGATATTGTAGCTCCAGCTATACCTTTCACCGTACTTATTCAATTAATTAAGAAGAGGTTACTAAGTAAAAGAGTAAGGCTCTTATGTATCATGTGTGGTAAGTGGAGTATTACAGCTAGAGTAGGTGAGCTTCCTGATAGAATCAATTGCCCTAAATGTGGATCAGGTCTAGTAACTGTAATAAGACATGATGATGTTGAATCTGAGAAAATAGTTAAGAAGTACTTAAGAAGAATAAAGTTAAGTGATGAGGAGTCAAGGAAGTTTAAAGAACTTAAGGATAAGGCTTACGTTGTTTTAACATATGGCAAAGTTGGAGTTATCGCCCTATCAGCACATGGTGTTGGACCAAAGACGGCATTAAGGATTGCGGGTAAGTATTATGAGAGTGAAGAGGCTTTTTACAGAGCTATACTTGAAGCTGAAAGACAATATATTAGGACTAGGCAATACTGGCATTAAGTAAATACTCATACACTTCATTAAAGCAAATAAGATTGTTACTATAAGTTAAGACTTAGTGGTTAGGATATGGAAACTTCAAATAATCTATTAAGGCAAGTTTATGGCTTATTAAAGGAAATGGGGTATGATGTGAAGTATATCGATGAACTTACATTAGTAATCAATATAAAGACGAGTGATTTCAATCAACTTAATATTATAATACAACTTGATCCTACTATTAGGAAGATTAGATTTATGGTACCAACTAATTTTGAAGTACGTAGTGCAGGGAAGTTATTAAGACTTCTTAGGCATTCTTTTGATAGCTGGAAGTACTTTTATGCAATAGACCCAGAATACTATGTTATTGTAATATGTGATACCTATTTTACCGATGTGAGGAAGCTGAGAGTTTTAATTGAAAGAATTATAAATTATGTTATTGAAGGAGTGAGTAAGTTAGAGGATATTTTAGGTACTTAGAATTAGAGTTTAATCTTCAAGGTATTCTTTTAAGCTAACCTCCTTACCCTTCTTAACGAATTTAATTCTAATTTCAGGTTTTATAGGTACACCTAGGTTGTTTAATAATAGTAAGAGTGTTTGTGCATCTAATTCTCTTATATAACCTGCTTGTATAAGCCTAGCTATAACTGCGATAGCATATCTTGTTGCTTCAGGGTATTCTCTTTCAGCTCTTTCTAAAAGCTCCCTTCCACGATCATCAACTAATACATTCATTACCAATTGTTTAGGTGATGGTGGTAATGGCATCTGCTCCTCCTTACTTTTACTTAATGCGAGTTTCATAGCCTTTTCTAGTAATTTTTTCCTAAGGCTTGGTGGTAGCTCATCAAGAGACATAGCCTTACCCTCCTCTATTCTTAACCTCCAATATACTATTATTTTAAAGTTTAAAGACCTGTCGAAACTACATATGTTAAATTTACATGTGATATCCTTAGAGAAACCTATATATGGAGATATGATAAGGGATGGTAATGGTAATATTACCTATTAATATTTTTATATTAAAGGCTTCAATATATCTTCATAGAGTTTAAGGTAGGTGTTAAGCTATGGCTGAAGAAACCATGAACATGCTTATGAACTTAGAAATGATTCACGAGAAACTTGGCG
This sequence comes from uncultured Desulfurococcales archaeon, assembly GCA_964467535.1. Taxonomy (GTDB): domain Archaea; phylum Thermoproteota; class Thermoprotei_A; order Sulfolobales; family WANQ01; genus CAYXRT01. The sequence goes on from CAYXRT010000004.1 coordinate 85,423, forward strand.
AAGAACTTAGAAAAGTCCATGAAAAGTATGGTAATAAGGGTATAAATATAGCTGAAAAATTATTAGACACTATCATTGAAAAGTATAGCGACATTATTAAGGAGACAGCTATACATGCAGGTTTTAAAATAAGGGCTATTTGGGGGTTAATCGACGTAGATGAATATGGTCTTCCATATATAACCATAACATTATATGATCCTACAGTTAAAAGCCTAGAGGAGGAAGAAACTATTGAAAAATATAGTAATTTTATAACAAAGCTCAGTGAAAGTGGTGATAAGTTTCTTGAAGAATTGGTCGATAATCCCTACATTACTTTGACCATAAATAATATACCACCACCCAAGATAAGATATTTTAGCCAAGATAGATAATAACAAACAGCAATATTCAAGCTATATGATTTTTAATGAATTTTATATTCATATTAAATCGTATGATTAATCATAGTTATTGTTTAACGTAAATGTACATCTCCATTTAATTACATAGATTGATTTACTATGTTACATTTATCATAGTATTAATCATATGGAAAATGATCAAGTCGATTTTACTCCTATAAACCTGCTAAGAACTAGTGGCTATATCTAAATCTAGCTTCCCGTCGTTCTATAAACCATCATTACTACATTTGTAAAAAACTATCTATAAGCTGATAGATATCCATGAACCTACATCTTTGCTGGTTGATATGGCACACATCTTTAAAATTATTTCAGAAGGCTTATTCATAATAACCTTAAATTACAAATAATATCTTTAGAGTCGTAGGCATGATTTGAATTTACTTTACTTCACTATAATCTACGATATAGTGTTATCTAAATAAAGAATTGTATGGTTTATTTACTTCCATTAAGTGATCGGCTTTCTCTGTATAGATCGTCGTTTCCGCTTGGTTATATTATCTCTTTATTGTTTTTGAAATAGTCTCCGTGATTAGTTGATTAAATCCCTCTTCTCTAATAGCCCTTTCAATTCTATATAATTGTTCTGGTGCTGTATCATGTTGTATCGCTACTTTGTAAACGGGCTGTCTTGTTGCTTTAGCATATAAAAGGAGTATTAATGATCTAACTGCTCCTGGATTTCTAAACCTTCTTGCTAGTGTGCTATCATATAATATGTAATTTATTAATTGTTCTAAGCTTTTAACTACATCAATGATGTCTTTCTTAAAACTAAAGCAAAATGTCTTCTGCTTTCTAAAGCATACTTCATTATCTGTAACCCAGAGCTTCCTTTTCCTACGTCTCTTAACGGGTATTAAGGTAGGAGATAGCTTCTCGGGCTGGGACAAAGGAACTCCCGATACTATATATTCCTAGAGGGTGGTATTAAAGTGGTACTTTCATAACATTAACGCGGTATTCCTACACTTATATTCAAATTATATAAATAAAGTGACACTGCTTAAATATGACAGTTAGTCTATTATTCACCTTTAATGTCTTTTATTACCTCTTTTGCTACTTTACTTCCGGATAACAGCATCCCACCAAATATAGGCCCCATTCTTGGAAGACCATATAGTGATGCTACTGCCATTCCTGTGACGTATAATCCTGGAAGTACTTTTCCTGTTTTTTCAACCACTAATCTCTCAGCTTCTTCGCTATAAGCAGGTTTATGTCCATGTACTTTAAGGTTACTTTCAGGTATCTTTTTTGCTACGATACTTAAGACCTCAGCCTCATGTCCTGTTGCATCTATAATTGCTTTAGCCTTTATGAATAATGGATCTACATGTAAGCCGCTTAATATTACTGCACTCCATTGAATTACTACACCGGTTATCCTTAGCGGATTTAATCTATAGATTACATCCTCAACTGTTACACCATGTATTATTTTCGCTCCTTCCTTCAAAGCAGCATACGCAAGTCCCGCCATCAACTCAGCTGAATCAAGTATGAATAGCTTATCATTTAAGCGTTTATACCTTATGTTCATTTCATCTAAAATTTCATTTGCAGGATATTCTACTAGTATTTTATGGAATAGCATTCCTCCTCCACCAATACCTCCACCAAATGACAACCTTCGTTCAAGGATTACAGTCTTTAAGCCTTCCTTGACTAAGTAGTATCCTGCAACCATGCCTGAAGGTCCTGCACCTACAACAACTACGTCAACATTAGATAGCTCTGCAAGATCCTTAGCTGTTTCAAGTACAATATACCTCGTTATTTCTTCTTCAGGTATACCCTTAATGCTCATGGCTTAACACCTACATGAGTTGAGATACTTTTAGCTTAATAAACCTAATCTACTACTACATTCAACAGAAGGTGAAGTATGAGAAATGACATAGCGTTAATACTCTACTACACAAGAAATAATAAATATAGTCTAAATTCAATACTTGCAGCAATAGAACATAATAATGTACCTGTAGATGTATATGTTGTTTGGAATAATGACCCTATACTCGAGTTAGCTCATAGATTAAGGAATTTATATAGGAAAGTAATCATCGGTTTAAGTTTCTTTACTACTCAATTACCTGAAATTATAAGTTTTGTAAAGCTAGTTAAGAGATACCTGCCTGACATAATGGTTGTAGGTGGAGGTCCACACGTTACGGGAGATCCTGCTGGATCATTATTAAGAATAGGATTTGATTATATCTTCTATGGTGAAGCAGAAGAAAGTATTTGTGATTTTCTCTGCACCTTAAGTGAGGGTGGTGACGTTAAGAACATTTGTGGTATAGGGTATGTTGATGACGACAAGGTCGTTGTCTGTAAAAGGAGCAAAATTGTTGATCTAAATAGTTATCCTCCTTTTCCTTATTGGAGGAGAATGTTTAACCCAATTGAGATTATGAGGGGTTGTCCAATAGCCTGTAAATTCTGTCAAGTATCTTTTATGCATGGTGTTAAGGTTAGATTTCGTGGTGTAGATGTTATATTAAAGTATGCTGAATTAATGTGGAAAATGGGATTAAGAGATCTTAGATTTATTGCACCTAATTCTTTTGCCTACATGAGCAGTAATGGGATAACTCCTTGCTATGATGCTATAGATACTTTGCTTAAGAAACTACACGAAAAAGCGAAAAAGTATGGAGGTAGAATATTCTTTGGTACTTTTCCAAGTGAGGTTAGACCTGATAGCGTTGATAAGGAAGTTCTAAAGACTTTAAGAAGATACGTAGCAAATACGTCATTAATTATTGGAGCACAGTCTGGTAGTGATAAGATATTAAGGATTATTAATCGTAGACATACAATTGAGGATGTCTTTAACGCTGTTGAAGCAGCCATAGAATGCGGATTTAAAGTAGATGTAGACTTTATTTTTGGTCTACCATTTGAGGAGGAAGAGGATATTCAAGCTTCAATAAAGGCTATAGAGAGGTTGGTTAAGACGGGTGCTAGAATTCATGCACATACCTTTATGCCATTACCTGGAACTCCATTTGCAGAAGCTCCTCCAGGCAGAATACCTCTCTCAGTCAAGAAGAAGTTATATAAACTTATTGGTGAAGGAGGTCTCTATGGTCAATGGATTATTCAGGAAAGAATAGCTAATATGATTGATTGGTATAGGAGGAACAATTATATATTCACAGGTAGAAAACTTAATGAAAAATTAAGATTTAGATAATGATAATGTTTATCTCCTTTAATATTTCTCAAAGCTTAATACTGTAATTACCTGAAAATAATTCTGAATGAAGGGTTTAAGTATGTATTAGTAAGATAAATAATAAACAGATATATAGGGAGGATGTCAGGTGAGCAGCAACGATACCCATGGAATTTATTCAATTAGGTAAGCTTACATGGGAAGCAATGAGGGATCCCATATATGATTATGTAGAGTATAATAAAGAAATTGAAGCAAAAATTATAGATACTAGGGTTTTCCAAAGACTTAGACATATTAAACAACTCCAATTAACTTACCTTGTTTATCCAGGTGCAGAACATTCAAGGTTCCAACATAGTATTGGAGTTATGCATCTAGCTGGTCAGTTTAGTAGTCACATTTTATCATTTCTCGTTAAAAAGCTTGGAAATGAAGCTCTTGAAGGCTTTAAGCTTGAATCATTAATTGAAGGTTCTAGAATTGCTGGTCTTCTTCATGATGTAGGGCATGGACCTTTTAGTCATATGTTTGAGGAATCAATACTGTTAAGTAAAGAACTAAAATCTAAGAATCTAGATAACCATGAGCTCTTAGGATTATTGCTTATAGAGTATTCAGAGATCTCAAAAATAGTCCGAGAAGCTGAAGATAAATATAACTTACCTCAATTGTACGAGATTATTAAGAAGATATTATCTGAAGATGAGCCTAAAGAGAAGATACTTAAGTTGATCAGAAAGACGATAAAGGCATGGATCTATCCTTCAGATATAATGGACTTCTTGTTAAGGGATAGTTATTATACTGGAACTAAAGAGTATGGTGCTATAGACTATCAGAGACTTATTAGAGAAAGCTATCCTGTAGTTGTTAATGATTTATACCACAATATTGCTATCAATAGAAAAGCTCTAGGTGCTCTGAGAAGCTACTTTAATAGTAGGGTCTATATGTATGAACATGTATACCTTCATCCATATAATAGATCTCTTTCCAAGCTGTTAAAGGAGATATTAAAAGAAGTTGATAATGAACTAGGACTAACTGAAGCGGTATTAAGGCTTGGTGAGGGGGATCCATCTAAATACATCAAGCTTACAGATGATTATGTATTATCTAAGTTAGCTGATCTTGTTGAAGAAAATAAACTTAAACCTGATGTAGCTGAGAAGGTTAAGGCTTTACTTAATAGACGTAATCCTTGGAAACGTATTGGATCTGATTATAAGATTCCTCTTGTAGCTACTGGTATAGGCCATGATCCAGGTATACTGGCATACAGATACTTAAAACACTGGACCAATGATTTAGAGAAGTTCGTTAAAGATGAAATAGCTAAGTCATGTAGTAGTATGGTTAATCCTAATAATATATGGCTTGATGTTAATGTACTTCACCCAATACCGTTAGCAGGCCTCTCTTCACCAATACTTTATGTTACAACAATTATAGGTATGGAAATGGTTGATGTAAAACCATTAGATATTGTAGCATTTATGGTAAGAGAGGGTATCATACCTAGAATAATAGTCAGAGTATATGTGGATAGAGTAAGTGTTCGTGAAAGTAATATCTTAAGGAGGGTATCTGAGGTTGTAGATAAAGCTATTTCAGAGTTCTTTAACATAAGAGGCGTTGCTGGAGGCATAACGGTTTAATATAGGAGGGAAATATCATGATAGAGGAGACAATTAGAGAACGAATTATGAAATTGCTTATGGAAACTAATTGTCCACTTTCAGCTAAAGAAATTATAGTTGAGCTAGGTTTAGACCCTAATACTCGAGAAAGAGAAATATATGAACACATAGAGCATATAGCTAAAACAATTAGGAGAAAAAGCAGAGGTAAATATGCCGTATTTATGACGCCACCTCAATGTAAAAGCTGCGGCTATGTATTTAAAAATCTAGAAAAGCCACGAAGACCTAGTAAGTGCCCCAGGTGCCGTAGTCAAAGAATTGAACCACCAAGATTTAAAATCATGGAAGTATAATAATATAATGTTAATGAGGATACACTGCTGGACAGCTGAAAGAAGAATGATGTAGAGGCCGCGAACTGATTTAACTCCTAGTCATAATATAGTAAGAGCGGGTGTGTTGTTGTATGGAGGTGGTAAGTGTTTCTAAAATTACAAGGCTTCTTCATCCTAAATTAACAGTAATCATTACTTCATGTAATAAGCGGGGAAAGTGTAATGCAATGGCTGCTGCTTGGGTTATGCCTGTGTCAGCAAGACCTCCTTTAGTAGCTGTAGCTATTTCTCCTAGAAGATTAACATATAGTTACATTAAGGAAACTAGGGAATTCGCCATAAACGTCCCATCGATAGATCTACTTAAGCAAGTACACTATACTGGTACTGTATCTGGAAGAAAAGAGGATAAATTATCTAAGATAAAAACATTTAAAGCTAGAAAAATTAGAGCTCCATTGATATCCGAAAGCATAGCCTGGCTTGAATGTATCGTTGAAAATGAGATAGAGGCAGGTGATCACGTGCTCTTTATCGGTAGAGTTGTAGAAGCATATGCTTTAAAAGAATACTTAGATGAAGATGAAACGTATAGTTCATATAAATTCAAGCCCGTATTATATATAGGTGGAAATAAATACACGACTACAGAGAACGTTAGATATGTCCCTCAATAAATCCCCATTAATAACTTTAAGGAGCTTTGCATTCATTTTAGTAGTAGCATTAATGTTCTTAGTATTTTTAAATATAATGTCTAGTTCTTGGGGTCATAGACCACTTCATATGGTGACTATTAAGGTTCCTGTCCCAACAGGTAAAATCGTAAACAAAACAATTCTTGAGGAAAGTGAAGTAAAATCCAGGACTACTTTAACTACAACATCTTACTTTAGTAAGAAAGAATCTAAACGTCAATTAGATTTTCTAATGCTGTTATTTAAGCTCCTAGCCGACTTCTTTAAATGGATTGGCATGATTCTCGTCTTAGCTTTTTACACTATCATGTCTTTTATAATGAGGTTGTTCGGATTTAAGGTCCCCGAAGTGCCGCTAAGAGCAGGTAATAGAACTATAATAGTCCATGAAATTGAGGTCCTTAGTACTGTTGTAGGCATAATATTGTTGGCTTTAATAGCGACTTCAGTTTACATATACTACATTCACTTGTCGAAGAAGAGGGGGTTTTCTTTTACTAGAAAATACTTAACTTTAGAAGAATCTAGAAGGGAGGTAAAGAAGAAGTCTATAGTATTAAATGCTATTAGTTCAATATTTCACGAAATCTATATGAAGGCTAAAAGAGCATTCGATATTGGTGAATCTATTACGCATAGAGAGCTTGCTAAAATAATTGAAGAAAATACAGGCTTAGGTGATGACATATGGGTTATTACATTAGCGTTTGAAGATGTAAAGTTTGGTAAGAAAGAAGTTTCATGGGTTGATATTAATTATTTAATTGAGTGTAAAAAGAGGATTATTAAAGCGCTAGATAACATCTTGAAGGATAAAGGTGAAGTGGGGTTAGGGTAGATTTGCTATTATTAGCCTATATAATTCTAGCCATTCTGGGATTATACTTTACGATTAACTATATGATTAAAATAATTAATGGATTTTGCTGTTATACCCCAGCAACGCAGCCTAAATCATTATATCATACTATTACTAAACCTCCTAGGGCATCTAGTTACTATGCTTCATTGATATATAATCCTATGATGGTTGCTATAGAATGGTTTTCTAAGGAAATATACGGACTACTTCGTATAATTGAAGAAGAATGCAATGTTAAAATAGATCTGTTAAGACAATTAAGTATTTTCATGAAACTAAGAACCTTTATCTCATTAACGCTTAATTTATCAAAATATTTAGGCATAATTAATGCTATTAGGTTATCCTTATTGCTATTTAAGCTTAGGAGCATTTATATTAATATGCATATTGTTGAAAGGGAAATTTATAGTAAAGACTTATATGAACAATATAGGAAAACAGATGAAATTTTAGCTAAGGTGATAAAATACTTAGATATGGCTAATAATATAATCTCTAAGCTACAACATGGTAATAGTAATAGGTGAGTAAATTATGGATACTAGTTTTGTTGAAGAATTAGCAAGTAAATTAAGGAAGGAGATAAGTAAAGTTATTGTTGGTAGAGATGATGTTGTCAATAAGCTATTCATATCGCTTCTTGTTGGAGGTCATGTATTAATTGAAGGTGTTCCAGGCATTGCTAAAACATATCTTGCTAAATCTTTCGCATTAAGTCTTAACTTAAAGTTTAAGAGAATACAGTTAACTCCAGACTTATTACCTAGTGATATTATTGGGGTTAAAGTATTTAATCAAAAGACCTTGGATTTTGAGTTTAGGCCTGGACCCATATTCACTAATATTTTGTTAGCTGATGAAATTAATAGAACTCCTCCAAGAACTCAAAGTGCTCTTCTTGAAGCTATGCAAGAAAGACAAGTTACAGTTGATGGTGAGACCTACAGACTTCCCGAACCATTCATGGTCATTGCTACTCAAAATCCTGTTGAAACCGAAGGTGTTTACTCTCTTCCGGAAGCTCAGTTAGACAGATTTTTATTTAGATTAATAGTACATTATCCTAACCGTTTAGAAGAAGTTGAAGTTTTAAGACGTAAAAGAATTAAAGGTGAAGTTATTGATGTTGAACCTATTGCAGGTATAAACGAAATAAAGAGAGCCAGAAATATTATTCAAGAAAGAGTTAAAGTTGATGATGATATTCTTGAATATATAGTAGACCTCGTCAGAGCTACTAGAGAACATCCAGCTATTCTTTTAGGTGGTAGTACCAGAGCCGAGGTGATGTTACTTTATGCATCCAGAGCTTATGCTGCTATAAGTGAGGGTAGAAACTACGTAATACCCGATGATGTTAAAGCAGTTTTCTTTGACGTAATGAACCATAGGATTATACTAAGACCAGAATTTATAATTAGCAGTTATAGCCGCGAACCCCTATGGAGCTATAATACCATTAGAAAGGTACTCGATCACGTATTGAATAAGGTGAAGGCTCCTAAATGACTAAAGGTCTTAGGCTTACACGTAAAGGTAATCTAATACTATTATTATGTAGCGTACTGTTATTTTATTCGTACTTAACCTTAAGATATGAAATAATAGCTTATGCGACATTTCTCATATTATTGCTTCTCCTAGACTTAGCATATCTTACAAAAAATGCTCATAAATGTATTATTAAAGGTGGCCGCATTAAATATTCAAATAAAATACTCCTAGGAAGTTCTAGTGAGATCTATTTAGAGCTTATGATAACTAATGGTAAAGGCCTATTATTCATAAAGGATCTCATACCAAAGGAATTAACTATAATTAAGGGAAAAAATGAAGCACTAATAAATATTAAAAGAGATACTAAAGTTAAGTTAAAATACATCATTAAACCTATATACAGAGGCGACTTCTATTTAGGTCCTATAATCGTATACTTTACTAGTGTACTTGGTCTAGCTGTATATACTCCATCAATAGAGCTAAGGAATAGCTTAGTGAATATTAAAGTAGTTCCATCATTTTACACTATCTCAGTAAAGCCTCTAACAATAATGCACAAATTAGCTGCTCCTCATGGAGGGCACCCTATTAGAAGTAAGGGGATAGGTGTTGAATTAGAATATCTTCGTGAATATATGCCTGGCGATGACTATAAAAAGATAGCATGGAAGCCTACAGCACGTAATCCTAGGAGAATACCTTATGTAAAAGAAACAAAAACAGAGATCATGCTTGAAACAATGCTAGTCATTGATCCAAGTATACCTTCATCACTAGGATATAAGAAGAGGATTATTGATTACTATGTTGAAGCAGCAGGAGCTATATTATTAACTGCTCATAGGCTTGGAGATCCCATTGGAATATACATAACTGGTATTCCATCACACTTAACTATTCCAAGCCGTAGAAAGGAAATGCTCTCTTTAGCTATTGAGGCTTTAGAAACACTCTCACCACAAATACATGTACCAAGGTTGATTAGTGTAGTGGATGTAGCCAAGAGAGTGTTATCTCATAGGACTATCATCATATTATTTACAACGCTTGAAGGCATAAGCAAAGATGAAGTTGAATACATAGTTAATTCATTAAAAGCTCTTAACCATATACCTGTATTTATAATACCCTATACACCTTCATTTACACCTAAGCCTAAGGGCAAGTATTTATACAACTTATATGTAGATTTAGTCATTAGAGAGCGTAAGAGATTATCAAGATATGTTAGACTATTAAAGATTAAAGGTGCATTGGTTTCTGTTCTTCCCAGGAAGTACTTCATTGAAGGAGCGTTGAACTTATACTACAGTTTACGTGAAATGGGGTGATAATAATTTCCATAGAGAGATTTTTACGTAATTTCCTGTTGTTCATGTTCTATGTACTTATAGGCTCTCCAATATATGTTATTTTTTATAATAGAATAATGCATAAGCTGATTACAAGTCATGAACTTATTTTATGGTTAAGTATTTCAGTTATACTATTTCTTATATTAGTGTTTTTAGATAGAAGTGGTAAAGCTAAGTTTATTTATACATTTCCGATAGTAATGTTTCTAGCTCTAACAATAGTACGTAACTACTGTACCCCATTATTAGCTTCAGCACTATTAATAGTAGTCACGTTATTTTGGCCAATAATACCTATACTTAATTGCAAATATAAAGGTTTTTATATTATTACTACTCCCATTATAGCTTATAGTTTAGCATTAGCATTATTCGTAGCCTTAGAACATGATGTTAGCGATTCAGGCGCAATAGCAATTTCAATTCTATTAAGGGGAGTATTGGCATTAGTAGTAGGATATGAAACACCTTTGTCTCTAGTTAATGTACCTCTAGAAGTACATTTTGCATATACTTTATCAATGGTGTTGGTACCTTTATATTTAGCTACATACTGGTGTAAAGGAGTAACTTTTGAAGTTAAATTAGAGTACCTATCTAAATTAATGCTTTATGCAGCACTATTTACCTTATTAGGTCTTACAGTAGCATACGTAATTCTCCCTATGGCCCAAATGATTATATTAGGTTCATTACTGCTTGTATGCTTCTTAACCATATTTATATACAGGTATATCGTGTTTAGGAGTTTGAAGTGAGTGTGGTGTAGATAGTTGATATCGAAGTCGCTCTTACAATATTTGCCAAGAATATTAGTGTTGTTAATAATAGTAGGTTTTGTGGTACATCAACTATACTACACGCTCTATACTGACTTAACTAAAGGTGATGTAAAATACGTAAGTGATGAATGTTGGTATGTTAGTAGTGCTAGAAATATGCTTTATAAGTATTTTGGGTTAAAACCTAATTCGATAGTTAATGGTAAAGAATATGCAACAGTACTCTGTACATCAAGCACTATAAGAGATGAAGTTTCTTCATTTGTAGAAACTGTTGGAGGTATAATTTTAAAAATATATGATAAACAGCTTAGGACAGGATATCCCTATGCTCTTGGAGTCTTAATGCCTATAGAATACATTAATGAACTTAAGTCATGGAATGGGGTTCTAATCATAGAAGGCTATCCTTATCCTGATTGGAATGGTATAACCGAATACCTTAACCTAGAACATCCCCCACTGGTGAAGTATATCCTATGTTTAACCTTATTGGTTAAAGATAATCCTGTAGCTTGGAGAATTCCAAGCATAATTGCTGGGGCTTTAATAATATTTTTTGCGTATCTTATTGCATCTAAAGTATTTAATTCATGGATTGGTGTTGTAGCTGCATTATCTGTTGCTATTGAACCTGTAGTTAGGTCTATGAGTCTTGTTGCTATGCTTGATATATATGTAGCGCTCTTTTCAATAATTTCATTATATTTTACATTAGCTGGTAGATATTATCTAGCAGCTGTTTTTATAGGTTTAGCAGGATCGTCTAAAATGAGCGGCTTCTTTAATTCATTAGCATTAATGATTGCTGGTTGGAGAAATTTAGATAGAAGGAGGCTTCTACTTTGTGTTATTGTAATACCTGCTTTTGTATTCTTTATTATAAACATACCAATAATCATAAATGAAGGAGGGCTAATTAATTGGATAAATCTCTTACTATGGGCTATAGGATGGCATACAACCTCTAGACCACCTAATGGGCCTCCAGTTTCTAATCCATGGGATTGGTTTATAGCACGTAATCCATTTCCCCTGCATTTTTCGCCAGATTTATACGCTATGCCTAGTCCATTTTTAATGCTATTAACCTTACCTTTAACAGCTATTCTAATACCATTAGCATTAAAGGCTCTCCGACCTGGTGTTGGTAGTATTCTCTCATGGTATTGGGTTCCCATAGGGATGTATATTCTTTTATATTTCATCGGCAACAGAACACAATATAGTTTTTACACAGTTCATATAACCCCCATAGCTGTTTTAATAGTTGTTAGTATTGTATACTTAATTACCGACTTAAACCTTCTATTAAAGATCTTAAAAACATATCTAGTAGAAGGTAATTATAGAGTTCCCTTATTTACATGTTTTGGCATTATTCTATTTATTGTAATATCATATTTATTACCTCTATTCGGTGTTTATAGAGTGCTTATTTCAGCTATAGTAGCTACAGCTGTAGCAGCGTTAATGGTGGAGAACGTAAAGCAAAAAATCATTATAGGATTTATAACGGTGAGTATAGGAGAATTAATCATTGTATTAATATGGCTTTCTACAGCATTTGAATTTATCACAAGATTATTTACAAAGTTCACCTTCTACGCATTAACACCAATAATGATAGCTCCCTTATTTGGTATTCTAGGGTCATTAATAATGATGCCTGCATCCAAGAAGGTATTTTCAGTTATCGAGTCATTAAGGGAAAAGGAGGAAGAAGTCTTAGATCTGCGAAAAATGGATGAAGTCAACAATGATGATAATTGATGTTAAGTTAATAATGTATATATAGTTTTAACCTTATTGGATTTTCGTTGTACTTGAATTTAATTACTACATTTGGATATATTTCTCCCTCTATAGGCTCTAATTTACATTTTCCTTCAGTTAGTAATTCTCTTCTTATTTTGTTTATTTTTTCAATACCATACATTAAAGCTAATTTAGGATCGAATTCTATTGACGTTATTATTAGTTTATTTGGTAACTTATACATGTTTAGTTTATATGGTTCATAAGCGTAGTAAAGGTAGTAATATGATTCATTCTTTGTATAGCTTTCAGTTATAACAAGTGCGTCTCCTCCATAGAGTCCTTTACCCCTTCTTATTTCAATGAATATTACATTGTTATGTGTTATGATGGGCATCCATTAATGCCTCTTCCCGTCGATTACCTTAGCATAAATTATATTTCTATGTATTCTGCTTATTCTAACCCTTACCTTTTGTCCCACATTTACATCTCCTATAATAATAACCTTATATTCATTATACTTTGCTTTTCCTGAACCCTTCTCATCTATATCATCAACCTTTACTTCTATTAATGATCCTGGTTTCACCTTCTCTGTGGGTTTAAATTCTTCGGGTTTAGGTATTGATGGATAAATGCTATATCTCTTAACATCTACATTATATACTCCTTTAGAACGCTTTTTTGATGTTTTCCTTGACCTTCTTACCATTTACCCACCATATATTCTTAAGGTGCTGAATCCTCTTTACCTTAGTTTAAATATATAAATTTAACTATATTTTAGGATTTCATGCAGTCTAGCTTTAGAATTCTAGGTATCTCTCTTAAGTCGTTTATTACAACATCAACATATTTAGATACGAGTCTATTAACTCGATAACCAATGCTGCAGCCTACAGTATTTAAGGCGCTTAAATCCCATAGACTATCTCCAACATATACGGTTTCTTCTAACGAAATACCGAGTCTCTTTGCTAAATGAACTATAATTCTTGATTTTGAAAATGGAATTATTCTTGCTAAGGGCTTAGCTGTTATAATATTATGGCTATTGACTGGTAATGGATTTGCATATACTATTTCTATTCCAAGGATTTGAGCTATTCTTTGTGCAAGCTCATATATTCCAGCGCTTATTATTGCTATCTTTAACTCCATTTTCTTTAGCTCATTTATGCACTCTATTGCTTCTTCATTTATATCTATCATACTAACTATGCTCCTTATAGTATCTAGATTGAGATCTTTATTCTTGATCTTCCAGAGCTCTACATCCATTTCAACCCATTTGTGATAGTCTATTTTTCCAAAGCTGTAATTGATTATATTCTCTACTCTAGTCTTCATATCTACTCCTAATACTTTGTGAATATGTTCCCAGCTACTCTTCTCTTTTACAAGGACTCCGTCAAGATCAAAGCATATGAGCTTGTATTTCAATATGAGAACCTCAATAGTACTTCTAGTAGCTTCTCAATGCTTTCCCATCCTACATTTTTCCTACTAAATTCTACGTCAACATCTAGGTTTATTCTCTTTTCTGAGATGTTATATATGATCCTTAATACACCTACACCTTTAATATTAATATTAATGGTATTTCCTATTCTCTCCACTACAGCCCGGTCTTTAACTACTTCCTCTACCTTAAGTGTTAATTCTTCTAATTCTTTTATCACTGTTGTTTCCTTAACCTCTATTGTTTTCAATCTCTCTTCAATAGCATTAACTATTTCAGGTATATCACTATACTTTTCTTTAGCTAACTTAAGAATATCTATGAGAACTTGTAAGTAGCCAAATGTTTTCAAGGTTTTAATTAGATCGTTAAAGTCAGAGCTCTTTATGTAATCTGCTAGTTTAACTATGTTTCCTCCAAAAGCTGAAAAGTTGTACTTTTCTTCAGCCTTTTCTACTTTGCTTCGAACTTCATCTACCACTTGTCTAGGTATATCTGTTCTTGAAGATAATACATAGTTGACTATGTGCCTCAGGAAATCGGTTTTCTTCAAGGCCGTAACCCACCTAGTTTGTACGTTGAAATAGTTGACTAAAATAAGGTTAGTGGAGTTCACATATAGATATTAGATACTTTAACAATGTCTCATATCCTTCTACGACTATTACCTTTCTTCTAAGGACTTTAACCTTCTTTTTCTCTATAGGATTATATCCTTCTTTTTCATATGTAGCCCATAGGACACTAGACCCTAGTATTTTCCACTTAGGTTCTTTCTCTATGCTTACACCCTTACTCCTTAGGATTGATATTTGCTCCAAGATACTTGGTACTTCTCTTGGATTAAGTCCTAGACACTTCAATAAACTTCCTATAAAGTTTCCAAATCCTACTCTCGCTCTATATAAGAGGTACCATATAGCTTCATTAGTATTATTTAATTTTATTATCCTGCAGTCAAAGTAAAGGGGTATTCCTAGGGTTTTAGTCGCTGTAGCTGAAATTATCGATGCTATAATACTATCTAGTTTTTCTACTCTACCACTATATGGCAAGTTCTTGAGCATGAAAATATTTATTTCATCACTAGTAATGTATGCTGCTTCACAATTATATCTTTTAACTACCTCCATAGCAGCGCTAACCAGGGCATTATGAACTCTTTCATCTCGTGGCTTTCGGAAATGTGATAGAATACGTGAAAATCCTACACCATCTAGCCTTAGAGCTATAGGCGGTTTAGTTATTATCTCTAATTCCCTTTCCTTAAACATTAGATGTAGTTTGTTAATAGGTAGTTCTAATAGTTTAGTACCTATAGTCATCTAGGCTTCTACCTTTTAATAATACTTGTTATTAATGGTATATACTTTAATTTTCCTTTACAATTGACTAAATGTTGTATTAACTTCATTGTCGTTGATGTAAGAGGGAGCTCTAGAGCTTTTTGTAGCTTAAAGAATTTGACATCGCCTGCATCGCCTCCAGGTTTTAAATTTGCTAAGTTATCTACGTCCATTAAGAAGTCTATTATGATATAATGGTATTTTATCTTACCTGCTTCTTTTTCTATGTATTCTGCAATATATAGTATGCCTTTTGGATGACCTTCTAGATTAGTCTCTTCTTTTAGCTCTCTTTTAACAGCTGTAATGAGGTCTTCACCAAGTTTAACAAGTCCTCCGGGAATACTCCATCTATTCTTACCTGGTGGATATAATCTCCTAACTAATAGTATTTCATCATCCCTTAACACTATAGCTCCTACACCGACAAGTGGATGTTTTGGATATACTCTACCACTCATATTTTATCCTCTCTCCTTTCCTTATGCTTAGGAGCTACATATATGCTACATATGTTATGTATATAAAGTATATTTAGTAGTCCTCGTACTTTAAAGAAGTTAGGGGTTAGTTATGTCGCAGGAGGTTAAGTTAAGAGTTGTTAGTATTCGTGTACCTGAGGGAACCAACATAATTATTGGACAGAGTCACTTTATTAAAACAGTTGAGGATCTCTATGAAGCACTCATTACCAGTGCTCCTAACATAAAGTTTGGAATCGGCTTCTGTGAAGCAAGTGGAAAAAGGCTTGTAAGACATGACGGTAATGACGAAGAGTTAAGAAAACTTGCCGCAAAAGCCGCATACGACATTGGAGCTGGTCACGTATTTGTAATATACATTAAGGATGCGTGGCCTATCAATGTATTAAACGCGCTTAAGCAAGTACAGGAAGTCGTTACACTTTATGCTGCAACAGCTAATCCTGTACAGGTTATAGTTGCTGAAACGGATCAAGGCAGGGCATTACTAGGAGTAATTGACGGTTACACGCCTTTAGGTATTGAAAGGGAAGAGGATATAAAGGAAAGACATGAATTTCTCAGAAAGATAGGCTATAAGAGGTAATAGCATCCAATTAATGCTAAGGGCTTATAGATGAAATTCTTAGTTGTTAAGAAAAAGCTAAGGGTTGTATTAACCATATCGATCACTTTACTCGTTGCTTTTATAATTATGTTCACAACTACAATGTTCAACTCAATACCTACTACCACTACAACAATCTCTATTCTTGAAATAACCAAGTATTTCAATATAACTCCCCTACCATGTAAGCCTGCATGGGTAAAGAACGGCGATTGGCTTCATTACATAGCTAATATAAGAATTAAATACAAGGATAAAGAACTAAGTAATAAAGCATTCATAAAGGTTTTATTCACTAACGTGTCATTTAATATCTTTGAAATAAAGTCCATCATAAATGCAAGTAGTAAGATTAATGAACATGTATGGAACATACTTTACTCGCTCTTTAAGAATGAAACCTTAGAATGGAGGAAAGGAAACTTTATCTACACGTATCCTCATAGACTACCTATAAATTCTACTACCGTGGAAGAGAAAAATGGTTTCCGTATAACTAAAAAATATGACAGAATAACAGGAATATTACTTGAAGCACGTTTAACATATAACTTAACTAATAGTTCATCTATTTACATGAGGATATTGTTAACCAATACTAGTATTAAGGTACTCAAGGTAGTCACGACTACTAGGAGTGAATCCCTTATTCAATATATTTCATTTATTATTGCATCTATAGTTATAGCTGCAACAATATTGAGAATACGGAGGAGGAAGAGCTAAAATATTTTATCTAATCTTAAATTTTCTATCCATAATTTATTAAAATCAGGATATTCGACTAAATTCACAAACCTAAAGTTACAGGTTCTATTCAATACGCCTTTTAAATACTTGCTATCGAATATGGATATTTTCAATCCTTGGAGTACTAGATTTCCTGAAGGTACTATCTTATTAATGTCTACAGGAGGCACAATTCCTAGTTCTTTAGCATGCTTAGGATTTAATGAAGTGCCGAAAGTTCCAGCTATATATACTCTATCTAGTTCATCTATATCCATATTTACATAGTTTAATAATACTTTCCATGCAGTTTTTACTGCTGCTATAGCCTTTTGTAATTCTCTTATATCATGCTGCGTTATTATTATAGGTTTTCCATGAAGTGTCTGATTTGCAGGAATAATACAGAGACCCTTATTACCATCTATTACATTGTATCTAAGTAATTTACCACTATAATCTATAATATTATGAGTTAGTAGTTCATATAGGACGCTTATTGCTCCTGAAGCTATTAAACCTCTTGGTTTTTCTCCATCAACTGTTTTCCATCTGAACGATATCTTCTTATCACTTATAGATTCTATAGTTACTTCACTCACTGCTCCATAGGGATCATGAACCCCCGAGGTTATATGTCCCTCAAAGGCAGGTCCAGCTGGCGAACTTGTGAAGTAAACCTCATCTTTGTTAACCAGTATGAGCTCTGTGTTTATTCCTAAGTCTACTATTAGGTACCTGTCTTTACTTTCCATATAGGAGACCGCTATATAATCCATTAACGCATCTCCGCCTACGAAGCCTCCAAGCAGCGGCATTACTAGGACTATTGAATCATTTATTTCTCTAAACCCGAATCTATTACTCAATGTCATGAACATGGATAGAGTTAGTGGCTGAAATGGTTTTTGTGCTAATGTTATTACAGGTTCTTCCAATATTATTGAGGTCATTACGCTATTTCCGGCAATTGCTATCAAAACAATGTCCTTTAATCCATCCTTACCAACTATTCTCCTTATTTCATCCTCAATAGCATTAAGTACCATGTTCTTTAGCTCCTTAGTTGAAGTTCTACCCGTGATTATCGATGCAAGTCTTGACATTATGTCTGTTCCTATACGTATTTGAGGATTTATTATCACGTCTTCCTTCATGAGCTTTGAGTTATAATAGTCCATAACATGTAGGGCTATTTTTGAAGTACCTAGATCTACTAAACATACCGTGGGTTTCTTTAGACTCTTTACCAAGTAGACAATACCATCCAACCCTAGAGCATACACTTCATTAGATGATTCAATTAATCTCTTCAGTGCCTCATCGTATATAATGAAACTTCTTAAGTTAGCATCCTTCGGGGTCATTGAAGCATCTACTCTTATTAAGTTTATTAGGGGATGTACTTCCTTGAGAGGAATTTCTAATCCTATTCTCGTTGTTATAGGTCTTTCCCAAGGGATGTAGGGGATTTCCAGCAATACGTTTCCTAATACTTTAACTTGACATGCAAGTCTATATCCTCTAATATCACTATAACCTCGTAATATTTCAAGACTTGTTGGAGGTGTTACCTCTCCCTCAACAATCTTGACCAGGCATTTACCACAAAAACCATTACCACCACATGGTAGTGGAAATCCTATTTCCTTAGATAATGTCAAACCTAAATTAGAATTCTTAGGAACATTGATACTCTTATCCATATTTTTAATAAAAATAGTCACGTATTTATCATTGTTGCACATTTTACTTCCTATAGAATTTCATGATTTTTTCTAATAACTTTTTACCTCTATCTGTCTTTGGATACGTTACAGCTTTTACTGCTTCTGGGAAGGGATTTTCTTCTAAATATTTCCTTACTTTTAAAGGCCAGTTTTCAGGATCAAAGCCTCTTTGCGCCAAGAATGCTATAGTCCATCTCTCTATACCAAATCCCGAACATCCAGTCCATAGTATTATACCTTTGTTATGCCTTATTTTGAAGGGTTCCGTAAACTTAGTTCCATGAATTGATATGTTGCCTACTTCAAGCCAGTTCTTTCTATCCTCTCTTGGACCTCTATAGGGTAACCATATTTCAAAGTCTATTGTTCCAGGTCTATTAATTTCAACACCTTTAATTTCAGCGATAGCTCCCTCTTGTTCAAGATACCAAGGTGTCACCCATGCCCATCGCCATTCCAGATCCAGCACCTTGTCCATGAAGTACTCATATCTTTCTAATAGTTTATTCCTAATATCGATTACTTGTTCAGGCTTTCCTAGCCAAACAACTTCAATTCTATGGAATTCTATTAACCTTTCTACACCGTGTAATCCTCCAGCTTCCCATCTATATGAAGGTCCGCTATGGTCATACCATTTTATTGGTAAATCTTCATCTGATAGTACTTCCTTGTTAAAGAATTGATAGAAAGGCTCACATTGGGCAAAACATAGGAAGTATGCTGGAGGTCTTGTATATTTTCCTACTTCTTCTGGTGGTGCTGAGCTTGTAACATACATATAATCTATTAATTCTTCAAATACGTTTATATCATAGGATAATGGTAATGATGCAAATAGCATTGAGTTTATTGTACCCCTTAAATGTCCTGTTTTTAATCCTACTTCTAATGGATATATCTTAGGGAACACTGCTTCGGTAAAACCTAATGGCTTAACTACTTCTTTTAAAAATAAGGTCTTTATCATATTTAATAGATACGTGAATGGTGGTGTATAGAGCCATTGACCTATTGAAAACCTCTTAATCCACCCTATCTCTTCAAGAACCTTATTTGGATCCTCAGTATAGAGTGGTTGTTTAAATTTAATCCCACTTTCCTTAATGAGGTACCAATGTTCTGCTTTGCCACCCCATTTAGCTTTAGCCTCCTTCTCTACTAGAAGCTTTAATAATCGATCTATGAAAGGCCTCTTTAATTCCCCTTCACCTATAGTATCAAGATAGACTAAAGTTTTTCCTTTCATCGCTTCCAGTCTCTTAATGAATGGTAACTTTAATGATACTTTAAACTCACCTTCAAGTTCAATTAATCCATTAACGAGCCTAACGTCTCTTACACCTATTTTGTATTTTTTACCTATATTTTCGGCGATATAATTTCTTATTCTAAGAGCTGCATTATGTATTCTTACCTGTCTACCAGCTTCTACTTCAAATATTAGTTTTGAATCTTCAACGTTATATCTTATTATTCTTCCTGCTTCTTCGGTCTTACTAGCTCCTTTTACGAGGATTTTATTATTTAACTCATTAATTAATTCAGGTAAGCTTTCGATTAATTCGCTAGGTAGCTTTTTACTGAATTCTAGAACTACTAAGCCCTTGAACTTCAATTATAGTTTCACCTCTCTCCTTGACGTAAGTGGTGTTGTTTGGGAAAGTAATAAGTTTTAATTATAGTGTAGCTTTATTGTTTTCTTTTCTTTGGACTTATCCCATAGTATTTTTCAGCTATTTTCTCGAGCCTCCTAACATATTCCTTTCTAAATCCTAAAAATATACCTCCAATTTTGCTTCCTAGGTATACCCATGATTTTTCACCATATTTTATGAACTCTTTTGATAAGAGCTCTGATTCTACATCAATCCATAATCCCTTAATCAATTTATCAAGTATTACTCTTAGACTCCAACCAGTTCCCGTTATTGGGTAATAACCCGTTATTTTTAGAGGTAGGTAGTTGTTTAGCTCCGGATGTTCAATGTCAAGGTGTGTTACCCTTGCTAAAGTCCATCCTTTTACATGGATATATACTTCAGCATCATCTAGACGTCTTATTCCAGCAGGTGTAGTTAAAATAACTTTAGCGTCTTTTACTCTGAGCTTACCAGGAGCCGGACCCGTCAAATCATATACCTCGAAACTATTATCAGTGAGGGCGGACTACGTCATTCTCTCGGTCGCTGGCAAAGCTCATCATCTTAATCATTATAGATTACCCTGTAAGAGGAATATATTTCGTTAGGAAAGATAGGCTTATTTCCCCAAAGTACATTATAGATAATGTTGAATGATGATTCTAGCCTACGCTGAATAGTGATGTATACGACGGGGGCTGAGGATGAACCGACCAATCTATTGATTTAATGATATGAGACGCCCTTACTGACTTTCCTTTGCCTGCTCCTTGGCTTTCTCCTCCTTAGTTTCTTTAGCCTTCTCTTCCTCCTTTATTTCCTTCTCAAGTTTCTTTAACTCTTCTTCAAGCTCTTTTTCTATTTCCTCTATGGGTTTAGGTGGCGGAGTTGTTGCGAGAGTATAACCTATCCATCCAAGGATGCCAAATACGCCGAGAATGGCGATGAAGAGTGTTAGCTTAGAAAGGAACAAGTCTATAGGTAATCCAAAGATCTGTATTGGAGGGGGAATAAACATTAGCCATCCATAGACTATTATCACTATAACCGAAGCGATGAGTAATAACAAACCTATTACCTGATCCCTACTCAAATCTTTAACACCTCGTTCTTACTCTATACATGGGTTCTAGTATTTATTTTTATCTTTATTTGTCCTACAACCCTAGCTCCTTGTGAATATGCTTTAATGCATTTAATGCTATTTCCATAAACCTTTCTAGACTTAAACCAAGCCTTTCACATAATAATATTTTTTCTCTCTTAACGCTTCTTGCAAAATCTTTTTGTTTAAATTTCTTTAGAAGAGATGAAAGCTTTACTTCATTAAGCTTCTTATGCGGCATTACAAGGGCTGTTGCAATTATTAATCCAGAAGCTTGATCAGATGCTTTTAATGCATAAGCTAATTTAGTTTCGCATTTATAACCAGTTAATTCATTATGCGCCTTAATTGCGTCTAACGCATTAGGTGGAAGTTTATCCTTTAATATTTCTACAGTGATTAGCCCATGTTTTGACATATCCTTACCTACTAATTGATAATCTAGGTCATGAAGTAACCCTACAAGACCCCATAGATTCTCGTCTTCACCAAGCTCACGGGCAATAGCCTTCATTATTGCTTCAACTGCAAGGCAATGCTTTACTAGTTTTTCGTTCTTTAAGTATTGTTGTAGGAGATTTAGTGCTTCTTCACGTGATATCATGACCTACACCTATTGCTTTTGTAATAGTTTTGGATAAAAATGTTTCTTACCTTTAGCTTTCTTTAATTTATCCCATTCATAAAGTATTTTAACTGCTTCATTAGCAACTCTTATGGCATCATCAACTCCTTTTCCTGGTATAAATTCTCCTGTAACTCTATTTGCTATAGCTGCACATACAGCTCCAGCTCTAGCACCATAGATATTAGCTAATGTGAATATTGTTGCTGCCTCCATTTCAAAGTTTAATACTCTAGCCGCTTGCAGGTCTGGAAGAATGTTTTTCATCCAGCTTTGCATATACCCTTTAAATCCGGGCCTTCCTTGACCAGTGTAGAAGCTATCTGTACTTGCAGTTATTCCTACATGATACCTTATTCCTAGAGTTTCAGCTGCCTCAATTAGT
This sequence comes from uncultured Desulfurococcales archaeon, assembly GCA_964467535.1. Classification (GTDB taxonomy): domain Archaea; phylum Thermoproteota; class Thermoprotei_A; order Sulfolobales; family WANQ01; genus CAYXRT01. Next base: position 108,079 of record CAYXRT010000004.1, read on the forward strand.
GCTAAAACAACTTCATAATGTGCTACCGCTGGGTACTCTACCATTACATATTGCTTACTTGCACCTTCAAGTCTTACAGCACCAATAGATATAACGACATCCCCTATTTCTATATTAGGTTGAACTGCACCTGTTGTTCCTACCCTTATGAACGTATGTGCACCAACTCTCAATAATTCTTCAATAACGATTGCTGTTGATGGAGCTCCTATACCAGTTGAAGTAGCTGATATTGGTACTCCCTTATACTTACCTGTATAAGTAACAAATTCTCTGTGAGATGCAATGTGTTTTGCTTCATCCCAATATTTAACTATCCTTAAAACTCTTTCTGGATCACCTGGCAATAATACGTAAGGTGCTACATCTCCAGGCTTAACCATTAAGTGGTATTGCAAACCTTCCTCTGTTTCAGGTATTTCAGCTGATTTTAGCTTAAGACTCAAGATTATCATCCTAAGCAGGTTTTAGAGCCCGTATTAAATTTACTTAGAATTTATTTAAATAGGAATATTAGTTAAAGTGATTACATAGGGCTATCTCGATGATTATTGAAGTTAAAGTATTTGGTGGAGCGAAAAGAGCTAGAGAAGTTATTGAAGAATACTTGAATGAATTATATAAGTATAATGAAGCCATTAAAAAGTACGGTATTTACTTAAAACCTATACATGTTGTTACACGTAGAACTAAGGGTAGTGTTAAGAGATATTACTATTTTGGTAGGTATTGGTACAAGGTAATCTATAGTGGTAAGAGTGGTAGAATTAGTAAAGTTAAGTGGATTTATGTAGGTAAGGAAAAACCTATAAGAGAAATGCCTGATCCCCCTCCTAATCCTCTTGAGCTATATAAAATGGAGATTGAGAACGATAACGTATGTTTATATATGAATTCAATTGAGTTATTGAAAAAAGTTCTTGAATTGTTTAATGGTTTTAATATGTGTATTAGCGTTATTCAAGGACTTTAGGTCTTTTGGCATGGGCTTTCTTTCTTGCCTCTAAGAGTATTTCATTTACTTTATCTAAGAAGTTAGGTGGCAGTTTAGTAAATAGTGGTTGAGGCTTCTTTATTTCATGACCTGGCTTTATTGTTAATTCCTTTGCTACATCCCACTTTGCTTTATGTACGCTTCCTGGTAAATTGAGCATGTTCCATAATCTCTCAGCTGTTGCAGGCATAAATGGTTCTAGGAGTATAGCTAAGGTCTTTAGTGAATTTATAGAGAGGTACATTGTTGTTGCTGCATCTTCAGGCTTTTCTTTAATTTTCCTCCATGGTTCTTTAGTATTTAAGTACTGGTTTCCTAAACGTGCGATTTCAAGTACGACTTCGGATGCAGGTTTAAGTCTTACCTGACTGAAGTATCTATCTGCTACATCCACCTTTTTCTTAATGCTCTCAATAAACTCTTCATCAACACTACTATATGCTCCTGGTTTAGGTACTTTACCTTTATATCTTGTCCACGTAAATGTTAATACTCTATGAACATAATTTCCAATATCATCATTTAATTCACTGTTTACTATCCTATAAAATTCTCTCCATGTGAAGTTAGTATCTCTTACTTCAGGCCTCATCCTTATTAATGCAAATCTCCAGTAATCTACATCCATGATCTCTAATGCTTCGTCTATCCATACTCCAATGCCTCTACTCTTGCTAAATTTCTCTCCTTCAAACATTAGGTATTCTGTTGCAGCTATTTGGTATGGTAAAACATATGGATCTCCTGTCGCAATCATCATTGCTGGGAATAGTACTGCATGGAATGGTATATTATCTTTCCCTATGAAGTATATAGTTTTAGTATTCTTATCAAACCAGTATCTTTTCCATAGCTCTGGGTCTCCTATTTGTTCGCCATATTCTTTTGTTGCTGATATATAGCCTATAACTGCATCAAACCATACGTATATAGTTTTTCCTTCAGAACCAGGGAATGGTGCTGGAATACCCCACTTATTATCTCTTGTAATGCTTCTAGGTTTAAGACCTTCCTCTACCCAGCTTAATGAGAATCTTTTAACATTATCAGGAAAATAGGGATGTCGTTCAAGCCATTTTCTTAATTCTTCAGTTAATTTCGGTAAGTTAAAGAACCAATGCTTGGTTCTTTTATATATTGGTCTTGAGCCGCAGAATACGCATTTAGGGTTTATTAGTTCTGTTGGATGCAGTAATCTTCCACACTTATCACATTGATCTCCGTGAGCTTCCTCATATCCGCAGTGAGGACATTTTCCTGTAATGAATCTATCTGGCAGGAATATTTCATCTTTAGGACAGTACGGTAGTATTTCTTCCTGGACGTATATGTAGCCTTTTTCATATATTTTTAGCCAGAACTTCTGAACAAATTCTTTATGAACTTTACTTTCAGTTCTGGTATAATTACTAAAACTTATTCTCCATTCCTTGAATAACCTAGAAACGTACTCATGCACCTGATCTGTAAGTCGACGAGGTTCTATTCCCTTTCTTTTAGCTTCAACCTCTATTGGCGTACCATGTTCATCGCTTCCACTAACAAATAATACCTCTTCGCCCTTTAGCCTAAGATATCTAGCGAACACATCTGCGCTTAGCACTGATCCTATCATATTTCCTAAATGGGGAACTGTATTAACATAAGGCCACGCGGAACATACTATCCATTTAGGGAGCTTTGCTCACCTCCATTGGTTTCTAAGGACTCCCTTTACTACTCTCTTATCAAAGGCTTTTTAAAGTTTAATTAGGGTATCCCTTAATTAACTCAATATAAGTAGTAGAATACATAATTGTAGGAGTAGAGTCGTGTATTCAAAAATGAAGAAAGTTTTTATTGACTATAGAAAGTATCCTTTCATGGTAAATATAGGTAAGTTCATTAAAGAAAGATATGCTGAAGGTATAACAATAACCGACGTTGTTCTTCATAGTGGGGGTAAAATTCTTGAAAGAGCTGAAGAAAGAATAATTCACGCCTTAAAGGATGGTGTTATTCATAATCCTTCAAGTGACATATCAACTGATGAAGAAGTTTTAGCTTATTACCTAAGTCTTATTCTCCTAGGGTTTATTAATAATAAATGGCTTATTTCAAGATATGCTGATGCTGAAGCTAAGAGAATATACTCTCACTTAATTAAGGATAATGATGCTGTTCTTGAAGTTGTAGCTAAAGTTCTAGGTCTTGACGCACATTATTTAGGTGACAGAAAGGTCAAGATTCCGTACATGAAAGTTAAAGATCAAATACTCTACCTTGAACTACCTTATGCAGTTCATTACATAGACTATGTTAAAGCCTCTCTAAGACTTTCAAAGGATCCTACTTGGAAATTAACTAATCAATTCATTAAAAAAGGGTATGTTTATTTGGATAAGCGCAGATTTGCTAGAATGCTTGAAGAAGTTATAAGGGAGGAAATCAGTAAAAGCATAGAATATGTTAAAGAAATACCTAAGCAGTTTGAACCTATAGTTAATAAGCTTAAAGAAATGATTAAGGAACTTCAAGGGGAGGAAGTGGCAAAGATCGTTAAGGAAGGTATTACTGCTAAAGAATTTGCTGAAAAGCTCAAAGAAAAAGTTCAAGGACAGATATTCTTTGAAGCTTTTCCACCATGTATGACAAGATTATATAATGCTGTAATTAGTGGAGAGAACTTAAGCCACCATGAAAGATTTGCTCTGGCAACCTTTTTATTGCACATAGGTATGGATGTAGAATCCGTGCTTAACGTCTTCAAGCATGTCCCTGATTTCAACGAAAGAATTGCTAGATATCAAATAGAGCATTTAGCAGGTTTAAGGGGATCAAAAAAGCAATATATGCCTTATAGCTGTGCTACTATGAAAACCCTAGGTCTTTGTATAAGTGAATGCAATATAAGAAATCCACTAGTACATTATTGGAGAGAAGTACGAAGAATTATTAAAAAACAAAGACAACAAGCATCTTAATATAATTATGTTACATCATAGAGAACTCTAGCTATCTTTTCCGTTGTTTGAAATAGCCTTTTTGCTGCATGATTGTTTAAAGGCTTTATATTACCTTAGATTTAATTGGAGGAAATTTGTGATTAATAATTATCCTAGGATGCTTGTAAAAGGATTTAAACCCTTTGATCCCGTAGAGCTTGCTAGGATTACTGAGAAAATAGTATGTAAAGACAATTGTAGGAAGTATACAGCATTTTATGCAACTGGAGTTTATGGTGGTATAGCTACAGGTTATGCTGTTGGGTGTTGCTTTAGATGTTTCTTTTGTTGGAGTGATTGGAGTAGAGATTTTCCTGAAATTTATGGCAAATTCTTCTCCGCTGAAGAAGCATATAAGAATATTATTAAAGTTGCTAAGAAATGGAATGTTAGTAAAGCTAGAATTAGTGCTTGCGAACC
>CAYXRT010000005.1:0-106706 GCA_964467535.1 uncultured Desulfurococcales archaeon
GCTTCATTACTGATGTGTAAATGTTTCGTGACCTAAAACGTGTTTGCAAGGTTTACAGCAATAAAGTTAATACGGTATAGGCATTAATTATTTGCTAACCCATAATCTAAACGAACTGAGATACTCTGCTAGTCCACGAGTATTAAGAAGGATAATAGTCTCTGAATAACTCATCAGACTTGCGAGATTCTTACTGCTCCAAGCTAGAATTAATCTCAACTTGTTCGTTAAGTAGTTTCCTTATAGTTCTTAAGGCTTAATCTTCTGGTTGTAGTAGATTTTCATTAGTACCAAATACCTTCCGAGTATCATGTTTTTCAAATATTAAGATTCTGTAGAAAGGTTTCCCAAAACAGCCATAGACCACATGATCAACAACTACATTGTAGTTATCTATAATTTTTCTTAGAAAAACATCGGGGGTCTTGGTAGTGGGGTCTAAGATTATGGCTCCCCTACCTTGTCTATTAACTACATTAAGGAATACCTTAAATTCTGAAGTGACATATCCAATAAGCTTATAAGGATTCTTAAGATACTGTTTAAGAGAAGTGTTAAATCTTGGATAAACGATCATGTTTTCCAATATTAGTAATTCATATAATAATATCTGGGTTGGATAAGTACCTGTTAACTTAACGTAGATGGGGGTATTGGTATTCAACTTAGTCTTTAACTCGTTAACTACCTTTAAGAAAAGCCTATTAGTACACTTCTTCTGATCTAAGTAATTAATGGTTCCCATCATTGCAGAGAAAGGCCATAGCACTATGAAAGAGAATACTATGAACATAATAAGCTTTCTTAATAAAGCTTTATATCTATGTAATCCTCTGCTTTGTGAAAAACATATTCCCATTCCTAATCCCATCAGTAGAGCGGTTAATGGAACAAGTTGTTGAAGATAGTGAGGACCCCAAGCAAAGCCAAAGATATTTAAAGCCATAATACCCTTTGTACCAATTGCGAGAATAAGTATCGAAATAACGATATACATGAATATTCCTTTACCTAACTTAGTCCTTATAACAGCATAAGCTAATATAACCAAGAACGATGACACGAATAAATAAAATAATGGTGATTTAACAAGATGAGGTATACTCACAATAGGAATTCCCGTAGGGAACATGCTAATAAATTCTAAGGTTATGAATGCCAATCGCCTTAAATATTCAAAAAATGTTAAATTTGATGATAATCCAGTCCATTTAGCACTTAAAGCAAAGGTTAAGGAATCTAATGGCTTAATGACATTATATATTATCATATTAATGTACCCTAAGGAGAAACCCATCAAGATAAACGTAAATGTTCTCAAGGAGAACATTTTCTTAACAACATTCCTTCCAAAAACATATGTAAGGGCAGTAAACAACCCTACAAATGATGCTATAACTGAAGGGTGAACTTGAAGCGTTAATCCTAAAGATATACCAAAAAATAACCACCTAATCCTACTATTTCTCTTCAATGCATGTAAGAATACATATAATGATAACAGTAAAAAGAATGGTGTAAGACTTGCAGACCAAGCTACATGGCTAGCTATAAGTATATGTGGAGGCATAAATGTTAGGATGAGTGCTGAATATAGAGCTATACTCCTTGAATTAGTAAGTTCTTTAGCTACCTCATATAATAGTAGAACAGTCATAGCACCAAGAATAGCTACAAGTAGCCTGAACGATAAAATTGACCTAAGAATAAAGTACATAAAAGCTGCTAAATAATTATATAAAGCTCCTATAAAGGGTACAGTATTTGTTAAAGGTATATGTCCCTCTTTTATGATAGTATAAGCCCATAGGTTTTCACCTAACTCGTCAAATCTAAAGACAGGGTAAATCAATAGATAACAAAGTCTAACAACTAATGCAATAATAAAAATAACAATAACAATGATGGTCTCCCTTAAAGTCACTATACAACCTCCTCTCTTAAGATACTTGTAAGTAAGACGTATAAGAGCTTAAACTAATATCATACACCATTCATATGCTGCATGAATTATAGAGAGTATTAAATTGCTAAAATAGAAGATTGATTAAATAGTTAAAGGTAGTAATTATGCCTACAGTAGCTTAATCTGAAAATCCCATGTAGAATGCTGAGATCTTTACTTTTATAGGTGCTTCTCCTGTATTCTCTAGTATTATATAATATTTCCACATAGGTGTAGCTGTAGGAACTTCCCATAGGATTATATTAAGCGTTTCGTGTTCTTTATAATAAATGTATCCATAGAGATCTGTCCTTCCATCAAGTTCCCAGTACTGTTCTTCATCAATAAATATAACCTTAACAGGTTTATTAGAAGCACATAATATTATAAAAGAATACCTTCTACTTATGTTCAAGGGTAAAAACGCTATCTCCTTTACTTCATTAGGCTTAACTATAACCGTGCTACGTAATATGGGCTTCACTATTATCGTAGACTTTACTACAATATGCGTAGTAGCTAGTACTACCGACACCATGGATGCTAGTATTAGCATTAATATTATAGCTACTAATACTCTCAAAATATCTGGTAAAGTTATTTACACTACAACTTAAAAATATGGTGACAAAAGTTATTGCTTCTCTAGGTTGATAGTTTTTATTAATTCTATATTTTCGTTTACTACCTTTATTGAATATGGTGAGATAGTGTATATGTAGTCTCCTATATACATGGTTCTAAGAATTAGTTTATGCTCTATGAAGCCACGTACAACTAGATTTCCTTTTACAACATCTATTACATATGCTCCATTGATGTCGCCTCTTACAGGTATAGCGATGTAACTTTCATATTCATTTATCATGAATGCTTTATGATCTGTAAGAATTGGTGACCATGTTCTTCTAGTTCCAATTTCAATTTTTGAGACTTCTCTTATATTAGTGATGTTAGATATATCAAATAATGATACTTTTATACCCTTTAGTCTACCTTGCTCTGTTGCCTCTCTACCAATCCCTATTAGATATCTTTCCTTATAGGGATGTAAGTATTCTGAATATCCTGGGATCTTTAAATAACCTATAACCTTTGGATTCTTTGGAACTGATAAATCTATTCCGAATAATGGATCTATTCTCCTAAATGTTACAAGAAACATAATATTTCCTAGATATCTCGCTGAATATATTCTCTCACCGGGTGCTAGTTCCTCAAGTTTACCTATAACTGTTAAATTCATGTCCAATACGTATACGTTATTTGTGGTTATCACCTCATGTCCTTTACGAATTCTTGATGTTGTAGCAATTCTAAAGTAGCTATTATACTCATCCATTGAGAACTGATCTAATACTCGTCCTGGAACAGTTCCCTTAGCTTTAATATTTATGTTAAGACCATCCAAACTAAACCTGTAAATTATGGTTTTCTCTATAACATTTCCATATACTAAATCCAGCGCCTTCTTATGAGCACTAATTATTTTTATCATATATTTTTCTCTTTCACCTCTTGGCAATTTATTAAACCATTCAGTAATTAAATTCATGGCTTTCCCGTACTTTTCATAATCCTTAAATAAATAGTTACTTAGTATTTTATCTATCTCTTTTTGTATGTTTTGTGGAAGAGCTGTTTTGACTATTTCTATGTATTTTTCAATTACTTTTAAAGGCTTGATATACTCTCTTACCAATATGTACAGGTTTTTAAGTGATACGTAAATGTAGCTTGATTTTCCTAGCAGAAATACTTCCTTATTATATTTCAGGGTCTCCAAATCTAATGCTAATATTATTGTAAATGAATAACTATAATCTCCTTCGAAGTATAATATTTCAGAAGGACTAACAGGTTTACCATTTATTACTGGTAGAACTAGCTCATTACGCTGATCTTTATATAATGGCATGTGGACTATTATGTATACATATTTATCTATCATTCTTGAAGTTACATACGTTCCAGTTATGGTTAAGTTTAGTAAGGATACCGGTTTTTCCTTATTAGTTATATCATAGACATGTATTGTTGTATTAGGTATTATGAGTTTTGTAATAGGTGTTGTGGGTATGGTTATGATTTCCGTTGTTGCTGGCATACCCAATAATGTAGGCTTTCTCTCTGTGACTGAAGCTAGTATAATCAACTTATTATTGTTGATAAATATACCTGTAATGAGTTCTTTATTTAACTTTACTTTAGTTATTAATTTAGCATCTTCTGGAGGATAGGCCTTTACAATGAATAATTCATCTCCTGAGGCAAGATATATGTATTCTCCATCAGTTTTAACGATGTCAGCTTCATCTACACCTACTACTTGTACATTGGTTTTAGAGAATGGAATTGATGTTGCTGTCATTGTTGGTATCGTTGGCGTTGCTATGCGCATTTCACCATACAATAGGGCTCCGGCTATTGGTATCCAGGATAATCTTCTAGCCATTTCAGCTTCAGCAATAAATGACTTAAGCTCTTCATAAGTTTCAAACCTCTTTACCAACATTAAGCCTTTTTCAGAGCTTATAATGTAGGGTTTCTCTTTGATCTTAGATGTTGTATTTTGAGTTAAGTATAATTGTGTAGGCTGTAGCTTATAGTTATAGTTTATTGTAGATGATATAAGTGATAGAATTACTATTGATACCATTATTGAAATCATTAGTTTTAATAGATTACTTCTCAACAACACTACCACACCTCTACGAATACTCTGAAAATAAATGCATAAAACACTATGCATTAGAACACTTAAGTTCGATTTTCTGGAACATGTTAATCCATAAATGTGAGTGAAGTAAAAAGAAAGCATCGTATTATTTAATTAACATTAGCCTTTTTGTATTGATAATTTCCTAATAGTTGCAGCTCCTATAGCACCTACCATAACGGCTACTAAAATTATGAGACCTGTTATTATTGTTGTTACCTGCTTTAACTCTCCTATCTCTTTTAACGCATTTTCAGCTTTCTTAGATACATGCTCTAGACTTATTGTTAAGTTATTCAATTTATTAATGGTTTCTTCTTGTAGTTTTGGAACATCCTTAACAGTTGTCTCTATCTCATCTATAGATACCCTTAACTCGCCTAAATTAGTCTTTATTACTGCAACACCATCCTTTATTTCTTCAATAGTACCCGTTATAGTTCCTAATTCTGTTATTATCTTCACAGTATTCTCTGATAATTTTATTATTTTAGTATTTAAGTCAGCTAACCTTGTATAAACAGTCTCATTGAATACCTTTACCACAGCTATTATTTCGCCACTTGTATCCTCAATGAACTTTGTGATCTTTATAAATCCTGCTGAGACTAAGTTACTTAAGCTTTCGTTTAAGTTAGTTATAGATTCCATAACATTACTTGATGACATATTTATCATACTAGATAGCTTTTCTAGTCCTAACACCATGATTCTTTGTAGGTCGTAGAACCTTGTTGTTACAACAAATGATGCTACGGATGAGCCAAAGGCTTTAATAAAGTTATCTTCATGTGATGTTACAGCTATTATTATATAAGTTCCTGGAGTATCAGGTGCCTTAAACTCTAATTCATATTCACCAATATCTACCTGCTTAGGTTGTAGCTCTACCTTTTTGGTGGGTGTAAGTAGAATTAATGATAATGACTTAACTGATACAGGTTTACCATCAATCATTGTAATTATTCTAGATTTAACGGTACTGCCAGGTTCATATAATGAGCCAATACTTATTAGCACTTTAATTTCTTTGTAATCTATAACCTTTATTGGTCCTTTAAGCATTTCTATTAATTCTTTAGGTAACCTTTCATATATGTGTTCTGGAGGTAATAAGGCCATGCTATGTATTCCTGGTGTAAGGTATGGTAGTGCAAGCGTCCAATTGAAGTATCCTTCAGGGTCTATTTTGACCTTTGTTATAATTCTTCCAGCTACCATTAAATCAGCTGTATAGTAACCTCCCAGTGCTATGTCAAGTCCATAACCTTCAATTAATACTGGACCTCCTGCTAGCGCTTCACGAGTTCTAACAAGTAGCCCAAATGATATTGAATGGAATCTTACTTCACATCTTCCAGGTACCCTGACTTTAATTAATGTTAATCCAGAAACGGTTTTGTTAAATACTATTGTTAAGTTGTAGACTCCCTTTTCTATTTTCCCTTTTAATACTACTATCTTCGGTTTTAGTTTCTGGAGATACCACCAACTGTATCCTGGGAATATTCTACTAACCTCCACTTCTATTTCTCCATCAGATCCAAGAATCATTATTAATGACTTTTCCATGGGTTTAAAGAATGGTACTGTGCCTTTATACCAGTCAGCATAAGTTAGGCTTTTTACATTAATCAGTGCATCGGGTTTTACTGGTTCTATGTCAGTGATCTTGGTTTTAATAAATTCTTTTTCAAAGACTGGAAGTTGTAATGCTGGGTCACCGAGAAGCGTTAACTGGAATATAGTTAATAGTATAAGATCTGTATATCCAAAGGCTATTTTTCCTCCAGTAGCATAGACGTCTCTTAGATAATAAGTTATTCCTTGTGCAACTAGTTCTGCTAGTCCAACGCTATCTTTCTTACCCATAAGATCATTGTATGCTCTTAAAATTTCTAGGTGTAGGAAGGAAGCTCCATATGATTCAACGGTTACAAGGCCTTTATCCATATTAAATACTATGCCTAATTCAAATGCAACTCTTGCTGAACCTATGTATGCTATTCCTCCAGCAGGTGATAGTAATATTGCTTCACCAAAGCATGGCGGCTTGAAGTACCATGGGGGGAGGATCTCATCATCCCATGCTGCATTCATACATGCTACACTTGAAACTACAGGAATCATGGGTTGTTCTTTCATTGCCATTAAATCTTTAACCGAAACTAGGGTCATGTATTTTGGACGTTCTTCAGGTCCTAGAATTAAATCTACAAATGCTATTCCATTGCCGTGACATATTGCATAATACCACAGGTATCCACCATTTTGTAATATACTTAATACATTTTCGCGGTTATAGTTGAGGCTCGTCAATGTTAGTAACGTTACGTTAAACATTGACGTAAATCCTTTAAGTGTAGCAGTAGACAGAGCTGATTCACCAAATAATAATGGTAATGAGAATGGTGCTCCTCCGCTTAACGCTATATTTCTCCCCTTATCCTTAACCTTATACCAATCAATAATCTTCTCTACTACATGGGCTACTATTTTTGAATCACTAAATGGGATTCTCCCTACATAGTAGTCTGGTATCAAATCATAGTCAGGACTTGCATAGAAGAAGTCCGTAGGGTTCCATGAATTCCATGGATCAACATAGTACCTTACCTGATAATAAAAGCTTGGAGGTACAGTATTTCCATCACCTATCAGTAATAGATACTTATACTTACCTGTAACGTTTCTTAAGAATGATATTATCTTTAATGCTAATGTCCAATTATAGGTTCTTTGCAGTGTACTGTATATGGGATCTTTCTCTACAGCATATGGTTTATAGAAACCGGGATAGAGTGTTATATTTTCTGCAGGAGTATAGTTAGCATAAATTTCCTCAACCGTATATACATTCACATTGAATCCCGTCTCATTATAGAAATCAACTAAAGGCTCTACAACTTCAGCTAACTCACTTGAAGTTATTATGGCAATTGAGTTTTTAGGCTCATTAGTTGATTTTAATAATTGATACTTTACTACTATATATGCTCTATCAACTACTACTAATTCATTCCTTACAGGATTATATTGAATAGGGAAGTAGTAAATTATTATTACAGTTTTACCTCCAAGCCCGTACCCTACATAATAATCAAGGAGCTTTCCTGGATAGTATTTATCACTCGAATAGATTTCCTCATTGAAATCCACCTTTATCTCTCTCTTTGTAAACATATATGGTATTGGCTCTATTGCAGCAATAATCCTACCTTCAATAGGCTCTTCATGGTATCTTAGTACCATAAGAGATACTTCATTTACTTGATACTTGCCTTGTAATACTATTGTATACGACTTAAATGGTAATGCTGGATGTCCTGGTATACTTATCCTGCCATTGGAATCGCTTAAATCTAAGTAAACGTATCCGTTTTTAATTGATAATGAGATTTCAGAATTCACTTCTATTACCTTAGATGCCCCCTCTAATGTATTAGTGAAGGGCCCTTCAATACCCATAACTTCAAGGTGCTTATTCATTATAGTATAGCCAGAGGTTACGATTGGCGATATTATTGAAACCATTAATAAGATTAGCCAAGTGCTTACTAGAAACGAGTGTCCTATCTTCATATGTTCACCTCCACTAGACTTTGTATGGCAGTTATTTTTAAATCTAAACATTCGAACGTACTCAGAACAGTTAAGAGTAAGTATCTATGGTGACTGAATTTATGTAGAACATATAGAGTTATTACATGGTATATATAAGTCAAAGGTCTCGGTAGTTCTCTGTTTACTCTATACGTTATTATTAAATAGATACCTTGCGTGATAGTTTGCGGAATTAAAGGGTTATTGTCATGGTAGGTGATCTAATATACTTAATATTGGGATTATGTGCGGCCATGTATATGGCTTGGAGTCTTGGAGCTAATGATGCTGCTAATCCCACTGACATGGCTGTAGGTGCGGGTGTAGTTAGTTTAAAGAAGGCTGTTGTTCTATTTGCAATCTTTACAACTATAGGAGCTCTTGTACAAGGTTATATGGTTATGAAGACTATTGGTAAAGGAGTTGTAGTTAACATAGATCCCTTAGGAGCATTTATTGCATCTTTAACGGCATGTATATGGATAACGCTTGCTACATGGAAGGGTATGCCTATATCTACTACCCATAGTACTGTAGGAGCTGTCTTAGGCATAGGACTTGCATACAGTTTCCTATATGGAATGTCAAGTATTAGATGGAGTATAGTAGTCAATGTTATACTTAGTTGGATTACGTCGCCCTTAATGGCAATAATCCTTAGCATAATTCTCTACCTAGCTCTAAATAGATTAGCCTTGGTCCTTCTTTCTTGGGGTAAGAACGTTGATAAGTTCTTTAAGTATTTCTTATTATTTAATTTAGCGTTTTCTGCTTACTCATTTGGAGTTAATGATGTTGGTAATGCTACAGGTGTTTACGTAGCTGTTGCATCTAAAATCATAGGCGCCCCCGATATGGTTACAATGTTTTATTTAGCAGCTTTAGGTTCATTGGGAATAGCTATTGGAGCATTAACTTGGGGGTATAGAGTAATCAATACCGTTGGATTTAGGATAACTAGGCTAGATTATGTATCAGCTACAGCAGCAGAACTATCTAATGCCATAGTTGTTTGGGGATTCAGTACAATACCTAAACTACTAATGGGGTATGGTATGCCCATATCTACTACTCATGCGAGTGTATCTTCAGTTATAGGTATAGGTATTATTAAGAGTAGAAGCCTAAAGGGTGTCGACTGGAAAGTAGTAACATACATAATTATTTCATGGATTCTAACTGTACCTGTAACCGCTTTTACAAGCTTTATATTATATATTACTCTAGCTAAACTAGTACCTTGAGGAGGAACTTGTAAATGACAACTATGTGGTCTTGGATAGCAAAGAGAAAAGAACGTGAGGTTATATCCATATGTATTAAGCATGTGGATAAAGTTATAGAGGTTGCAAAATATGCTAAAGATCTCATGAATGCATATGCTAATGGCATGATCGATAAAGTAAAAGAGCTTTATCGAGAAGTTTTTGATAGAGAAAAAGAAGCTGATGATATAAAACGTTCGATAATTGCAGAATTATCTAAGGGTATATTCCATCCAATCGATAGAGAGGATTTAGTTAGATTAACATTAACAATCGATGATGTTGCTGCATATCTTAAAGCAGCAAGTAGGAGATTAATGCTATTAATACCAACCAGAGTCTCTAAAGAAATTTCAAATCTATTAATATTAATGGCGTCTAAAGTCTATGAGGCAACAATGCTGATTAAGGATGCAATTATCGAACTCGTAGAAGATCCACGTAAATCCCTCAAACTAGCTGATGACATTGAAAGAATTGAAGAGGAGGTAGATGATATTAGAATGAAAGCACTAGAAGAAGTTTTAAAGTGGTGTGAAGAAGTTAAAGTATCCTCATGCATTATATGTAAGGAAGTTGTAGATTCACTTGAAAACGCTGCCGATAAATGTGAAGATGTAGCAGATGTTATTAGAGCTATTGCACTATTATCGGTTTAACCAATAGCTTGAATTATCGTAGAAGACTATGAATATGCTCAATCCTAGGTGGTAATAATCCCTTATGACTTAATAGTACTAGCAGGCGGTAGTGGTGACAGATTAGGTCACGAGTATAAACCATTAGTAAAGATAAGGGGTAAACCATTAATAAAAATAATATTAGATAACCTAGGTAAGTATTTTAAACATGTAATAATCGTAGTTAAGAGTGAACAGCAGAAAGCTCTACTGCAACAAATACTAAACGAACCACATTTACTTTATACAGTTGACGTAAAGGAATATGATAATGGACCACTAGTAGCATTGTACTCTGGCGCATTAAAAGCAGTAAGTGATAAGTTATTTGTTATACCATGCGATACCCCCTTTATAACATATGCCGTGGCCTCCAAAATGCTTAGGGGATTAGAAGTTTATGAAGCAGTTATACCTAAGTGGCCCAATGGATATATAGAACCTCTAGTAGCCGCTTACCGTAGAATACCATTACTACAAGCTTCAAGAAAAGCTCTTACAGATAATAAGAGAACTGTCAGATCAATACTAGAATGTTTAAAAACATACTACATAGACGTATATGAATTATCAAATAACCCCATAAAATCATTTCTCAATATCAATACATGGGAAGATTTAAAGAGAGCTGAGAAATTTATGAAATCACGTCTATAGACAACATATTAGTCGCTAGAGGTACTAAATACGATGAAGCCTATTGAAGGATATTACTTTAGAATATACGACAATACTATATTTTACGTCAAAGGGGTTATACAGCCTCAGGATAAGGTTGTAGGCTACCCTAAATACGTTCCATCACCTATAGGTGATAGAATAGATAATAGAGGAATAAGATATTATAAGGAACCAAGCATTACTGAGGAAATAAGATTAGTGGAGGAAAAGTATCGAAAATACCTAGTTTACGATCCATATATAGGTAATTTAGTTCCTGAAATACCATATAAAGATATAGAATTCATTTACAATCCTATAGAAAAAGCACTACAGGTAATGAATACTAAGCCTAAGAATAAAGTATTAGAGGATACTAGACATATGTTGATAGACCTAAAGAATTCTGCAAATGTCAAGAATATTGGTATATCAGGCTCAATACTTGTTAACTTATATAGAGATAGTTCTGATATAGATATAGTAGTTTATGGTGAGAAGGAAGGATTAAGTGTATATGATTACTTAAAGGAAGTAATAGATAAAGAGACAAGCCCTTATAGAAGGTATAGTAAGGAGGATATAATAAGACTCTATGAATTTAGGAAGAGAGAAACTCCTATCAAATTTAATGAATTAGTCCAACATGCCAAACGACGTGTACTTGAAGGATATTTTGGTAAAAGAGAATATTTCATAAGGCTAGTTAAAACTCCTTTACCAGACGAAGACTATGGAAAGGTGGTTTATAAGAAAATAGGTAAAGCTACAATGAAGTTCAAGGTCGTTGATGCACGTGAAGCAATATTTACTCCATGTAAGTATGTAGTTGAAGTATTAGAGCATATTGAGGGCGTTAAAATCGGTGTGGATGAAATATATAGTATACGCGGCAGATTTAATGAATTAGCATTTGAAGATGAAATAGTTATTGCTAGAGGAACTGTAGAAAGGTTAGAGTACGCTAATGGAGATATAAAGTATAGATTGTATCTAGGAGATCCAGGTGATTATATGACAAATATTTCGTTAGCGAAGTGATATCGCTAAGGATCTTATCCTTAACTCATATTTAGCCATTTAATAGGCTTTATGTAATCTTTACCCCTAGCTTCAAATGTACCTATAGTAACTTGGCAGTAGGTTTCATTTTTCCTTAACTCCTCCACTACTTCAAGCTTTCCTTGAACAATGATTTCATCTCCAGGCTCTGCTATATCAAAGTAGAGTCCTTCATAGCTAACAATTCTATTTATTGGTTTAGGCGGATCTGGTCCTTCTAATATGTGGACATCTTCTACGATGTAAACTGCAGGCATGAATAATGAATCGCTTGAATCCACTACTCTTGCTTTAATCTTTATCATGCCTATGGGTTTATGTATTTTATCCTCCCATTTTTCAGTTATTTCATTCTCTAGTTTAACTGGATGTATAGAGAATTGTTTATTATGGTAGAGTGCTCTATTCCATTTATACTTACCATATAGGGTCTTGGCTTCATTTAAGGTTAGTGGATGTATTCTTACTATGTCTTGAGCCCATCTGTCTAAAAACTCTCCGTAAGGCATATAGAATGGTGTACTAGGATCCTTGTATAATTTTAATAGAGCTTCTTTTACTCTATATGAATTCTCTTTGCCATAAACTATTAAATCAATGTCTGAATACTTTATATTATGTATATTAAGTAATATTGAACCTGTTATACCGAAGTATTTTAGCTCTACATTACTTTCTTCAGCTATTTTAATGACAAGTTCTCTCGCCATTTCCTCTAATGGGTCTTTAGGATCTTCTAGAATTTCTTTAAGTCTTTCCTCTGGTAAATAATGTACCTTAATTTTATTTTTGGGTATTTCTATCAATTCTATTGACCTATATTTGTCGAAGACTATGTATTCTGGATAATTATCTTTAAGGAACTTCATGGTTTGTTGAACTCCCATAGCACTATAATATGGCAGTATTCTTCCATATTTTATGCCTTTTCTCGACCATTTAATTCTTATAGGTGATTCAAAGTGTGGTACATACTTTAAGTAAGCTATAACACGGTTTTCCGGATGAACATTACCTATGACGCAGAATAATAGTCCTTCAACCGATTCTATAAAGTCTCTATCTCTATAGGTTCGCATAACTAACCTCCACAACTCTAATGAACTCTGAGCATTAAAATGGGTTCTAGTTTAAAATACTTTTCGAAATGCCTTGATTCCCATGAACTGATTATTAAGGTGAGGAGGGAAAAAATGTAATTATTTTCTCTTTAGTTTACTTAGCTGGCTTGAATACATATTCGTAGATTACTCCTCCTAGTACACCGCCAATTATAGGTCCTATAGCATATATCCATAGTTTTGCTAGAGGTAGGAAGTCTCCTACAAATGCTGCTGCAATTGCTGGTCCTAATGATCTTGCAAAATTTAAGCTAGCACCAGTTAATGGACCACCAGCCCATATATCACATGCAACTATGAACCCTATGGCAAATCCAGCCCAGCCTGGTGGTGCTCTTTTATCTACTGCTGTTCCCATAATTGTAAATACAAGCCAGAATGTCAGTACAATTTCTATGACTACAGCAGCTCCATCAGTTATTCCTAACTCAGGATTGGGTAAGGTAGAGCCGAAGTAGACTGCCTTACCCACTTCAGGGAAGAATCCATAGAGACATAGCCCTGCTATAAGTGCTCCGATACATTGAGCTACTATATATGGTCCTACGAGCTTCCATGGAAATCTGCCAGCTGCAGCTAGACCTACCGTTACTGAAGGGTTGATGTGAGTACCAGATATATGTCCTAGGGCATAAATCATTATCATGATTATGAAGCCAAATGTCGCTCCTATACCAAATAGAGCTGCAGGTCCTCCGCCAAGAACCGATATTAATGTTATCACTGATGCAGGTCCAAAGAACGTAAGTGCCCATGTACCAATAATCTCTGAAACGCATATCTGTGCAGGTGTAGGTGGTTTTACTTCATTCATATGAAACGCCTCATACTTGACCTTAGATGCGCTTCGTTCAAGGCGTATCCGAATTGAGGTGAGAAAAAATGATTTCTTCATTAAATAAGACATTCACTTCTTCATAGAGCTGAAGTACCTGCTGTTAGCGGTAATTCCTTCTTAATTCCTACTCTGTACCAGCAGTGTGCGCATCTACCACTTAAGAATGTCTGACTAACTCCACAAGCTTTACATATTGGTGGCGGAGCAATAGGCTTTTCTGGATGTAGTGCTACTATGTAGGTGTTGATTGTCGCTGTAACAGGCTCACTTGTTAATAGACATGGGAAGTCAGCTAGTCTCATTAGTGCTGAGAATCTGACTGTAATTGCGCATCCTGGATAGGTGTAGCGCTGTGGATTCATTAACACTTCGTTTCTCTTAATTGGTGTTAGATCTACCTTAACCTTGGCTGCGTAGCCTCCGGTGCCGAATGGCTTTGGTCTTATTATCTTAGCCCCTCTTGCTAGTAGGTCCATGAAGTCTACGTTGTGTAGTTCAGCTGCTACTCCTCTTGCTGGATACTTCAATACGTAGTTGCTGAATCTCTTGGTTAGTAGGTCAAATACCATGTCAACTGTGAATCCGTCTAGTTCTAGTATGAATGTCACAGCAGCCGCTGTTGAACCTCCAGCTACTGCTAGTACATGGTATTCGTCCTTTAGCTGACCCTCACCTAGTGCTTTTGTTAGTGTTGCGTCCATTACGTCGGTTACTGCTTCAATTATTGCCATTACTACATCATCTTTAGCCATATTATACATGCTCTGAGCAATATGGTGGCCTACGTCGCCAACACAGTATGCAGGTACTACAGTTATGTTAGCTGGATGAACACCTGCATTTAAAGCTGCCTTTATGTAATCCTTCATTCTCTCCTTATACTTCTTCATATATTCTCCAGGATCGAAGCTTTTATGACCAAGTTCTTTCATGAGATCTTCTTGTAATTTTGTTGGCTCTAGCCACAACTTCTTTAATGTCTCTATTTCAGCTGTAAGAGCTTCATCTAATGTCTTACCTGCTTCAATTGCTGCAATAAATCTTGCACCAAAACCATAGCTTGTATTCATACCCCAGCTCTTGGCTGCTAATATAGTCTCTTTATGCTCCTTAGGGATATCCAGTTTTTCAAGTATGGCTGCATGTATAC
Organism: uncultured Desulfurococcales archaeon; assembly: GCA_964467535.1. Lineage (GTDB taxonomy): Archaea > Thermoproteota > Thermoprotei_A > Sulfolobales > WANQ01 > CAYXRT01. The sequence goes on from CAYXRT010000005.1 coordinate 15,044, forward strand.
CTGGCATACTTCCTACTGAGAATGCGAAGTCAACTATACATGTAGGTCCATAATATCCTGCGTACTTTCTAATAAGCTCCTTACCTATGAATGCCTTGTTTTCTTCTAAAGCCTTTACAAATTTCTCAACAGATTCTCTGAACCTAGGATCTAGTTCATATAATATCTCTAATATCACAGGTGTTTGATAATGCTCTACAAATGGGTCATCTTCCGGTCTGATTGCTTTATCAACCGCTATTTCGTTAAGTATTTCATAATGAGCTACTACGCTAGCTACATGTAAGTCAATAACCTCTTTCTTCATATTACCTACAGGGGTCATCTTCTTAACAGCTTCAACATAAGGAGCTGCATCCGATATTACGAATTTTCCTCTACGTTTTTCCTTTATAACAGATACATCAGCTCTTTGAACAGCAATTGCATCTTCAACTATTTTTCTTAAAACCTCTAGAGCGGACATAACTATTACCCCATTTCCAGTGGGTATATACCTATGTACAAAGCAGGTAATAATTTTTGAAAAATAGTCATATTAATTGTTAAGAAGTCATAATTTAGGTATTTCAGTCATACTTCAGATATACTTGTTTCGTTTATTTCAACAGTGAATAAAATACAACTTAGACATTAGAATAATTCATGTACAAAGTTATATAAATTATCTAAGCAGCTAATTGATATCAGCTATCATAACGAGGTAAATAACACACAGAATTTAACTTAATTTCAGTACAAAAGATAGAAAATTGTATTATTAATATACTACAATTACACTCTTAGGGGACAATCTTGAATCGAAGAGACCTGTGGCCAATAGTTATTCCTTTACCTATAGATCTCAAGGTGAGGAGGAAGCTTCTCTTATCATTATTTTCATCACCCATTACAATGGAAGTTTTAAAGAATATTCCCTTGGATAGGGAAATTCTCCAACGAGACTTAATTAACTTGCTAAGCAGACATTCAAATAGAACGGTAATAAAATCGCTAAAAATTCTCAAGGAGCTTGGTTTCATACATGAAAGGGATGTCGTGTTAAAGAGTGGATTAAGAAGAGTACGAATGAAGAGCTATTCCCTGACCGATGTAGGTAAGTGGTTTTATCTAATGTTTAAGGACCCTAGGGAAATAAGGTCGGATGCGTTAAAGAAAATAGTTGAGGAGTTTATAAAACATATAATCAATAGAATTACTGGATTCTATAATGTAAATGAAGCATTAGAACTATCTGAAATGTTATTGGAGAAAATATCTAAGTCCTATATTAACTATAATAGATTGCATCCTGAGGTATTCGTACTAGGCTCTGTTGCTGTAGACCATTACTTTAGACTTAGCGAAAATCAATACCTTTTAGAATACGAGTATTTAGGCACATTTCCTGGAGGTTCAGGAGCTAACGTAGCTTGCGTCCTCTCAAGGCATGGATCGTGCGTAGGCTTTTTCGGAAAGATAGCTTCAGATACTTATGGTATAGAAGTACTATTAGATCTTATAAGAAGTAATATTGACTTAAGAAATGTCGTTATAGACAAAAGCTCTAGAACTCTTGAAACACTTGTACTCCTAAATAAGAACGAGGAATCAAAGATAATATGTATGCTCCATAAAAAGTCGGCTCTATCACCTACGACAATAGATGATGAAACACTAAACCGCATTATAAACTCAAAAGCTATCTATGTAGGTGAAGTGTTTCATGAAGTATCAAGTAAGGTCTTAGAATATGTTAAGAAAAATAACGATATAATAGTAATCTATAGACCTTCCATGTATGCTTTAAAGTATATGACAGCTGAGTACTTATCATTATTAAAATACTCTCCAATTTTAGTACTTAATAATGAGAAAGTAAATGTATTAATGAGTAAGGGCATTGATATTCCCTCAATGCTCTTTAACCTAGGTGCAAAGTATATAATAATTACAATGGGAGCTGAAGGGGCTACGTTGTTCATTAAAGATAAACATAGAGGAGTTAAATATAGAGCACCAAGAGTAAAGCCCTTAGATACTACAGGAGCTGGTGATGTTTTTTCAGCTACTTTACTATACATGATGCTTAAGGGAGTGAAATTAAATGAAGCTATAAGGTATGCTATAGCAGCTGCCTCAATATCAACTCAATATATTGGTGCTAGAGAGAGAATACCAACTATTAAAGAAGTAGAGGAAAAATTAGAGGAAGTTAAAGTAGAGACTTAAACAACCTCATTGCTTCAAGTAAAATGTTATCCGTAGCTTATATGTGATTTTTCACTTTATGCTTATATATACATTCCATCTTTCTACTTCATCTTGTGAAGGAAAGGCAAATGGCATAGACCTAGTAGACATTACTGCAGCAGCTGTTAATGCTTTCTTTGCTGAGTCTACAAATTCTTCTCCTTTTAATAGATGATATACGAGGAATGAAATTAATGTATTAGTTGTATTGATGAGATTTCTTATTTTTAATCCCTCAACCATCATTTCAACTCTTTTACTATGTGACGTGAATACCGTTATATGTGTGGGCTTTGATATTAACAATAATGCTTTTACTCCTAAATCTATTAAGCGCTCATAGCTTATACCTAGATTTTCATGTATTTCATTATATGTATTCTTGCTAATTACTAATATAGGCTTATTTTCTATTATCTTTTTAAATAAATATGGATTTTGTATCACAGATTCAGATATAGGCCTGTATATGAAGAAAGAATTAGATGTACGAGCTAATTCACTTAACTTGCAAGCAACTTCAATAAAAGTATTACCAGCGTAATATGCTTTTAAATCATAAAGACGGTTCCATTCTACTTCATCGACGTTGGGAGACGTTGCTTTATCTTTACTAATAACCCTGTATATTCTCAGTTGATCCTCTTTGGCAGAGTATATAATCATGTTCTCAGATATACTTTTGTCCTTAGATAATTTAATATAGTTCAATGATATGTTTGATTTTTTTAAATTTATTAACCATTTAAGTGACCATATATCGCATGCTACTTCAGCTAAAATTCCAGTTTTTAATCCAAGTTTACCTGTAATTAATGATATTATGGGACCATCACCTCCTAAGAAGGATCTTATATAGCTAAGTTCATAATTCATTGCCTTGAAATAATGATCTAACGATAAGCCTCCAGCAATTAATAATTCTATATCTTTACCATTATGTCCTTTCATTATGTATTTAGCAAGCCCGTATAGTACGTGCTTTATACTACTTATTGGATCGAGATCTAAGTACCTTGTAACATCATAAATGCTCTTACCAAATAGCTCATAAATATCTGACATTAAGTTCCTGAGTTCTCCTTTAGGAATTTTTGCAGGATCAACAATTAATGTATAGAACCATTTTCCAAAATCAGTTAATTTATAATACTTTGACCAAACAGTTCTCAGACCACTTCTCTTTCTTACAACATTCTCCTCTAATATGCCTGCATTTACTAGTTTTCTTAATATCGTTATTATTGTCTTATTGGAGTGTTGTCTTAGGGTATTTATTAAATCTTTTTGCGATATAAATCCCGCTGATCCTATGGCCTCTAGTACCTCCATAACTATAGGACTTGAGAATAATTGCATCAATAATTTCACACGTTTTTTGGGTTCTTTAAATAAGGGTAACATGTAAGGCCATGTAGTATTCAACATCTTTCCCTCAACACTCTAGGTTGCTGGTCTAACGTATTTGGCTAATAAATTTATATGGGGTGTCTTCATATCACATAGTGAACTCTGTTCCATAAGTTACAAATAACAGTAGCTAAGTGTGGGATATATGAATAAAGAGTCTATTCCTAAGCTAAGTTCAAGTTTAATAGCAGCTTATACGGGTATTATGGCAGCTGTATACTATGCTTTTCTCTGGTTGCCAGGAATACCAGTCGTAGGTTTACCACAGGTAAAGATAGATTTAGGTGCTTCATTTGCTCCAATACTAGGAGTAATCTTAGGACCATACCTAGGATTTTTAGCTGCATTAGTTAGCGATATAGTTAAGGTTGTTACACCTCCAAATATTTATGGGCTCCCATTTATACTCTGTCCACCGGTTAGTGCATTTAGTGCTAGCTTCATAGTAAGAGGTAGAGTAAGGGAGCCATTACTACTTCTATTAGCCATATTGATGATGGCAATGTTCACGCCCGTATTTTATCCTGTAACAATTTATGGGAATGTATATATATTAGCGTACTTTGATAAGATAGCGGCCTTAATTCTAATACCTGTAGCAGCTTACTTAGCAAGGAAAGGCAGAGCTTCCTTCCACATAGCTTTATTCTTAGCAATGTTTATTGGTAATCAGACTGATTCCGCTCTAGGATGTACTGTATTTGCGTTACCGCAAGTCTACCAAGGAATATTTGGTATTGGTGATGTTGAAGTTGTTAGAGGTTTATTTACTGTAAGTCCACTTGTATATCCAGCAATAAGACTAATACAAGCCTTCATAGGATATATAATTGCAATGCCCTTAATTAGAGTACTTACAAGAATAACGACTTTAAGTGAATTCCTGTACATAAAGTTACTAAAAGGGAAGGTCTAATAATGAATCAAGGCAAGGAGTACATTATAACATTAAGGAATGTGACGTACTATTACCCAAATACCGAAAACCCAGCAATAAAAAATATAAATTTGAAGGTAAAGGAAGGTGAATTCATAGTGATAGCTGGGCCTTCAGGCGGTGGTAAATCTACGCTATGTAGGATTTTACTTGGCTTAATACCTCATTATTATGGAGGCAGACTTTACGGTGAAGTAATAGTAAATGGATTAAATGTTGTAGAATCTAGCATAAAGGAATTAGTAGGAACCGTAGGTGTGGTATTTCAAATACCTGAAAACCAAATGGTAAACTTAATAGTAGAAGAAGAAGTAGCCTTTGGACCAGAAAATCTACTTTTTCCTTCAAAGGTAATTAATGAAAGAATTGAATGGGCACTACGTTCATTGAAGATAAATCACTTAAGACATAGATTAACCTATACTTTATCTGGAGGAGAAGCTCAGAAAGTAGCCTTAGCTAGCGTGCTTGCACTAAAGCCTAAGATACTAATCCTAGATGAACCCCTAGCTAACCTAGATCCCTATAGTGCAAGGGAGTTCTTATCATTATTAAGTAGCTTTTGGAAGGAAAATAACATAACAATAATACTTATCGAACATAGGTTAACAGAAGCGATTAAATATGCTCAAAGACTTGTCCTTCTCAATAAGACTATAATTGCCGATGGAGATCCTAGAGAGTTATTAGCTAAAGGAATATTAGAAGATCAAGGTATAGAAGTCCCACCCTTATCTAGGTTAGCTAAACAATTGAAAGTAAAGACCATACCATTACACATACATGAAGCTGCTGAATTATATAATGGATTAATAAAGAGCTACGTAAAATACAATCCTTATCCTAGTAGCGAAGCTAATAAAAATAATGGGGATAATCATGAGCCTATAATTGTAGTGGAAGATCTCTGGTATACTTATCCTGATGGAAGAAATGCATTGAAGGGTGTAAATTTAAAGATACATAGAGGTGAGTTTGTAGCAATAGTAGGAGCTAATGGCGCTGGTAAAACTACGCTAATAAAGCACTTTAACGGCTTACTTAAGCCTACTAGAGGTAAAGTCATAGTATTTGGCATGGATACTAGAAATCATAGTACAGCTGAGCTATCAAGATTTATAGGTATAGTATTTCAGAACCCCCTACATCAGTTTTTCGAAGAAACAGTTGAAAAAGAAGTAATGTTCACCATTAGGAATATGAAGGTGAGTAATGGTGAGGAGAAAGTAAGGGAGATACTTAAGGAGCTAGGAATATATCACTTAAGGAATAAATCTCCACATGAATTATCGGCAGGTGAGCAGCGGAGACTTGCAATTGCTTCTATATTGGTATATGAACCAGAAGTAATAGTATTAGATGAACCTACAGCAGGACTAGACTATGGATTAAAAATAGAGTTACTAAATTTAATAATAGATAAAATACTAAGTAAAGGTAAGACAATTATAATGGTATCTCATGATATGGAATTTTTAGCTTATGCTCCTGTCAATAGAATTATAGTTATGAATAATGGTAGGATCATTTCCGAAGGCCCTCCTAGGGATATCCTATATAGAACTGACATACTTTACTCAGCTAAGCTAATTCAACCCCAAATCCCAGAGTTAATTACCATGCTAAAATTAAGTAAATGTATAAGGCCATTAAATGTTGATGAAGTTATAAGCTTTACAAGAATTGGTGAAGAAAATGGTTAAGTACGCCATTATAGAAAGTATTAGATATGGTTTTTCCTATGAGAGAAAGGAAAATGTAATTTACTTACTTGATCCTAGGACAAAGATATTCTATGTCATTAGTGTTATGATAGGTGTATTCTTAATTAACGACTGGTTTAAATTGATGTTAATAATGGTATTCCAAGTACTATTAGCAGTTATAGGTGGCTTTTCTAGAAAGGTGGCTAGTTTACTTAAAGGCCTAAGCATATTTCTCCTCTTCCTCATTGCCTTTAATATCTCGGTAACTTATATTTTTGAAGGATTTAAATTAAACTTGATAACTTTAGCACATACTATTTCTACAATGATTCTTAGAGTAGTAACAGCTCTCATAGCTATAGCTTCCTTGGTATTAACGACAAGTCCTTGGGAGCTACTGCAAGGACTTTCAAAGCTTAACATAAACTATACATATTTATACCCATTTATAATAGCATATAGGTTCATACCGATAATATTTAATGAAATGAAAAACATATATGACGCTCAAAGATCTAGAGGATTAGAGCTTGAAAAAGGTAACATCTTACATAGAGCTAGGAAGCTCATACCCATAATAATTCCAACAATAGTATGTGCTCTATTGAGGGCCAGAGATTTAGCAGAGGCTATGGAATCAAAAGGTTTTGGTTATAGTAAGAAAAGAACATTCTATAAGCCAATAAGGTTTAGCTTAAGAGATTTAATCTTTATATCTGCATCTCTGATTTTCTTAATCGTTGTAATAATACTCATCTGAGACGTTAATGTCTTCTAAGGTTTATATAAGGAGACTTCATTCAATGTAGTGTGGCTTCAAAACTAGCGGTATGTTACTCCATAGTAAATTGTTATGTATAGGGTTAGGTAAATGAAAACATTATATCTAATAAAAGCATCCACAACGGCATCCGTAGATGAGAGAAAGAAAGGCCTATATCCACCATTAGGGCTATTATACTTATCCTCCATAGCGAAGGCTCATGGGTTTCAAGTTAAAGTATTTGACTTAGATTTAACATTAGCAAGAGAATTAATTAATAGATATTTAGACGATGCTCCATTAATTACGGGATTTACTACTATAACTTCAAATTACTACACCACTGTTAAGTTAATTAAACTATTAAAAGAGCTAAACCCAAGGAGCTTTATAGTTGTCGGGGGTCCTCATGCCACATTAGTTCCGAATGACTTTTATGGAATTGCCGATGTTGTAGTAGTTGGTGAAGGAGAGAAGGCTCTAAGTAAAATGCTAAAGAATTTACTTAGATTAAAAGTCTACGATGATAAGACGATAGTAGTTAGAGGAGAAGTAGAAGAAAACTTAGATGCTCTTCCCTTACCCGATAGAGACGTAATTGATATGAAATTATTCGGTGAAAATGCTGGTACTTTAATGACAAGTAGGGGATGTCCCCATAATTGTCTATTTTGCGTAACCAGGTTTATTATGGGTAGGAAATTTAGAGCACGTTCACCGGGTAATGTTCTCAAGGAATGGAGAATACTTAAATATAAATATAAAGTTCCTAAGGTGAGGATTATAGACGATATCTTTACATACGATAGAGATAGAGCTTTAAAGATAATTAAAGGAGTTATAGATGAAGACCTAGGTCCATGGAGTTTACCTAACGGTGTAAGGGTAGATAATGTTGATCTAAAATTATTGGAGGTTATGGCGGAGAGTAATTGTACTACTATTTGGTATGGCATAGAATCTGGAGATCAAAGAGTCATTAATACTCTACGTAAAGGTATTAGATTAGAACAAGCAGAAAGAGTGGTGAAATGGACTAAAGATGTAGGAATTAAGGTAGGACTATTCTTTATGGTCGGCGCTCCCGGAGAAACTCTAGATTCCATCTACAAAACAATAAATTTCATAGAAAAAGTAGAACCCGACTACGTTCATTTTAGTATAGCTACACCATACCCTAATACTGATTTTTGGCATTGGGTTAAAAGACATGGAAGATTTTTAACACGAGACTATAGGCGATTCGAGAAGGAATTCATATTTGAAACACCTGATTACCCTCTGCAGGAAAGATTAAAGGCTATTGAAATATTGAGAAGAGAACTTAGTTATAGATATAATATAGAATTTTAGCTCCTCTTGGGCTCTATTATTGATAGACTTATTATTTTTAAGCATAATCTATTATAATTGAAGGCAAGGAGGTAACATCTTGATTATAGGTATTTTAACTAGAAATCCTCAGGGCTGGGCATCTTCAAGGTTAATAAAAGCCATTGAATCTTTAGGACATAGACCTCATCCCTTTAGATTTAGAGATATGGTCTCCATCATTGACGATGATAAGCTTAAGGTATATGCTAGGGGGGTCAACCTTGTTGATGAAGTAAGTGCTATTATTGTAAGACCCATTGGCAGATGCAGTCTTGAGCAGGCTATTTATAGGATGGATGTGCTATACGCACTTCAAGATTATGGTGTGAAGATAATTAATAAGCCTTCAGCTATAGAGAAGTGTATTGATAAGTTTAGATCATTGTATATACTTCATATGCATGGCATTCCTGTACCAAGAACAATGGTATCAGAAAATGCTAACTTAGCTTATAGATCATTACCCTTACTGAAAAGTAAAAGTATAGTAATAAAACCCATATTCGGATCAAGAGGTCATGGGAGTACTAGAATCAGACTTAGAGATAGAGATGTATTATGGGAAGTACTACATTCGTTATCCTTTACAAGACATGTCTTATACCTCCAGGAGTATCTACCCCATAAAGGTAAGGACATAAGAGCATTTGTTATAGGAGACAAAATTATAGCGGCAATGTATAGAGTAGCGCCTGGTATGTGGAAAACTAACATATCTCAAGGAGCAAGACCCATAAGGATAGACAAACTTGACCCCGAGATAGAAGAGATAGTACTAAAATCAGCTAAACTTTTAGAATGCGAGATAGCAGGTGTAGACGTGTTAGTTATCGATAATAAGCCCTACTTATTAGAGTTAAATAGTCAACCTGGATGGAGAGGTCTGCAAAGCGTAACTGATAAAGACATAGCGATGGAGATAGCTAAATACGTTATAGAGAAGGCTAAAAAATAGAATTATATTTATGCTGATCCATATGAAGCCTAACGTATTATTCAGGATAAGGCTATAGATGTTTTTAATATATCGACATTAATTCGACCTGACTTGAATGTTTTACCTGTTCTAATGTTATTGACTTCAACTACTGCCGGTGCAAATATCTTTGGATCTAATTTGTACAGGAATTCTACACCAACTTCCATAACTTTCTCTGCGAGGGATTTTCCATAGTCCTTGGATGTAATACTTGGCGTTTGCTTTATATACTCCTTTAATTTCTCATCGTTAGGGTAATCAACTATGTAGAATGCCTCGCCACCATATAGTAGCATGTCGTTGGTTCTACCCATCATCACTAATGAATCTGGGTGTAGCGGAGCTATTGGTGCAAGCCCATGACCGTACTTTATAGTTCTAATGTCAAATCCTATGGCATGTAATTTGTGAATACCTGTTTCTACAATTCTTGCACTAACTTGCACTGAACCTGCTAAGCTATTTGTAGGAGCAACTACTATGTATAAATCTGAAGGCTTAACGCCTGCTGCCTCACTAACGTATTTAACAACATCTTCTGTTGGAAGTTTATCAGTTTCCAATACAAGTACAGCTTCAGTAGCTTCTTCACTATATCCTATTTCTTCATATAACTTCTTTGGCTTTTTAGCTAATGCTCTAGCAGGTCCACTTCCCATAGCAAAATATTTTCCTACCTTAATTCTCCAACCAGCATATTGTGATGCCATACATGCTTCTATAGGATGATCTGTATAAACAACTATTGCTGGTAATACAAGGTCTGCTGTTTGAAACCTAGATATAGTTGCTTCCCCTAAACCTCCCATACATATCTTTGAGAGCAATATACCTGCTTCAAAACCTCCTGGAACCTTAATACCCATATCAACTATTGTAGCCCCCCTAACAGTATGGCTTGAGATTTTAAGTTCATCTTTTCTTTCAAGAGCTTTCATAACCAGATCTACAGCGAGCTTATTCATCGATACCATTATATATGAACCTCCTCAATTAGTTTCTTATGGGGTTCTAATAGAGTTTTATTCTCTTCATATGCTACGAATAAAAGTCCTTTACCATTAACTATGACGTCCCCCATGAATAACATGAAAGGTTTCTTAAACACTCTTCCCTTAACTTTTGCAGCACCAACTATTGAGTCTACATAGAAGCTTGGCAATATACCATCTATGGTGCCGTTAACTACTATTTTACCTCCGGTCATTCTTGCACCAGCAAAGCTTCCACAATTACCTTGTACAAGTATTGATCCTCCAACCATGTATGCTCCTACCATATTACCTGCATTACCTTCAATTATTATTGTTCCTTTCTTCATCCCTGCCCCAATGTTTGATCCCGCATTTCCATGTATTACTATCATTCCTCCTCTCATACCTTTGCCTGGTCTTTCTCCTTGAAGTTTAGCTCCTATGAAATCTCCAGCATTCTTGTGAACTTCTATGAAACCATTCTTCATTTTAACTCCAAGCCAGCTGCCTGCGTTGCCTTCAATTATTATATTGCCATTGATCATTTTATAACCTGCTAAGGGGCCTATATCACCTTTCACTACAATTTTTCCTCCATTCATTTTATAGCCTAAGTATCTTATCTTATGCGTGTCCATACCAGATAATACTATTTCTATGTTGTTGGGGTCTTTTGGAGCTATTGTTGGTCCTTCAACTTCAAATAATTCCTCAAATGAGGTTCTTCTACCTCCTTCGTATATTCTTAACTTCTTTATTTCATTAATGGATTTACCTGCAAAGACATCAGGTCTAATTCTTCTGGCATCTATTGGAACTATGGGTTTTACCTTTAACTTGACAAAGTATGTAACCTTTTCCTGGGACATAGATCTCACCTTAACATAGTCTTTACCTTTATTTCCTTGGGCTTCCTTAATTCATCTTCAGCTATAATGTAGTTATCCAAGGAGATTGAATAATAAAGTCTGAACTTTTCACTGATGTACTTCTTTATTTCTTTAGAAAGATCTTCAGGTATTTCAGGGTTTACATAGTATGTTTTTCCATAAACTGTTTTTACTACTCTTCCTTCCTTTACAATTATTTCTCCATCCTTAATGGTATAGTATGCTCTTCTGAATGCTTTAATTACTTTCTCGTAATCTTTACTAATGTCTACTTTATTTGGATCTATGTCATATATGGCTATGTCCGCATCAGCTCCTATACCTAGATGCCCCTTCTCCTTTTCTAATCCTAGAAGCTTTGCTGGAGAAGCTCTAGTCATTATAGCTATATCGTATAGAGTTAATTCTCTATCTATTGCTGGTAGAGCTGTCTTCTTTAGAGCCCTCTGATTTACTTCTTTCATTAAATCTTCTCTTGCTTTTTTACTTACAAGCCAGGCTATTACTTTAGGATATGATGTAAATGGTCCACCATTGGGGTGATCTGTTGTTAAGAATACTCTCCATAAGTCTTTAGCTAATAGCACTACTTCTAATCCTATTGCCCATTGAATGGTGTTTACATAGTTCTTCTTACGATATCTATAAGGTACTATTCCTGCTGCACCTTCAGTTTCAATGTCGGCGAAGCTCCATTTCCAACGAGTTAGGTGGTATAGTATGAATTCAAATGGTGCATCGCCGGTCATAGTAGTTGCAGGACTTCCTGGAATTATTTGACCCATGTCTAAGGTGACATATGGATTAATGTTTAGTGTCTTTGCTATTTCCTCTCCACCACTCTCTAATGTTGCCCAAGAGTCACCCTTATATCCAGTAAACTGTACATGTGTAATATGCATGACATTAGTCTCCTTTCTGGCAAAGTCCTTAGCTAAGTTCATGGTATTTATTGTGGTTATGTAGTTTCCTGGATGTCCAAGTCTGTTGCAGTGAACATGAATTGAGTGTGGTAGGTTTAGTATCTGGGATACTTCTCCCATAGTTTTTATGACGTCTCTAGGTGTAAGGTTGTACCCAGGAACTTGGTCATCTAAGTCAAGTCCTTTTTTACCTAAAATCCATGCCACATCAGAGCATGGATCTACTAGTTTAAGTGCATAACCTTTAGTAGCGTATAGAAGCCATGCAAGGAATGAAGCTAGTAGATCTTTATTTCCTTCTTGTATTAAATCTAATACTATCCAATATGAATCAACTATAATGTATGTTAACTTATCTATCATGGGAATAGCGTCCATTTCTTCATGGGTATGTCGTGTCTTTAGGGGAGGACTTGCAGGTTCAGCGACAAGCGTGTATCCCATTTCTGCATATCCGTAGCCTATTTTGAATACATTAGGTACTGTTCGTCCGGTTTGTGCTCTCTTATAGGGCAGTTGGCTAGGTATATTGGTGAGGTAGTGGTCTTCAGGTCTTATTAGTCTTCCAGCATTTACTTTAGGCCCTGCTATATGTGAGTGAATGTCTATTCCTCCAGGCATCACAACTTTTCCTTTAGCATCAACAACTATTGCCTGCTTAACATCTATTTCTGATGGATCAACAATTTTACCGTTTTTAACTCCTACATCCATTACTTCTCCTTTAATATTGTTTAATGGATCATATACGATTCCATTTTTTATTAATATTTGACTCATATTATCCCCTTCAATTCTTTAACTTTTTCTAAAAGTTTAGCAAGAATTTCTTTATCACATAGAACTCCAGGTGGAGGATCAACTAGCTTCTTCATTCTAATGGGTACATCATCCATTCTATAAGCTGTACCCTCACATTCTATGCCAACTAACCCAGCAGGTATTATCACGTCGGCGACAGTTGTTGTTAGAGACCATTTGGCATCGATAACGATAACCGGTATCCGCGCTAGATGTTCTACGGCTTTTTGCGGTAAATGAGCTATAGGATCACTAGCTACAATTAGCGCAGCATCAACATCTCCATTCACTAGTAGATCAATAGTGGTAGTTACGCCAGGAATCATCCTAGGGAATCCTCTTGAGAAGTCTATAGCATATGGATAACCGGTAAGCCAGAGCATTACATGATTCGTGCCGTTTACGTTAAAGTGGCCTCTCATCGGTATTACTGCAAATCTTGTCCATTCATTTAAATCATGTGCTAACTTTATGAGCTCTTGTAGGTTTCTATGCTTAGCACCTGTCATAGTTAATCCCATACCAACAAATATTACGCTATATTTAGCAGATCTCATCATCTCTGCAAGTTCTAAGATTTTCTCTCTAGGAACACCAGCAATTACAGGAGCTTCTATTTCTAGATCTTTCACCGCCATTCTCAATGCCGTTATTAGTTCAAAGTCTTTACCAGGCTCTACTTGAATAAATAGGTCAGCCATATTTGCTGTCGTAGTCTTTCGTACATCAATTACCACTACTTTTCTCTCCTTACGACCTTTAACATACTTTCCTTCAGATATTACCCAACGTGCAATATGATTTGGATGAGCATGTACAGGGTTGCATCCCCAGAATATTATAAGGTCTGCTAAATGCTTGATTAAACCAAGTGTTGCTCTAGCAGTTCCAACTTCTTGGGCTCCTAAAGTTGTAGGACCATGACATACCGTTGCTGTATTATCTATAACTCCCCTAGTTACTTCAGCCAACTCCACTCCAAGCTCCATAGCCTCATTACATGTACTAGACCACCCATATAGTAATGGGTATTTCGCATTAGCTAATATCTTGGCAGCCTTTTCAATAGCTTCATCAAGGCTTACTTCCTTCAATGTACCAGCTTCATCTCTTATTACTGGCTTTAATATACGATCCTTATGGTAATTTAGGAATTTAGATACTGAAAGAGCGCATCCCCCAATATTTCTTACTATTTTCTCTCCTTCAAGCTCTATTGTTAAGTGATCACATATGTCTCCACAAAACGGGCATGGAACATTCTCTGCTACTTTCTTAGGGCCAGGCTTTAATGGGCGTTCTAATGGTTTATATTCGAAATATTTTACGTTATACATCTTTAATATTTCTTTTAACGATGTAACTTCTTCTTCTGTAGGTTCTATAATTACTTCAACTCCCTTTAACTTAGGCATACCTGTACTCTCAGTTGCCGGCTCAACTAAGACGTTAGCCCAAGGCCCCATAGGAATAAAGGCTGTTCCTGGAGGTACTTCAGTGCTAGGCTTTACCATTAATACTAGAGAGCCATAAGGACTCGTTACCTTAACCTTATCCTTTATATCTAACCTCTTTATATCTTCAGGGTTTAACTCAATTACTGCTACTGATTTCCTATATCTGTCGCTGAACTTACCTTCACTTTCCATGGACGTTCCTTGGGTTAACGTTCTACCTGTTATTAGCTTAAATACCCTCTTTTGTACTTTAAGCTCTGTATGTGAACACATGATATTTTATCCTCTAGGTTGAGGTTTCTCCATTAGCTTCTCTTTATACAGTATTATTCCTTCAGGATTATGCGGTGTCCTTACAACTGTGTCATTTGATTTTTCTATTTCCCTAGCTTCATCAGCTAGTTTCGCTGCTAACCTCATCATTTCATGTGCTGCAGCAACTATTGGAATATATCGTTCTCTCTCCTTAACCTTAAAGCAGCCTTCTGTAGTTAAGTCAGCAACTCTACGTGCTATCTCGAATGCAGCCATAGCCTTAGCTCTAGCATATGGATTCTTAAATTGTCCAGCTTCAACAGCTTTCTCTTTATCTATTATTATCCTAGGTAGCTCGGGTTTCTCGCCCTTCTTTAAACTTTCTATTACCTTGTCTATTTCACTATAAATTATCCTATAGACGCCTGTTATTGCTAGTACTCTTATAATATCACTATTGAATAATGCCATTTCTTCGGGATCTAAGAATTCCCTACGAGCACCCAACATGGAATCTGCTAGAGCGAGTATATAACCAAAGCCCTTTGCTTCTAAATCCTTTACTATCTTCTTTGTAGGGGCATCCGATATTATAATTACGTTTTTACCTTTTTCTCTAAGAACCTCCCTAGCCTTAGTTGGACCAGGTAATGTTGCATTAGGGCTCACAACAATGTATAGATCACATTCCTCTTTTAGCGCCTTCTCCGCTAATTCAGCACCATATTCTTTAGCAAATAGTTTGGCTCCAACACCAAACACTCTAACTTCAATATCCTTTCTATCAGCTCTTTCATCAAGCAAGTACTCAAGTAACGGTGAACAACCTATACAGCCAAGTTTTAAAACGCATATTTTTATCGTTTTACCTTCTTGGGACATAACTCTTACCTCATAAATAATTTGTAAAATGTATTCCCTAGCTGGACAATTTATTCTTACCTATCCTATGGGATTTAAACCTTTACTTCTATGTTCTTGGTAATCTCAAGAGCTTCCCTTAAATGTAGATGATAGGGTCCTAGCTTACCTCCATAGTTTCCAGCATCGATTTTTACAACTCCTGGTACTGATGCAGCCGCTTTAATTGCTACACCCATAGCCATTAGTACGTCTTCTTTTCTAAGACCATTAATTACTATTTCAAATACGGAGTTTACTTCAGGTGGAAGCCTTGTTTCTTTAACAACGTCCTTTAATGTAGGACAGTATAAGTGATTAGTTGTTGCACGAAGTTTTGGATATTTTAATGAACCTACCTTAGATCCTGAACGGACTATACCGCCAGGAAATGGTGTGATTACCCGCTTAGCATACTTATGTATAGCTTCTACAGCTTTTTCTGCGGCTTTTAATCCTGCTTCATGGGATTTGGCTAGTATTAGAATATTTCCTCCTGCAACACCTTTTACAACTCCAAAGGAATCTTCAATAATGAATTCACCTTCCATTACTGGAATACGCCATACCTTTCTCCCTCCAATAACGTCCTCTTTCTCAAATCCATCTCCAAACTTAGCTAACGCCCTACCTACGCTCATTCTCCTCTTAACTTTAGGTAATCCATCGAAAGCTGCGGTTGTTGCACATGTAAGAACTGTTTGTCCAATCCTCATTATGGTAGTCAATTTAAGGCTAGCAGGATCACTATGGTAAATCTGTATAGCTGCTCCAACACGTTTATCTGGGGTTATCTTTGGTGATAATAGTGTTTCTATTCCTGCTTCTCCAGGACATGCTATTATTGATGTTGCAAAGCCCGTAGCTTCACGAGCAGCTATTAAAGCCCATTTACGGTTTATAGCTGTGATTACTATTCTTGTGGCATACATAGGGAATGCTTCAGCAAATGTATCCTCTATTATGACATTACCTAATTTCACGGGAAAACACCTTAGTGATAAATATCTTTTTGATCCGTACCAAACAGTACTCTCTGCTCACATATATATTTTTAAATATTGAATAGATCAACGATTAGGTAGAAAGTAGTTCATTAATACAATGGCCTAAATAATGATACAATAGGGGGGTAAGGTATGAACCTGAATATTATTGAAGGATATGTTGAGATAGAGGGAAGATACCCTATTCTTATAACAGCATTACATGGTTTTGGTACTGATTTATTTAAGGAGTTAGTAAGCGTGACTAAAAAGTATGTTCCATTAAGTAAGATGAAAGAATTGACTATTTATCATTCTGCAGTGGACATGTATACTTGGGAAATAGCGTTTAAGACAGCAGTGGCTGAAAAGACTTGGGCGATACTTCCAACCATAAGTAAGGTGGATAGATTAGAGAATATGGATCTACCTGATTATAACTTAAATAAGCCTTATGCTAAGTCTACACCTCTTTGGCGTAGGGTAGGTGAATTAGTTAATAGAAATGCAGTTAAAATCATAGTGGACTTTCATGGAATGAAAAATATTAAGAGGTGGCCTGATGTATGTATATCAACATGTAATTTCACAACAGTGTCTAGGAGCTTAATTTCAGCCATAATAGCCTACTTAAGAAGTATGGGCCTTAACGTAAGAATCGACTATCCCTTCTCGGGAGGAGCTTTTATTAAATTTTTTGGGAAACCTCCATATATTGAAGCATTTGCTATAGAACTAAAGCGAAATCTAAGGTATTTCGGATCTAAAGTGCCATTAATAGCTAGAGGTATAATCAGGCAAGTTAAAGAATACTTAGAATACTCTCCAACTCTTAGCCAATAATCATTTAATATGTCCAGGTGTTCATGTTGAGAAGAATAGAAGTAATAGGTCTATACTACGATAAAGAGGTTAAAAAGGGAGATAATATAGGAGAAATAATTGTTGAGACGTCTAAGAAAATGGGTGTAAAAATTAATGATGGTGACATTATCGTTGTAACACATAAGGTTGTATCAAAAGCTGAAGGAAGAGTTGTTAACTTAAATAAAATTAACCCTTCAAAGAAAGCACTTGAAATAGCTAAAATTACCAATAAGGATCCACGTCTAGTTGAGCTAATACTCAGAGAATCAAAAGAATTACTAAAAGTCGAGGATGGTCACATAATAGTTTTAACTAAACATGGTATAGTATGCGCAAATGCTGGAATAGATAAATCTAATGCTGGTGGAGAAGAAAACGTAGTACTGTTACCTGAAAATCCCGATGAATCTGCAAGAAAAATCAGAGAAACCATAAAGAAGATTTTAGGAGTAGATGTAGCAGTAATAATAGTCGATACTTATGGAAGGCCATTTAGATGGGGGGTAATAGACTTAGCCATTGGATTTTCTGGTATAAATCCTTATCGAGACTATAGAGGTAAGCCTGATAGAGATGGTTATATAATGAGAGTCACCAGAGTCGCTATAGTAGATGAGGTAGCCTCAGCTGCAGAACTAGTTATAGGTCAAGGAGCTGAAAGTATTCCCTTTGCTATAGTTCGAGGAGTAGAATATGAAAAATGCGAAGAGTGTGGATTTAAGGACCTATTCATGCCTAAAGACCAATGGCTATTTAGGTGATGTGAAGTTAAGTATAATATTTAAGAAATACATAGTTTTAACTTGATTCACTATGCCTGTAAACTTTCTATCATTAATGCTGAGTATAGGGCCAGCACTAGAAGTGGTAGCGTATCCTAAACCAGGCAATGTTCATAGGTTAAGAGATTTCCATGACACTAGATTCGAAGATTTCATTATAACTAGTCTAGTATTCGTACCATTCATGGCTAGATGTATTAAGAGGGGCTATAGAGGAAAATATGGTAAAGTATTAGTAGGTGATCTCATATATGGAATCGTTAAAAATTCCATGGAAATACATGGAGGAGGAAATACATGCCTTGGTACTTCAACTCTACTTGTACCTATAGCACTATCATTGGGGCATCTACTAAGAATGTCTAGAAGAATAGACATAAAAACGCTAGCTAAGGTGTCATCTAATCTCGTTAAAAGATACTCTACAGTTCTTGATTCAATATACTTCTACAAGGCAATTAGATTCATAAAACCATCCTATTTATCACCTAAAGACAAGACAAACGGCTTTCCTAACGTATTTTCAGGAAGATATAGGAAAGAACTATTCACTAAGAATATAAGATTATGGGATGTACTTCAAGTATCGGCTAGGGTTGATATTGTATCCAAGGAAGTGGTGGAAGGGTATCCAATTACGCTTAAAGCTACATCTTTTCTCAAGAGAAGATTAAGTGAAGGAATTGATTGGAACTATGCTGTTATAGATACTTACCTATACGTACTTAGCACGACTAGAGACACATTAGTTATGAGAAAGCATGGAAAAGAGGTAATGGATTACATATCCATGAAAGCTAGGGAAATATTAGAAGTAGGAGGTTCCAGTACTTTGAAAGGATTTAATCTGTTAAGAAAATTTGATGAAGAATTAGGCTCAAAGAACATTAATCCAGGAGCATCAGCTGATATAGTTGCCACAAGCATAAGCTTGCATGCATTAACGATTGGTAGAAACATAATTAGACTTAGACCAATAAATATCACTGAAACGCTATTACTGAAATCTTTAGCTAAGTTGTAGTTTTAGTTAAAGTTAAATACTTTACGCTTAACATCAGTACATGGGATGGCTGACATGTCGAGACCCATGTTTAAGAACGTTTCCGAAAATATAAATTTAGGATTTTGCTCATTTTGTGGTGCATGCATTGCTGTATGCCCATTTAAAAACTTGGAGTATGACTACAGCACTCCAAGTAATCCGCATGTAGGACCATCTACATATTGTGATAAGTGTCGACTAACATTATGTATGCAGGTGTGTCCACAGCTTAGAATACCTGATGAACTATATAACCTAGAGAAGTATAAGTTCATTGAAATATATGAAGCTCGTTCAAAAGATACAGAAATCTTAAAGAGAGCACAGGATGGAGGTGCGACGACAAGCCTATTAATAGCAGGTTTAAGGACAGGAATTATCGACTCGGTTATAGCAGTTAAAAGGGATGACATGTGGCATCCAGTACCTATACTAACCAGTAATGAGGATGAAGTTCTAGAGGCAGCTGGAACAAAATATCTATATGCTCCTTCACTTCTAAAACTGAGGGAAGCAGTATTAAGGAAGGATATTAATTCTATAGCATTAGTAGGTGTACCATGCCAAGTTAGAGCTTTAGAAAAAATGAAAAAACAGGGCCTTAGGCATGCAGATAAGGTTAAGTTGAGAATAGCGTTATTTTGCACTCATAATTTTACAAGAGAGAGAATGCAGGAGATAATCAATGAACTCAAATTAGATTTTAAAGACATAGTCAAAATGGATATAAAAGCCAAGCTAGTATTCACAACAAAAGATGGTAAATCATATACATATCCACTAAGTAAGGCACTTAAAAACCTGAGACCTGCATGTATGCAATGTCCTGAATTCATATCACCATATGCCGACATTAATATTGGTAGCATAGGATCTCCTAAGGGATGGAATACAGTCATAGTAATAAGTGATAAAGGTAAGGAAATTCTAGAAGAAGCTGTTAAGAAAAATCTCTTGGAATTAAAGCCAATTAGCGAAAAAGGTATTAAACTAGTACTAAAGTTTATAGAGAGAAAAGTTAAGGAGGGAGAAAAGCACTTTAAAGAATATATCGAAAAATATCATGAATTATTACGTGGTTCATACTTAAAGAAATAATATTTAACTACCTCGGTCCATCAACACTACTCAACTTTATTTAACTATTCTAACTAGGAGGTTATATTATCCTTATTAGCTAGATATGAGAAGAATAATTCAAGACTATGGGGAATGATGTAATTGATTTCGAATGAGAGGTCATTGAAGCCTCTTAAATTTAAAAGTGCATTAAAGCGTTATAAACTATATAATATTGAAATAGGAGGTTATGGTGAAAACCCTACACTCCTCATAGGAAGTTTATTCTATCATGGTGATAAAAAGGTACTAAATTCTAATGAAGGAATTTTTGATAAGAGGAAAACTAAAAGTGAAATCGAACAGGCATTGCAACTTTGTGAAAAATACGGAGTACCTTGTGCTATAGATGTTGTAGCAGCAACAGGTAAGGCTATGGAGAGTTATATTCCATTTATTGCTGATGTATATGATGGAGTAATATTTATCGATGGTGTTTCGACTGAAGCACGTATTAAGGGTTATGAACTAGTTAAAGAACTTGGTTTAAGTAAAAGAGTTGTAGCTAATGGAATAAGTATAGGTATGAGCGATGAAGAATTAAATGCTATTAGGGAAAGTGGCGTAGAGGCAGGTGTTTTACTTGCATATGATCCACGAGATTCATCTACTATTTTATCACCTTATGAAAAATTAAGGATTATTCGTGAAAAACTGCTATACCTTGCAAAAAGAGCGGGTATATCGAAAATATTAATAGATTCCATAATACTAGATGTAGCTACTATAACAATAGCAGCAGCATCCATAAGGATAATTAAGAATGAACTTGGATATCCGGTAGGCTCAGGCCCAGCGAATGTGCTAGGTGTTGTCAGCGCCAAGTTCTTCAGTAGAGAAGCTGTATCAAGCATACATACGGCTATTTCTGTGTATCTTAGAATTATGGGGGCAGACTTCATAATGTATGGACCATTAGGTAGAGTAAAATACATGGTTCCAGGAATAGCTATGATGGATGGCTTATTAGGTTATTTATCTAAATTTGAAGGAGTTAAGATAGATAAAGTACATCCCCTCTATAGAATAGTCAAAGATATACAAAAGCTATTTTTAAAGTCCTGTTAGCCGCTTCCTTATCTCTTAATGATCCGTACTATTACTACAGGATAGTGCTTGACCTTTCTTAAATCATTCCATGTTATTTCGTCAAATCTCTCTTTACCTAAGTTCTTCAACATTTCAATTATATTCCTACCTAGACCGTGGCCTCTCATATTATCTGCTATTTTAGCTACCTTCAATATTGTTTTAAGACCTAGCCATACACCTTTAAATGCTACTGGAGTTGGATATTCAATAAAGAATTTTCTAAATTTTCTTCCAATAACATATGCAAGTGCTCCTAAGTCTATTAAACCTTTAACTTTAGTAGGTCTAGTAGCAAGTGCTATGTTATTAATTCCTCTAGGCTTAAATGATTTGTCGCTATCAACAACTAATATATTAATTGGCATTGAGAGTTTTTTCTCAAGTTCATAATGTAATTCATTAACTATTTTATTAATGTTTTTCAAAGGCAATGACACATAAGTATATGGTAAGTTTGTAGTATCAACACCTGCTTCAGACAATGGTTTTAAGAAATGTTTTAATCCGCCCACCTTTAAGGTCAATTTCTTATGTGATGTTAGAATGTCTAGCGGAGTATTGACTAGTATGTTCAATGTATCTTCTATAAACATGTAGTGCATTAATTTACCCCATAATATCCTGGAAATAAGATACGTCATAAACTTGGAGAAGGGATCTGGATGTAATACTTTCTCATCATATATTGAACCATAAGCTACGCTTAGCGCCTTATCTGATAGTACAATTATATCTCCGGGCCTTATCCTATGCCTATAAGTATTTAGTATTTCCCTTACTACGTCGGTTCCAGGATACCAATATTTCATAGGTTTCTTTAAGGCCTCATAAATTATTTTACGGGGTCTTAGGACCATGAACACATATCTCCGTGGAATGATAAAAAAAGAGATAGTTATTTATTAGGATTTTTTGAAGTGTGGAATTACTTCTTCTGCAATTAGTTTTAATGCATCTTTCTTCTTTTTACCTAATGGAGAGCCAAATACTATGTGTGTTACACCTTGCTTAATTAGCTTATCAAGTGCTTCAATACATTCACTAGGTGTGCCATATATTGAGAAGGCCTCCAACATTTCATCAGTTACATTGGCGAAAGCTGTTTTGAAATCTCCTTTACTTAGGGCGTTACTTATTATTGAAACTTTCTCTAGGCTTATTCCATGTCTTTCTAGAACTGCCTTTGAAGATCCAGCTACAATGAATGCAACTATGGGTATTACAGCTTCTCTTGCTTTAGCTTTGTCTCGATCAATTGAGAAACATGTATATGCGACTATATCTAATCGGCTTATTTTCTCCTTAGCGGCTTCTTTAATTATTTTAATTGCGTATTCATAATCTTTTGGATTAGAGGCATTAATTAATATACCATCACCTAAGGTCGCTGCAAGCTTTAACATTTTAGGAGCTTGCGCGCCTATGTAAATTGGTACTTCACGTAAGGGTTTATAGTTTAATCTAACATTCTTTAACTTTAAGAACTTCCCTTCAAGGGTTACTCCTTCTCCTCTAAGTAGCTTTCTGATGACTATAACACTTTCCTTTACGGCGGTAAGGGGTTTTTCCCACTTAATGGACATCTTCTCCAATGTCGCTTTATCTCCTGCACCGATGCCTAATATTGCTCTTCCATTAGATATTTCGTCTAATGAAGCTATTGCTGAAGCTGTCCATAAAGGATTTATTACGTAAGGGTTTGTAACACCCGGGCCTAAGAGAATTCTATTGGTTTTTAATGCTATAGCTGTTAATGTTATATATACATTTCTATTATTAAAATGATCGGTAACCCATACAGTATCTAGACCCATCTGTTCCGCCATAACCGCTAATTCTACAAGTTTACTTATTGGACTTATAGGAACTAATTCTAGACCGAACTTAACTTCTACCATGTTAAGCGCCCATTTTTAATATTTATGCATCCATATAAATACCTTACATGGCTTTTCAGTCAAGGCTCGGAGTTTAAGGTAATTAAAGTTTATAGTATAGGATATCCATTAACCACTTAATGGGCATAAATGTTGAAAATAGCCATTGTAGGTAAAGGGGGAGTAGGTAAAACTACAATTGCAGGAACATTAGCAAGACTTCTAGCTAAGGAAGGCTTCAATGTACTAGCAATAGATGCAGACCCTAGTTTAAATCTAGCATCAGCTATAGGTATACCCAAGGAGATTGCTGATAGAGCTCCAATATTATTTAATGAGGAAGAATTCATAAAGTCTAGAACACAATTATTTGGCGGTATAATAAATCTTACACCCAAAGTAGATGATGTTGTGGATAAGTTTGGTATAACAGGGCCTGATGGAGTTAAGCTACTTATGTTAGGAACGGTAAAGAAAGGTGGAACTAGATGCTTATGTCCCGAAAATGCCTTCTTAAGAGCACTTTTAGCACACTTAATACTTCAAAGAAAGGATATTGTAATCCTAGATATGGTTGCAGGCTTAGAGCATTTGGGTAGAGGAACAGCTAGAGGTGTAGATTTGATGCTATGTATCGTCGAGCCAAGCATCAAAGCTGTTGAAGTAGCAAAACGAATGCATAAGCTTGCTATGGATATCGAAGTTAGAAACTTCGCTATTATTGCAAATAAAATATCCTCGGATGAAGATAAATCCTTTATAATGAAGCATTTGAGTAATATGGAAATACTGGGATTTATACCATTTGATGTATCGGTAATGAAAGCTGATATGTATGGCAAAGCCTTAATAGACTATGATCCTTCATCTAAGGCTCTTTACAGCATAATTGAAATAAAAGATAAAATTCTCAGGGGGTACATGAAGTAGCTCCTAAGATATTTAAGGATTAATTTATTAAGCAATTCGGTTAACCTAAATTAATATTCGAAAACTATATTAGAATCATCGAATGTTACCTATTCAGAGGGGTTTAATTTGACTATACCTACTAAGAGATTTAGGGTCAGGATTGATGAGCTTAGGAGCTCTCTTGCTCATATTAAAGGTCTTGAAGTTAGCATTGGTAAAATCGTAGAGGAGTGGGAAGAACCTGAAGGACCAACACCCTTCCCTTCAGTTACTGATTTAAGAGATTGGGACTTTAAGTTGCTTAGAAGATATAGACCCCTTTATATACCATTCTGTGATCTATGCTGTCTCTGTACCTTTGGCAAATGTGATTTATCTAGAAATAAGCGAGGAGCCTGCGGCCTAGATATCGCTACCCAACAATCACGAATAGTACTTTTAGCCTGCTGCATTGGTGCAGCTACCCATACAAGCCATGCAAGAGAGCTTGTTGAGGAGTTAATCAAAAAATATGGTAGAGATGTTCCAATGGATTTAGGTACAGGCATTCGTGTTGAAGCTCCTCATATGCGCTTGGTTTGTGGGATTAAACCTAAGACGCTAGGTGACTTAGAAGCAGCATTAGACTATATAGAATCACAAATAGTCCAGATGCTAGCTGCCATCCATACAGGTCAGGAAGGTAGCAACCTAGATTTCGAGTCTAAGGTATTCCATATAGGCATGTTAGATCATGTAGCTATGGAGATCGCTGATATTGCTCAGATAATAGCCCTAGGATTTCCTAAAGGAGATCCAGAAGCACCTTTAGTAGACCTAGGTATAGGAACCATCGACTTAACTAAACCTGTAATACTATGTATAGGACATAATGTAATACCTTCTACAGCAATTATCGATTATCTTGAACGAACAGGTCTTTCAGATAGTGTTCAAGTATGTGGGCTGTGTTGTACAGCACACGATATGACAAGGTACAATAAGAGAGCTAGAATCATAGGTCCTATATCATGGCAGTTAAGGTTCATAAGAACTGGTATACCTGATGTAATAGTCCTTGATGAACAATGTATACGTACAGACATACCGTCAGAAGCTAAAAAGATAGGAGCTGTTGTAATTTCAACGAGCACAAAGAACTGTCTGGGATTTCCTGATAAAACTCATGAAGATCCCGATGTAATTGTTGATGAATTAGTGAATGGTAAAATACCTGGAGCATTAATACTAGATCATGAAAAAGTAGGCGAAGTTGCTGTTAAGGCTGCTCTAAAACTCGCACCTAAGAGGGTGAAGTTTAAGTCACTTCCAAATGTAGATGAAGTAATTAAGTATAGTAAAATGTGCCGTAAATGTAGAGAATGTGAACGTGCTTGTCCTAATAACTTACCAATATCGCAAGCACTTTCTAAAGCTGCTCAAGGAGACTTAAGTGAACTAGCTAAATTGTACGATTATTGTATCGCATGCACCAGATGTGAAAAAGCCTGTCCCGTAGGCATACCTATATTTAGTTTAATAAGTAAAGCTTCTGAAAGAAAGATGAAGGAAGAAGTATTTAAAATAAGAGCTGGTAGAGGACCCATTCAAGACGTTGAAATAAGAAATGTTGGAAGAGATATAGTCTTAGGAACAATACCTGGAGTTATAGCATTTGTAGGATGTGCTAACTATGCTGAGGGTGGACGTGAACTTGTTGAGATGTGTGAGGAATTCCTTAGAAGAAATTATATTGTTGTGGCTTCAGGCTGTGCTGCCATGACTATAGCTATGTATAGAAATGAGGAAGGCAAGACTTTGTATGAGGAATATCCAGGGGAATTTAATGCGGGCTGTCTCGTAAATGTAGGATCATGTGTTGCTAATTCCCATATCTCAGGAGCTGTAATTAAAATTGCAAATATCTTTGCAAGACGAGCGCTTAGAGCTAATTACAAGGAGATAGCTGATTATATATTGAATCGAGTTGGAGCTGTAGGAATAGCTTGGGGTGCTATGTCCCAGAAAGCGGCAGCCATTGCAGCAGGTTTTTGGCGCTTAGGAGTACCAGTTATAGTAGGTCCTCACGGCTCAAAGTATAGGCGTATGCTTCTTGGACGTAAAGATAGAGATGAAGACTGGTACGTCTATGATGCAAGAACAGGTGAAAAAGTCTATGTAGGACCTGTACCCGAACACTTATTCTATGCAGCTGAGACCAAGGAGGAGGCTATGGTTATGGCAGCAAAATTATGTATGAGGCCAAATGATACACCTAAGGGTAGAGCTATAAAGCTTACACACTACATAGACCTATACAGGAAGTTCTTTGGAACACTACCGCCCGATTTACATCTATTCGTAAGAACTGAAGCCGATATACCAATAACGGTTAAGGAAGAGGTATTAAAGTTCCTTAAAGAAAGAGGATGGAAGGAAAGACCAACACCACTAGAACCAACATTATTAGAAGAATTAGTTAAAAGGAGGGTATCTGCATGAGTGTTGAACCTTGGCAAAAAGCTGAAATAGCTGGTCCAATAAAAGCAGTTCCTATAAAGGATCCTAAAGCACTAGCTACAATAATCAAAAAGTATAAAAAACCAATAATAATTGTAGGGCATTTAATATCTAAAGTAGAGGGAATGGATTTAGTAGAATATATAATTGATTTAGCTAAGACTATAGACGCCGACGTAGTTGTGACAAATACTTTGATCCGCAAATTCCATGAAAGGGGATTCAAAAGAGCAACATACATGCCGGCCTTAGAAATCATTGATAGACTAAGAGACCCGTTGTGGAGAGGAATTCATGGCGATGGCAATTATGATTTGGCTATATTTATAGGATTCCAATATTATTATGAATGGTTATTACTATCTAGTCTTAAACACTTTGCATATGAAAGATTAGATACTATAAGTCTAGGGCCATACTTTCAACCTAATGCCAAGTGGACTGTTCCTACACTCCCCTTGAATACGTGGTATAAGTATCTGACAGATCTAAAAGACAGTTTAACTAAAAGTTTAAGATGTAAACCACGTGAAAAGAATGTATGAGGGTGTATAAAGTATGTCCATGTTTACAGATATTCCGGTTGATGTAGGTATAATCTATGAAGGTGAAAGGATAAGAAAAAAGGATATGTACGTTGAGCTTGGGGGCCCGAAGGTTAAGTATAAATTTGAATTATTTAGAATACGCAAACTAGACGAAGTAGAGGATGGAAAAATAACTATTATAGGTCCTGATCTAAATGAATTAGAGGAAGGTAAATCATATCCCTTCGGAATATTAATAGAAGCTGCAGGTAAGGATCTTGAACCCGACGCTGAAGGTGTTTTAGAGAGACGTATCCATGAATATTGTAATTACATTGAAGGATTCATGCACTTAAACCAAAGATATGATATATGGCTTAGAGTAAGTAAAAAAGCTTATAAGAAGGGATTGAACTCATTCAAATACATAGGTCTAGTTCTTCAAAGGCTTTTCAAGAGTGAGTTCCCAATCATTGATAAAATACAGGTAACATTCTACACTGATTCTAAGAAAGTTGAAGAAATGTGGCATATTGCTATGAAAGTATATGAAGAAAGAGATAGAAGAGCCTTAGGTCTCAGAGATGAGGATGTTGATGTATTCTATGGTTGTAGACTTTGCCAGTCCTTTGCTCCTACACATGTATGTGTTATAACACCTGAAAGACCAGCAAACTGCGGTGCTATAACATGGCTTGATTGCCGTGTTGCAGTTAAAATCGATCCCAAGGGTCCGATATTTACAATTCCCAAGGGCAAGTGCCTAGACTCAGTTAAAGGAGAGTATGAAGGAGTTAATGAGTCTGTTAAGAAGGTTAGTGGTGGTGCAGTAACTAGAGTATTCCTCTATACAGCCTTTGAATATCCACATACCTCTTGTGGATGCTTTGAATGTGCGGCGTTCTATATACCTGAAGTTGATGGATTCGGCATAGTACATAGAGGATATGTAGGCCTAACTCCTATAGGGCTTAAGTTTGCTGACATTGCTGATGCAACAAGCGGTGGTAGACAAGTTGATGGATTCCATGGGCTTGG
Organism: uncultured Desulfurococcales archaeon; assembly: GCA_964467535.1. Lineage (GTDB taxonomy): Archaea > Thermoproteota > Thermoprotei_A > Sulfolobales > WANQ01 > CAYXRT01. Next base: position 43,389 of record CAYXRT010000005.1, read on the forward strand.
AATCCTATATATGCGTAGTAGGAAATTCTTACAAGCTGATGGCGGATGGAAACGTGTTGTATGGATGCCTTCAGAGCTCAAAGAAAGAGTCCTAGAAGCCATACCTGAGGATCTAAGAGATAAAATTGCAACTGAAAAAGATGCAACAACCGTTGAAGAACTAAAGAAGTTCCTTAAGGAAAAGGGACATCCTGTTGTTGAGAGATGGAAGGAGATAAAGCCCGTGGAGGAAGTTAAACCTCCGGAGGTCGAAGCTAAAGCACCACCTCTTGCCATTACAGCAGAAGTTGAAGTACCGGGTACAGTACCAGCTGTTATGGGAGGATTCAGGATCATATTAAAGAATGTAAGGATTAAAGCCGAGAAATTAATTATTAAAAGAATTGAAACAAAGAAAAAGTAATGCTAAGAAGGGATGTATATTGAAGAGAAACAGAAAAAACGTTGATAAGAATCCTCTGGTAGAAGCAATAGAATCTAGAATAACAGATGCTATACTTAAGTATGGCGAATTAGAGTTTCATGATGTAGAAATAGAGGCTGAAGAACTAGAAATAGTACTACAGCCAATGATGCATAGAGTTGTAGTACCAGTTATTGAAAAGAAAGTTAAAGAACTAATCAAGGTAAGCTTTAAGGAACCTAAAATTGAGATGCCTGGTAAAATAGTTGAGGTTAAGATAGGCGCTACTAAAAGTGAAGGAGGAACAAGAGACAGAGTACTAATTATTGGTGGAGAAACACTTCCACCATACTACTATATACTAGGTAAGGAGGTAATGCCTCATCCTCCAATAATAGGAGCTGATGTATTTGATATGAAAATACCATTACCGAGAGTTGTAAGACAGCACTTCGAAGACGTACTTGATGATCCCATTGCTTGGGCTAAGAGATGGGTAGATAAGTATGGTGCTGAACTCATAAATATTCACCTTGTCAGTACAGATCCAAGCATTAAAGATACTCCACCATCTGAATCAGCGAAGCTCATTGAAGACCTACTACAAGAAGTTAAGGTACCAATAACTGTTGGTGGTTCAGGTAATCCAGAAAAAGATGTAAAGGTATTTAAGAAAATAGCTGATATAGCTGAAGGAGAAAGAATAGTCCTTAACTCGTTAAACCTTGATATGAAACTTGAGGAAATAGGTGAACACATAAGAAATAAGGATTGTATTGTAATAGACTTCAGTCCCATGGACTTAGATAAGGCTAGAGAGATCAATAGAAAATTATATGATTACCTGCCAAAAGAGAGAATAATTGATGACTTAAATATAGCAGGTATAGGGTACGGGCTTGAATACGGCTTTACAGTAATAGAAAGAGCAAGATTATCAGCTCTGAAAGGAGATGAAGAATTACAACATCCATTAGTAGCTGCAGCTTCTAATGCATGGGCTGCTAGAGAAGCTTGGCTTAAAATGGATCCTTATTGGGGACCCAAAGAAATTAGAGGGCCGGCATGGGAAATAATTACAGGTCTTGTAGCATTACTTGCAGGAGCCGACTACTTAATGGTAGTTCACCCACTATCTCTTAAGGTTCTAAAGGATGTAATAGATTTCCTACTTAAAGGCGAAGGACCTAGAATTGATGATATATACGATTGGGTTTCGGCAAAGTTCTAAGGTGAAGCCCATGCCTTGGAAAGCGCCTAGTCCATTAGAAATATATAAGCTTCTACCAAGAACGAACTGTAAAGCATGCGGAGAAGCTAACTGTATGGCATTTGCAGTTAAGCTAGTTAATATGGAAGCTAAACTTGAACAATGTACACCTCTTGTAACTGAAGAAAAGTATAGAAAGAACTATGAAGCTTTAAAGGAAATACTTAGCCCTCTAGTCAAAGAAATTGAAATTAAGAGCCCCAAGCGGACCGTGAAGATAGGTGGAGAATACGTTATGCATAGGCATGAATTAACGTATATCAATCCTACAGCCATAGCTATTGACATAGATGACTCAATGTCTGAAGAAGAGATCATTAAGAGAGTTAAGTTAATTGAAAGCTTCTACTACGAGTATTTAGGAAGGAAACTAACGTTAGATTTAATAGCTATTAGATCGGTAACTAATGATCCTAAAAAATTTGCTAAAGCCGTAACAATCGTAATAGAGAATTCAAGCTTACCAGTAATCTTATGCTCATTCAATCCTAAAGTCATAGAAGCAGGCCTCTTGGCAAGTCCCGGTTATAGACCATTGATATATGCTGCTACTAAAGACAACTGGAGAGAAATGGCTGACTTAGCTTTAAAACATGAAGTACCATTAGCTATCTTTAGTCCTGGCGATCTAGATATGTTAATGTCTTTAGCTAAAACATTAACTGAGTATGGTGTTCAGGATCTAGCCCTTGATCCTGGAACATTTACGGGTAAGAAAGGTCTAAGTTACACAATTAAGGCATTTACACAGCTACGCTGGAAGGCATGTAATGAAGGTGAAAAGCTAGCAGGTTTCCCGCTTATAGGAACACCTATAACAGCGTGGAAAATGGTCGAAGGAGATAATCAAACTAAAGCTTGGTGGGAAATGCTGATAGCATCAATGCTAATAACTAGATATGCTGATCTACTAATTCTCCATTCTATAGATGGGTGGGTATTACTGCCATTGGTTATATGGAGGTTTAATATCTATACTGATCCTAGAAGACCTGTCAGTGTAGAACCCGGATTAAGGATTATAGGTAGTCCTGACGAATATTCTCCGGTAATGGTTACTGGAAACTACGCATTAACATACACATTAGTATCTCAAGATATCGAAAACGCCAAAATAAGTTGTTATCTTCTCATAATTGATACTGAAGGTATAGCTGTAGAGGCTGCTGTTCCTGCAAATAAGTTTACAGCTGATAAGATTGCTGAGGCGTTGAAGAATTCTGGTCTATCTGAAAAGGTAAAATATAAGGTACTAATAATACCGGGTAGGGCAGCCAGATTATCAGGCGAAATCGAAGATGCAACTGGTTGGAAGGTACTTGTAGGACCTCTAGATTCAAAGGACATAGGTCCATTCATTAAAGAGTGGTGGCGTTCTGAGAAGTTAAAAGAATTATTAGAATCTTAATCTTTATTATATTCAATAATTATAATGAAGGGAGAGTTTACTGAAAAGCCTTATTAGTTCTCTTAGTTCTAACACTCTGAACTGGGATACGATTAGGTGCTTGATGTGGATAAAGTAACAGTAATTTTTCAGCCATATGGAAAAAGAGTTCAAGTACCTAAAGGTACTACATTATTTGAAGCTGCCTTAAAGGCTGGTGTAGGATTAAGGAGTGTCTGTGGAGGCAAGGGTAGTTGCGGTAAGTGTAAAGTCATTGTGAGAAAGGGTAAGGTCGACTTTAAATATAATGTTGAAGAGAAGCTTCTAACTCCCGAAGAGCTCTCTAAAGGATATGTACTTGCTTGTTTATCTAAATGCTTGACAGATTGCGAAGTATACGTTCCACCCGAAAGTAGACTTGAAAGACCGAAAATCCAGACGGAGGCTATAATACCAAAAGTGGTCCCCAATCCAGCTATAAGGAAGATATACATACCATCTGATGAATTTGCTGTAGCTAAGTTCCTTGAGTCGATTAAGGAGGAAAGAACCCATTTAGCACATGAAATAGAGTCCAAGCTTATGGACATAGCTGAATCCTCTAATGAGGGGGGTACGGTCATACTATGGAATTTTAAAGGTAAGGAAGTCCTAGATGTAGAGTTAGGCGATACAAGAAGTAAAGCTTATGGATTAGCTATAGATGTTGGTACAACTAAGGTAGTAGCATATCTAGTAGACCTTAATACTGGTGAAATTTTAGGCTTAGAATCTGATTACAATAAACAATTAATTTATGGTGAAGACGTTATATCTAGAATATCATATGCACTAGAAAAAAGTAATGGGTTAAAAATGGTTCAGAAAGCAGTTGTTGACACAATAAATGATCTTATAAATAGACTTGCACAAAGATTTGATATTAAAAGCTATGAAATATATGATGTATGTACAGCCGGAAATACTGTAATGACCTATCTATTAATAGGCAAAGATCCTTCACCGTTACTTAAGACAGGTGCTGAAGTCCCTAGAGAGTCGTATCTCATTAACGCTAAATCCATAGGTTTAAATGTTAACACTTCAGCTAAGTTGTACTGTTTGCCTTGTGCTGGTAGATTCCTAGGGGGTGATGTAATAGGAGATATAATAGCATCAGGAATGCATAGATCACAGGAAATAGCGCTTCTGATTGATATAGGAACTAATGCTGAAGTAGTATTAGGTTGTGAAGGATGGCTTCTTGCAACTACAGGTCCTGCTGGACCAGCATTTGAGGGATGGGGGATTAGATTTGGGATGAGGGCCATAGAGGGAGCTATAGAACGTGTAAAAATAGATCCAAGTACATTGAGAGCAGAATACTCTGTAATAGGTAATGTAAAGCCTAGAGGAATATGTGGTTCGGGATTAATCGATCTTCTAGCTGAAATGTTTAGGCATAAAATCATTGATACTCTAGGCAAAATAAATAGAAGAATTAAATCACCATATATTCGTGGAGGACCTGATGGATACGAATATGTGGTAGTTCCAAAAGAGGAAACAGCTATAGGTAGGGATATAGTTATAACGGAGAAAGACATTGCAAATCTCATAGATTCAAAATCATCAGTATGTGCAGCAATATCGGTGTTATTAAAGAAGATGAGATTATCGGTCTATGATATTACTAAGGTTTACATATGTGGTGCTTTTGGTAGATATCTTGATCCTAATAGTGCGATTGCAATAGGGTTGATACCTGAATTTCCGAATGCTGAAATAAGATACATAGGTAATGGTTCTCTCGCTGGAGCTTATTTAGCGCTTGTTTCAACAAAGTATAGAGATGAAGCAGAATTTATAGCTAAATCATTAGCATACTATGATTTAATGAAGGATATGGACTTTATGGATGAATATCTAGCAGGGTTTGTACTGCCTGGTAAGAAAGAACTATTTCCCACATGGTGGGAAGCTAGTAGAAGGAATAGGTGATTCTCAACAACTTTGACACTAGAATTATAAGCCGCGATTAAAAAGTCTTAGATGACAAAGTATGTTAGGTGTCAAAATTGAATAGACCATTAATAATATCTATATCAGGGAAGGGAGGTACAGGTAAGACTACTCTAACAGCCTTATTACTTAAAGTATTACTATATAAAGGTATTGATGAAGATATATTAGTTGTTGATGCTGATCCTGCCGCCAATTTACCAGAAGTACTTGGAGTTAAAGTAGAGAAAACTATAGGTACTGTTGTTGAAGAATTTAGAAAGGCCGTGAATGATCCAAGAGTAGCTGTGGGGTTTTCAAAAGAAACCCTTCTAGAAGCATGGATTTATGAAACTCTAGTTGAATTACCCAACTATGACCTACTCGTCATGGGAAGAGGAGAAGGAGAAGGATGTTACTGCTATATAAATGCTGTACTTACAAAAATATTAAGCAAGCTAGTAACAAATTATGACATAGTCCTAATGGATATGGAGGCAGGCTTAGAACATATTAGTAGACGTACAGATAGGCATGTAAATACGATGATCATAGTCACCGACCCATCAGTCATGGGATTTAAAACTGCTGAGAGGATAAAGGAGTTACTTAAGGAGGTCCGCATAGAAGTTGAAAAATTATATGTAGTGGGAAACAGATTCCCTAAATACATGGAGAAGACCCTAATATCATGGGCTAATAAGGTGGGTATTGAAGTTGCAGGGATAATACCTGAAGACCCGAAGATATATGAATATAATATACTTGGAAAATCTCTACTAGAATTACCATATGATAGTCCTGCTGTAAGGGCAGCTGAGTTGATAGCTAAAAGAATAGGCTTACTTAGATAAGGTGTCTAAACCCTTAATGCTAAAGGCATCCTCTGATAGAATTCAACGAGTTTATATAGTGACCATAATTCTACATACTCGTTCGGTCCATGTACATTGCCCCCTATAGGCCCTATATCAATACATTCAATGCCTAGTGTCGAATAATATCTTGAATCACTTGCACCTAATAATTCAACTACTTTAGGTTTTATACCTAAGTCCTTTAATGTATTTAAGGCGATATTGACTATCTTCGAGTCTTTCGGTGTGTATAAATACCCTGTACCACCCTCTACTTCTAATTCGGCATCAACTTCTAGGTTTCTTAAAGTATTCTCTAAGGTCTCTTTTACTTTTTCAACATTGGTAGTCATAGCTCTGATATCTAATTCTAGTATATGTTCATTGTTCTTGTAGACATAGTAATTCGGAGTTATAGTAACGCCATATTCGCTAAACAGCTCAGATTCAATATTACATCTGGATAAAGGTAATAATGCTCTAAGAATTTTAGTTAGATTTTCATCTACTTCGATTTCATTTCCTTTAGGATCTTCACTTACAAAATCTACTTTAACCCAGGAAGGTAGGACATTAGACTTCACGAACGATCCTTGAATCCTTGAGACATATAGGTTATTTACCCTTTGGTAGTATGAAGCCTCAATAAATGGATGAGTATCAACTCCAGGTGTGAAGTAAGCTGCATGTCCAGTCTTGTATATGGGTGTTCTCAGCCTAAATGTCTTTGAATGTTTTACTCCTCTAATTTTTACTTTTAATTCCTTAATTCTAATTCTGGTCTTAAAGATACATCTCCTTCTAATAATGATATTTAATCCAATGCCATCACCATTGATTACATAATCAGGTCTTAGGTTGTTATTCAATAACATATCTCTAATGACCTTAGCTCCATTCCTACCACCTATTTCTTCATCGCCTGTAAATGCATATATCAATGTAAAATCCTTGACCCTATCTTTTAGCCTAGTTAAGGCAATGATTATTGATGCTATATTTCCTTTATCGTCGGTAACGCCTCTGCCATATCCTTTACCTTCAACTATGGTCAGTTTAAATGGATCGTAACTCCACTCTTCGGGTACAACTGGGACCGTATCATAATGAGCCATTAATAATATTATTGGTGAACCTTTACCTAAGATACCATATACGGAATAATAACCATTGCTTTCAATTATTTCTGCAGGTAAGCCTTTATCTATTAAGTAATCTCTTATATACTTAGCACATTCAGGACCTGCTTTTTCGCCTTTACTTGGATCATTTACACTTCTAATTTCAATTAAATTTCCTAATAATTCAACTACATCCATGTAAATCCCATCATAAGTTAAATGTAAAGATATTTAAATATTTCTTGGACAATTAAATTTTCCTAACTACTTGTACTAATATAGCTCCTCTCTTTTGTTCATAAATAACATCATATTTTTTACATAAGTTACTCACATTATCTTCTAGATAACTTTTAGCAGCCATAACAACTTCTTTAAGATTAGCCTTTATCAAGTCATAGTAGTATTTATAGACCCCACATGTACATAGCATTATTCTATGTAGCTTAGCTTTATCACTGCTCTTATTCAATTTAGTATCTATAATCTTCAATGTAATGCCGAATGCTAGAGGTGTGATGTCGCCTATTATTGTTGCTATGCTTGTTGAAAATAGCATTGAAAGTATGATATTCATTATGCCTAGGAGTATCAATATCGTAGATGTCAATGTAAGTATTAGATGCCTAGTGGTAATTTGTGATAATAACTCCGTAAACCACTGATCGAAGTATTTGTTATAATCATTTATTAGATTACTTAATGAGGTATATGTAGTTAATATTACATTATTAGAGCGTATCATAACGTTAAATTCTTGCTTATGAGAAGGTGTTCCCGTTACATCTAGTACGTAACTGGTTATTTTACTACTTGCTATTCGGGCTTCAATGCCTTTTAAGGGTTTTATTATGACTATATATTTTCGACTATTACATAGCTTTCTCCAGGTACTTTCTACTACTTTTATAGCTCTACTTCTTAGTTTTGTGTAGTCTTCCAAAGCCAGCAAGTTTTTAGCCTTTTTATTAACATTCCATGTATAGTGTACTATTAAGCTAATTTTAATATTTATCTCTTCATCAACATTGTTACATTATGAGATGCCTATATCTTTCTACCAATATAGCTCTTACGTACGGATTTTCTCTTTTTTCTTCTTCTATGGTCGTTGAAGGTCCGTGACCTGGATAAATTCTTGTATAACCAGGTAATGATGTTATCCTCTTTATACTGTAACATATGTCTTTGTAGGATCCTCCAGGTAGATCTACTCTTCCTATAGTTCCTTTAAATATGGTATCTCCTGTAAAGATCCATTTTATGTCTTCTATATAATAGCATATTGATCCAGGAGTATGTCCTGGAGTATGAATTATATTTATGGTTATATCTCCTATACTTAAGACTTTTTCATTAGTTAATACGATGTCTATATCTGGAAGCTTCCATCTAATTCTAAATGTCTGTGATATTCTTTCTGCAAATTCTATTAACTCTAGGTCTTTATGGTGCATTATCACCTTAGCTCCAGTTACCTCTTTTATAAACTGTACGTCTGATATATGATCGAAATGAGCATGTGTTAATAATACATATTTTAGCTTTACATTATATCTATCCAGATAATATATTACTCGATCAAATGATCCAGGTCCAGCATCTATGAGTATTGAATGTGTTTCTTGTAAGTTTAGCAGATATGTGTTTGTCCTTAAAGGACCTACAACTAATTTTATTAATTCTACCTTATTCACTTAAAATCCCTTTATTTCAGTTATATCTACCCTTGTATTTTTCTGAAGTCTGAAATATATAAGTAAGATGTAGATGAAAAAGTGCTTCTAGAGCATAACCTATTGATACTTTAAGGTGATTACGTGCTCCTTTTAATTGTATCCTTTGTTATCCTCGACTATATTCATCATATCGTTATATACATTACGTTGGGAATGCGTATTTAGAGAATGTTCATGGTTACTTCCCACAATTCGAGTTAATTGATTTAATACTCATACATTAATACTTGACTTTTCTTAGATCATGATCTATAAGATAAATTCATTAAAGAATGCTAAAATGATGATGGTTTATGTTTTATATGTTCTCTAAGTCTTTCTTTATGGTAAGTGCTGTTCTTCTACCCCACCCCATAGCTTCTATTACCGTACCCTCGCCTATGACTATATCACCTCCAGCATATACTCTTTTGATAGAAGTCCTTCCATGTTCATCTACTATGATTCTTCCCTTTCTATCAATCTTGAGTTCTGGCGTTGTTCTCGGTATTAATGGATTAGGGTAAAAGCCTATAGCATTGACTACAGTGTCTACTGGAAATTCCATTGTTTCACCTGTTGGTATAGGTCTTGGTCTACCAGTTTCATCGGGTTCTCCAAGTTTCATTTTCATCAACTTTACTTCAGATACCTTTCCTGTGCCTTTGAATTCTATTGGCTGTACTAAGAATACAAATTTAGCTCCTTCTTCTTCAGCATTAATTATTTCCTCATGTCGTGCAGGCATTTCCTTTCTTGTCCTACGATATAGTATATATACTTCACTAGCTCCTAATCTTAAGGCTGTTCTTGCAGCATCCATTGCAGTATTCCCTGCGCCTATAACTGCTACTCTCTTACCTACATGAATTGGAGTATCGTATTCTGGAAACAGATATGCATTCATTAAGTTAATTCTTGTGAGAAACTCATTAGCACTGTAGATATAGTTTAAGTTCTCTCCGGGTATATGGAGAAATCTTGGATGACCTGCTCCTGCACCTATGAATACGGCATCATATTCATCTAACAATTGGTTTAAGGTTATAGTCCTACCCACAATGACTCCTAATTCAATAACTACTCCTAGTTCTCTAAGATACTCTAATTCTCTCTGAACTATCTTCTTTGGTAATCTGAACTCAGGTATACCGTATGTTAATACTCCTCCAGGCTTATGTAGTGCTTCAAAGATCGTTACTTCATATCCTAGTCTAGCTAAATCTGATGCAACAACAATACCTGAAGGACCTGATCCTATTACTGCTATTTTCCTCCTCTTCATCATTATTTCCTGTACTTTAGGTTTTTCTATTCCTTTCTCATAGGCCCAATCAGCTATGAATCTTTCAAGAGCTCCTATAGCTATTGGTTGACCTAGTTTAGCCAATGTACATGCTCCTTCACATTGTCTTTCCTGAGGACATACTCTTCCAGTAATTGCTGGAACAGGACATTTTTCTATTAAAACTTTATATGCCTCTTCAAATTTTCTCTCCCTAATTAATTTAATGAATCTCGGGACATCTACACCTATAGGACATCCTTTAACACAAGGCTTTGATGGACATTGAAGACACCTACTTGCTTCTTCTATTGCCTGTTTTTCATCATAGCCTATAACTACTTCATTGAAGTCTCTTATCCTCTCTTCTGCAGATCTTTTAGGTATGGGGATTCTAGGCTTAACCTTGACCATTTTCTCAACCTTTTAACTTATTAAGAAGTATTTGAAGAGATTTTTTCTCCTCTTCACGATACATACTTAGTCTATTTATTAATTCATCCCAGTCAACTTCATGGGCATCAAATTCAGGTCCGTCGATGCATGTAAATCTTACTTTATTTCCAACTCTAATTCTACAAGCACCACACATGCCCATACCACAGACCATTAGAGAATTAAGACTTGCATAAGCCTTAATCTTATGCTTTTTAGTTACTTCAGCGCAGGCTTTCATCATTGGAGCAGGACCTATAATCCATGCCATGTCATAGTGAGGGTTCTCGCTTAGTATTTTATCAAGTAGTTGAGAAACATAGCCCTTGAACCCCTTACTACCATCGTCTGTTGAGACATGTACTTCATTACATACTTTCTTTAACTCATCTTCGTATACCAATACATTAGCTGATCTAGCACCAATAACTGCTGTAACATAATTTCCTTTAGACCTTAATTCACGAGCTATAGGGTATAGTGCTGCATTAGCGACTCCGCCTCCTATCACTAGTACTCTCCCATAATAGTCGACTTTACTTGGATTACCTAATGGTCCTGCAACATGATATATTTTATCACCAACGTTCATTAATCCTAGCTTGATAGTGCTTACACCTACCTCAAGAAATACAAGCCTAATCCATCCTTCATTTCTAGACCAATCAACAATAGTTAATGGAATTCGCTCACCATGCTCATCAGGAATTACTATGACAAATTGACCTGCTTGAGCACTTTTGGCTATTAGTGGAGCATAGATGTCAATTTCCTTTATCTGTGGAGCTAGTTCTTTTTTCTCAATAATTTCAAATCTCTCAGGCATGGGTCAACCCTTAATTGAATTTAGTGACCAGTATTATATCCTCAGGCTAAAAGTAATATATTTCTTCTACTACAATGTTCTAAAAGGCATAGACATTCTATGTCTCATGAACTATTTATATGGATAGTCTCTTAACCTGGTTTAATTAATGGTATTGGTAAAAGTTGAGCTGGAATTATTTCCTGTACTTTTAAAGCGAGGAGAGATAATGCTAGAATTGTTGATAGATGAAAGGTGCTTAATATTGTCTGATCTCTAAGCTTAGATATCAAAATACCTAAAGAAGCAGCCACTACTAATGTCAGTACGTTAGCTAAATATAGTAGTTCTTGAACTAATTTTATATTTATAATCATCATACCTCCAGCAGTTGTGGTAGGCATACCTAGTATAACATTCGACACTAGAAATACTAGGATAACTAGAAATAGCGGAGTTATATATGCTAGAAAGGCATAAGTTGCTAGAGATGTCCTAGCCTCGTATTTTGACATTAAAGCTTTTTCAATAGTATCACATAGCTTTTCTAAAGGTTCAGGGGCTAGGGCACCTACATTTGCAAGCTCAGAGACCACAAATAGTGAATACTTAAGCATCCAGCTTCTAGTCTCAATAAACTCGGCAATTATTGTAAGAGGCACATTCATTTTTAATAATCTACTGATACCTCTGATAATGTTATCAAAGAACTTATTATATTTTCTCGTTATAGGCAATCTTTCTAGGGCTTGAGTGACGTCATAGCCTATTTTGATGTATTCCGTAATATCACGTATAAATTGTGGTAAAGCCTTTTCGATAGATCTTATTTCATGAAGTATTACCCTGGATACAACTGTAATAGGTATTGTGGATATTACTACAGACAAGGCAATTATTGTTGGTAAGTCACTAAAGTGCAATTTTTCAAGTAAATGAAATAAGATAATAAATATTATTATGCTTGCAATTATCACCTTTATAGGCATGCTCATATTATTTCTATCTTTAGGCTGAAATTGATTTATTAAAGCATACATTATGATCGTCACTACGGGTATAACTACTGTAATGTACAATATCATGAAAAATTTACTTAAAGGTTGACTGAAAGCTATAGCGCCAAGAATAAATAATATTGGAAATAAAGTGAATACAGCTATTAATAGTTCACCAAATAATGTAATGGTCTGGACATAGCTCTTCCACTTATTAACATATTCACTCAACAATTTCTCACTAACACCCTCTAAGTACTTGGCAGCATCGCCGCCACTTCTTAAGACACTAATGTAGCCCTTAATTATACTTTTCAACTTATCACTTGGGTTGAAATTTGCATATTCATCTAGTGCATCAAGGGGACTATGTGTAAAGAATGTAAATAGTCTTATGATGTGTTTAGCCTCCTTTTCTAGTGCTTTAAATATACCTTTATTCACTATTCTCTCAAATGCTTGGTATAGGTTTATCCCTGCTCTTTGAACTATAGATGCATAGAGGATAAAGAATGGTAATTCATCTCCTATATCGCTTACCCTATTCATCTTCTTTATTTGAAAATATGAAGGAATTGATAATAGTAACACCATACATGTTATTGGAAGCAAGGCAGGCAATGGCGTCAATATATTTTTAATAATTAATGGTAATGGTATATAAATTAATAGAAGTAGTGATACCGCAACCAGTATTATGAAAGCAAATACTAAGAGGAAGATTATTGCCAAGAGGGATTCAATATGTGTATATACTCCCGCTTTAACAGCATCCTCTCTAAGCCTCTTTGCTATCAGCATAATTATGTGTCTAAATACTGGTAAATTACTTATTTTACGTAATGTAATACTTGATGATATCCTATCTAAAGGAGCTATCCTTTTTGGTCTTTCTGCTCTAAAGCTCCTGATAATTTGTATTCTTATCTCCTCCCATATCGCTAATACTGTTGAGAGTAAAGGTAAGAGTATAGCTAAACATACTAGACTAGCTATTATAAGTAAGGTGTTTCTCGACATTAATGCAAATAATATTTCAGCTATCGATAAAATAGAGCTAATGATAAGAAATAATAGCAGTCTAATTCTAATTGCTAATGTAATGGTTTCCAAACCTCTTTATAATAATTCTGAATAGCTAAGGCAACTTCATTATACGAAAGTTTTCCTTCTTCAACTAACTTCTTTAATAGATCTCTTCTCCTCACAAGTTCTTGTAATAGTATTTCATCATCCCATCCTAGTAAAGTTGCAATTCGTTTAAGTTTAATACTCTTCTTAATAACTTCCTCTGGATCATCGGGGTAATGTTTATCTTCAAGAATATTCCATTCAAAAATCACCTTATACTCTAATTCGGTAGGTCCTTTTAAACCTGTTATTTCATATACTTTTGTAACTCTCCTCATAGGTCTTCTACCAGGTATCCTAATATATCTTGTAATGATAACATTGCTTATTAGTGGAAGGAACGATAATGGAACATTTATTGGTGGTGTAGTTAACCTCATAACCATGCTCTCAAGAGAATCTCCATGAAAAGTGCAGTTATGTGTTATAATCGAAGATCCGTGAACGAACATATGATTTGCTTCAACTTCAATATCATACGCAGGCTCATTGCTTACATAAACTTCAACTTCTTCGACGGTATCCAAGTATACATCTCTTACCTTGCCTCTAGGAACTTCATTTTTAGAGGCATTAATACTACGTATACCATTAAGTATATCAATGCTTTGGAATTCTCTTACCTCTATTAAGTAGCGTTTTGCATTGTTTACATTATTTGGCTTATTTACTGATACCTCCTTTATAATACTTTCAATGCCTAGGGATTTCATAAGATAGTGTATCTTATAAGCTAAGTCTCTCGATGGAACTTCTACTAATACTATGGATTTGCTCCCGTTACTTGTTAAACATCCTCTTCCTAACCAATATCCTTTTATTATACCCATTCTAAATTCTTGAGGTGTGTTTAGTAAAAGACAAGGTAAATCCCTATTCTCTAATTTATTACCAATAAGTTTTCTTAATAGAAGTGCTAAAGGTTTAGAATTTACATAGATTATAAATCCTCTCTCCTTCCTGATGCTAGGTTCTATATTGAATGATTCATTGAATGATTTGATAATTTCTTTAATTAATTCTTCGTTGTAAGATTTAATGTTAAATATGACTTGATTTTCTTCGATTACACCTAACGCAACATATAATCCTAAGATAAATCCTAAGTTTTCATCTAATTTGAGTATCGGAAAGTCATCATAAATATTTATGATCTCATCTCTGTTCAGTAGATTTAATATTTCATTTATTGTTGTAAACTTAGGTTCAACGGGTAATTTAGAGGCTATAAGAATTCTATCTCCTTTCTTAATCTCTACTGCTCTTTTGTATTTTATTGAATTATTCTTTGTAAGAATTGGTATTAGGTGATCTGACGTAACTTCAATACTTCTACCTTCCTTAGTTCTTATTTTAACCCATGTTGTTACTCCATTAACCATAATTACTCTCTTTAACGCTCTCCATCTAAGTCCATGTTTATGATCATATGATAGTACTTCAATTTTTCCATGTATTTTTCCGTTGAAGAATTCTTCTACGAGTTTACCTATAGGTGTAATTTCTACAATGCCGTTTCTTCGTATAACCATGGGTTCATCATATTTAAGGCATACTCCACCATGACCGCTTGCTAAAGCTTGTATAAAGACGTAGGCTTCTTCTCCTCTAATCTCTCCTATAGCTATACATGTAGCCCTTTCTCTTAAGGCTAATTTAACTAGGTCAAATAATGAGATTTCGGTTTCCTTACCTGTTAAAGTGTAGGTATGTCTTGCTACAAAAGGCTTCCATCCAATATGTGGTAGTCTTAATTCAGGAGTATCTTCTATTGTAACTATCTTAGCGTTAGGAGGGAGAAGTGTTAGTAAAGCATTCATTAATGTTGTATTATGTACAAATATTGTATTTACTTCAAAGTTCTCTACACCAGGGACTTCAATATCGTAAACATGTTTAGCATTACTTTCTATGATCTCTACTTCCTTCACTTTTTCGAATATAAGGTTTGAATTAATGAGGTTCTTAATTTCCTTAGGCAACATATTATAGTACTTTGTTAAGCTCTTTCTACTTGCTTTTTCGTTTGAATAATAGAGCCCGCGGAGATACATCTGTATTTCTCTTGATGCCTTCTTTGATAGTAAGTATAAACACTCCTTGGGAATTATATCTATTTCAGAATGGAATGTTGTTCTTGAGCTTACTCCTCTTAATAGCTTGGATTGTTTTGATGGTATTATTGTATGTAGTATTTCATTGAGTTCGTCAATCCAATATGTTGGGATATAGACTGTGTAATACTTCTTTAGAGTTCTTTTATTAGTTTTAATCCTCAGTGTTGGATAAATTCCTAATACTGTAAACGCGTAAAGTAAGCCATATGCTAATTTTTTGCTAGAGGTAGTTATCTCTATTCCTTTTTCAAACACATAACCGTCTCCGTCTATAATTCCTGCAATTAAGTGTATGAGCCATTCACGTCCTATAGCCCATGCTATACTAGGTATTTGTTTCTCATCTGATTTCTTACCACAATTAAAGGCTCTTATAATTTTAGAGATTATTGGAGGAAAGCTTATTCTGAGACAGGTCTTTAGTTTGTGTCTACTATACCTTAGTCCAAGTTTCTTAATTATTTCTTCTAGTTTATTCTCTAATTCTTGATTAGAGGATCCTATATATAAATGTACTTCTTGCCCATTATCGTATCCCTCAGATATGAATAGACCTAGTAGATAACCAAATTCGGGTTTAAATATTGCTTCTAATGGTACTTGAGTTTTTGTATTTAAGCCTGTTATGTAGATGTCCGTTATTTGGTCATTGTGATTTAGTATTCTTAGAACTTCGTGATAGTATATCTTCCTTTCAAGCCCTTTAACCTTAAATAGTAGTCCTTGCTGACCTAGTAATTTAATTATTTCTTGTAGTAACAAGTGCTTACTTATTGTAGGCAGTTTTAGTTTCTTCATTCCTATTAAGTACATGCCTTTATTAAGATCTTGCGGTCTTATGACATCTATTATCCCGTTAGGTCTTAGTACTAGTAATGAATGATCTTGAGTGACAATGAGTTCTCTACCGCTATAAAGCTTTATTTTAACTAGTTTTCGTGGTGCTTTGTGTCTTATGATGTATTGTGGTTTCTGCCATTCAATATTAAGGCCATTAAGTGCTAGAATCTTAACATTGGTATCCCTCAGGTTTA
Source organism: uncultured Desulfurococcales archaeon (assembly GCA_964467535.1). Lineage (GTDB taxonomy): Archaea > Thermoproteota > Thermoprotei_A > Sulfolobales > WANQ01 > CAYXRT01. The sequence continues at coordinate 59,930 of CAYXRT010000005.1, forward strand.
TATACTCTATTTCTCTAGTCCTGCTTACTGTTTTTACCTTGCTTTCCAACAATCTCCATAATTCTTCTATAGTTAAAATCCTAGGAACGCCATCTATAAGTGCCATTAAGGTGCTTTCTGGATGTACGGACTTGCCGGATGCCATCTCGCCAACTATGAATGCTGAGCCTTTGTTTTCAAGTATTATCCACCAATATGCTGCCATTAGAGGTGAGACTGTTCCAAATTTTATTAAGTGGGCTATTGATAGGGGTTCTTCTCTAAACTTTCTAACGGCAAATCCTGGTCCAAAGGGTGTTACCTCAAATCCATAAGTTACTACTATCCTATGTTTTTCTGGTAAAGTTCCTTCAGCTATGGGAAATGCAGTTGATAAATGTCTTCTAGCCTTATGTGCTAATAATAAGGCCATTCGATTAGCTTCTTCCTCATCTTCAAATATAATATTAGTTATTAGCCAATCTAAGTATGAAAAATCTCTATGAAAGACTCTTATGGGTCTATTAATTCCTTCACAGCTTATATCTTCTATTCTGGGGTCCCTCATTAAGGTATCTAAAGGTCCGTAACCTAGGGTATCTCTTATAACATAGTACTTTATTTTGTTAATATCTATATCTCTATAAACTTTGCTCATAGTCTTAAATACTTCGTCTAAGACTTTAGATGGATCTACCTCTACTATTGGTTTAAGAGAGAAATATAATTCATCCATTATCTTGTAGTATATTTCTACTTCTCTCGACGATAGTGAAGGTTCATTTATTATATAATATCCTCTTCCTTCGTATTCATAGATGTCTACCCTTGGGATACCAACATTATATGATGTTAGTCTTTCGCCTTCTTCTACAACTTTACGTAGTTTTCCAGTAATGCCTAGCGAAACAAGCTTTATACCTCTTTGAAGAATTCTTTCTACTCGAGGCTTTTTCTTTAGAATCACTATATTTTACCCCCTGATCTTGAAGAAGTTGTTTCAACAACTTTTATGAAGCTTCTACCACGGCTTGTTACCAATATTATGTATTTAAGATTCGTAGGCGGAGATATATCAAGTTTAACATTATATAAGCTTTCACCGATGTTTAGGTATACATTTACTTCGTCATAAGCGAACTTTAATTCTCCTCCTTCAACATACACGACAATAGCATATCTTACTAGGACTGGTACCGCTCCTACATTGGTTATATTTAAATGTATGGTGCCTAGTCCTTGTCCTATTTTCTCAATAATTATATTTTCTTCTAGTCTTTCGGTCTCTAATTGGCTGATTTTTTGTCTTTCAGATTCATAATATGATATAAGTTCATAAGTTACATAGACTAGGGACATGAAAATAGATGTACCTACAAGAATTAGCAATATTGTTGCTATGCCTGCTTGTCCACGTCTATATCTTAATGAATGTTGCATAAGTGTTACCCCTCGAACTTATGATTTTGATGTAGTATACTCCTTCACTTAGCTGTACATTAACATAGACTATAGTTAGTTTATTTACTGGCAAGCTCAGCGGGGTTATTAATTCCTTATTGATTAAAGTGTTGTTAATATACAGTGAACCTATCTCTGCATTAACATATCCATAATTGTAAATGCACAGGTAAAGCCCTGTATCATTATAATGAACATATACTATTGCAATTCGCTCTTTTAACTTCTCGGCATTAGAGCTATAAATTAAATACAGAACGCTTTTACGTTCAGTAAAGTAATTACTCATGAATATGCATAGTATACCTATTGCGCTTAGTACGATTATAGTTAAAAGTAGAGCTGATATAATTTCTGAGATACTGTATCTTACTGACACTTTCATAGTATTATTTCCTAAAAGATTGTGTTTAATTAATTCTTATATACTTTATTCCCATACTATTCCTGTTTAATTATACAAACCTTAATAAAATGCGACATTGTGTTAATGTTGATAAAAAATGAACTATATTTAAGGGGTTTATAGTTATTCTGTTTCGGCTATAAATCTTTGTGCTACTCTTAGGATATCAGTTGTTAACTCTAATGGTAGTATTATTTTTGTTGATCCTGATTCTCCTATTTTTCTAAGGGCATCAAGATATTGTAGGTATATTGTATTAGAGCCTACTTTCATTGCTATGTTATTTATTTTTTCAAGAGCCATAGCATAACCTTCTGCTCTACGTAAGCGTGCAAGCTTTTCTCCTTCAGCTTCTCTAATTAATGCCTCCTTATGTCCTTCAGCTTCTAGTATAACGGCTTGTTTTCTTCCGCTTGCTTCTAATATCATAGCTCTCTTGGTTCTCTCGGCGGCCATTTGTTTAATCATAGCGTCTTGTACGTCTCTTGGAGGTCTTATTTCCTTAATTTCTACTGCAGTTACTTTAATACCCCACCTGTCTGTGATCTCATCTAGCTTTGTTCTTAGGAGGTTATTGATATGATCTCTCTTTGCAAGTACATCGTCGAGCGAAAGGTCACCTATTACGGCCCTAAGCGTAGTTATTGTTATACCTATTGATGCGTTTACGAAATCTTTAACTTCAATAACTGATTTTATTGGATCAAAGACTTTAAGATATATGAATAAATCTATGTCTACAGGAGCATTATCCTTAGTAAAACATGTTTGTGGGGGAATATCCAACATAAATTCTCGTAAATCAACTCCTTTAGCAGTATCTATAAAGGGTATTAAGAGAACCAATCCAGGACCTCTAGCTCCTATAAGTCTTCCAAGTCTAAAAACTACGAGTCTTACATACTCTCTAACTATCCTTATAGCTCTAGAAAGCACTATTGCAATTACCAGAAATACTAATGATACGAATATCATAGTTATTAGATCCATTTACTATTACACCACTATTCTCAGATAGGGGAATGTATGTAGATTTAAGTATATAAAGGTACGGTAACTTAGATACTACTCTATAGCTTTCTTAACGTAGAGCTTGAGCCCCCTTACTTCAACAACGACTACTTCCTCTCCAGGAGAAATCTCATCGTCTATTGAAAACGCTGTCCAATCTTCCTTATTGACATAAACTATTCCAGGCTTATTGGATTTAATAGCGGTTTTAGCTATCCCCACTTGACCTTTGAGCTTTTCTTCAAACTTAAGGTACTTTCTCCTCATAACCTTCGCCACTTTAAAGAATACGAATGTCATAAATCCTGCAAAAGATAGTAAGCTTACTAAGAAGGCTATATGGATGGGAGTTAATACCTTATAAGGTTGGCCGTGAAATAGCATGAAAACACCAATTGCCATAACTATGATACCACTTAAACCGAAAACTCCAAAGCCGGGTACATATACTTCAATGACTATCAATAGGAATCCCATGATTAGGAGAATTGTTATTAAGAGATTAGGGGTTACCACAGCCATACCGTAAAGGCTTAGTACGATTAGGAGTATACCAGCTATTACATATCCCTGGAAGCCAGTTATCATTATTTCAGCAAAAATCAGCATTGTACCTACAGCAAACATTAAGGGTGCTATTAATGGACTTGAAATTAATGTTACTATTTGTTCCCAATAGCTAGGCCCAATTTCTTCGACAATATATAGATCGTTTTCATCTAGAATTTTAGAAAGCGTATTAGCTTGATATGCAAATCCCACACTATATGCTTCTTCACCAGTTAATACAAGGTTTTCTTTAACAAACCTCTCTGCTATTTCAACAAGAGTTTTATTTCTATCAAAATGTCTCTCCGCTAAAGCTCTAAACCTAGAAGCTACATAATTTACCACTTTCTCATCAGCCGGATAGGGCATAGCAGCACCAGTACTACTGCCTTCCCCCATGTATATCTTATTACTTGCTAAAGCTATGAGTGAAGCTGCTGAAACAGCTTTAGCCCCAGGAGGTATCCATGCATGACATGTAATGTTAGCTTCAATGAGTTTTCTAACTATTGTATCTGTAGCTCCCAGGTAACCACCATAACTATCAATTTTCAAGATTAAGGTATTAGCATTAACTGATTCCATGGTATTTAAAGCTCTAGTAATTAATTCTACCGCTCCACCACCTATTTCAATGTTAAGGTTAACGAGAACTGCCGAATTATTCATGACTTGCTGACTGTATGGTGAAATAGCTAAGAAAGAGATGACGATCATCAATAACATTAAAGCTATGTAGTATGCAATCCTTAATATATAGGTCACAGGTATTCCACCTTAATATGGTAACTATATACGTAGAGGACGATAATATACTTTGCCATATCTCCTAGCTCATTATAAGATTAGGATAGGATTAGGAAATTCCTAATAGGATTTTGGTGAAGTACATGCCCATACCATCATCACGAATCGAAGACGTTCGATAGTATGACTTTAGAATTTATAGGAATTACTAATATTACATAGGTATTGTGATGGAGTAAAGGAATAAGTGGAACAGGACAAGATCTGAATCTCATGGGTACATGTACCATCGGAGCAAGTTCATGGATACAAGTAAAAATAGCATTAGAGGTATATAAACTACGCAAGCTCATACAAAGCGTTGATAGCGCAACATAATTTATTTAAAGATAGCATGTAATCTATCAGCATTCAATATTATATTACTTACCTTGAAGTTTACGTATGAGGAAATGTTCTCGACTTTGTCTTAACAGGACTAGTATGATGAATATTATGAACAATAGTATTATAGCTAAAGCTCATGCATTAAGGTCTAGTTTATGCCTATGCTAAAACAAGAAACTCCAAACATAACACCTAAACAAGTAATAAAAAGGTGTTAAAAGAAAATGTTCATGGAGAAAAGATATGAAGTCTATTTACTTTATTGGTAGTTCTATATCGTCTGAAGCATGTTATGGTTATAGTGATGTAGATATCCTAGTTTTTCATAGGCGCGTTAAGTTTCCATGGATTAAGTTTAATGGTGTATCAGTGGTTATCTTACCTTATCCTAGAAATGGGCTTATAATTGAATGGGATTGGAATAAGCCAAGCGCTCTTGCAACTAAAATGTTCCTAACAACACCTAAGAAGTTAATTTTAGGTGAGAGAATAGAGCAGTACCTGAGGAGGGATACCAGGGTTAGTTTAGTGGAGTTAAGGCTTTGGCTTATGAAGAGGTTTTTGGGTGCTAGAGCAGGCTTAGAATCTGGGAACTATAGGCGTGTGTTAAAGAACTATGTTAAGGCAATTTGGGCTTTCTACGCCTATGAAAACCTAGAGCCAAAGACATTTACTTGGAAGAATATGGCGGAAACGCTAAGGAATGTCAAACCTAAAGTTTTAGACGTAAAATATATAGGTAAAGCTATTGATGCGTGCAAAAAGCTCTACTGTTGTAGTACCATATCATTTGATGAAGCATACGAATATTATGACCTAACAGATGAACTATACATTAAAACAACAAACATATATCTTAAAGAATTAAAGAAAACCAAAGACGAATCCTAAGAGGATGCAAGAGTTTAGACTTTAAATACTAATTCATGAATTGCCTCTATACTGGTAAATAATGTGAAATGCGAGCTAAGGCTCCAAGCAAGTGTATGGGTATATAGGGAAAAGAATGAAAAGTGGACTTCTATTTGTGCTGAAGATAAATGTGTTGCTTTTAGCGATAACATGCTAGAAAAATTAATTGCATGGAAGTTAAAGAGTCTAGAGAGCTAATAGATGATGAGTTATTGAAAGCAATAGTTACTAAGATATATCTTGGAGAAAAAGTAGGGTTTAAATATTTCGAAAACCAAGATGAATTAATACGTTCTTGGGGAATAGTTGTTGAAGACTGTAAAGTATTTAAAGCTCAATGCGTACTTGAGGATGAATACTTAGAGTACCTAGTAAAGAAGAGAGGATCTAGAAGGCAAGGAAAATCAAAAACACTATTCATATCCTGTAGAATAGATAAGTCGTGGGATAGAGAATTAATTTTAACACCCGAAATAATAAGAGAATTCATCAATTACCTGGAAACCATATCAGATAAACCGAAAGTTAAACGTAAATTTACATATGAAATAAGATATGAAATCACCCTTCCTTGCTCTAAGGACTTAGTTTTAAAGTCTGGAACTTAAATTGCTTGATTACAAATTACAAAATTTATATATCATTTTTTCAATAGTAATGAATCCCCGCTACCTAGCTAATCGTGATATACCTATTATGCTTTTAACTTTTCCTTCGAGTTCTTCTGGATCGATTGTCTTAGAAGATTTTTGTTGAAGCAATTTTAGATATTAATTCTAGGCATCTAATTTCTATGCTGATTAAATTCTTTATCACAATTTCATTATAGTTACCTTTAGGTTACCATATTCTAGATCTTATTGCATATTCCATCATCGCAAGTTAACTTTAAGGCTTCTAGAATAAAGACCTGAATTTTAAGACATTTACTCATTCTCTACGGCTTATAATGGCTTGAGATATTTACATGTATTTCGCTATTCCTTTAGAGGTATAAGATATCTTAGATTCTTTTCCATTAATTCCATGCTTAAGAAACATTAACCTTAGCCTAGAGATGTAGGAACCTGAAAATAAACATTTAATTCATAATAGTCTATAAATATAACCTAGCAGTCTTAATCAACAGTATATCCTCAGCTGCCTTTAGGCCTAGAACTTGTTTTGATGATTAAACATACGTATAGTTTGTCAATATTATTCTCTTTAAATTCTCATGCTTGCAGGGATATAAATTTCAAAAGACTATAGAAAATTTAACATTAAACTAAACCCTTATAGGATAAAGGTTTGGTTTAAACTTTAGCTTTGGCATTACCATAGACACTCTCTATCTCTTCAAAAAGTATTACCTTAGCATTCGCTTTTAAACATGTCCGATAAAATTTTTATAACGTGTGTTGTAGGGAGCATGTTAATCTTGATCGAGGCGAGAGTAAGAAGATATCATAGGATAATAAGGAAAAAGGATGATTTTACTTAAGGCTATAGGCTGCTCATAAGAAAAAATCCTTGGAGGTGAACAAAAATTATAAAGAAGTATATTGAAGCTCTTATGAATCTCCCGGTAAATGCCACGCATGACGATATCAAACATAGGCTTGCCGATCTCTTTGAGGAGACGTTTAATTCTTGGTCGAGATCTCATTTACCTTACAATAGTGACATTCCTGATATAGTTCTCTTTGATAAAGCTACAGGCATAGATTTCCTTATTGCTGAAGTAAAATCAGGAACATCAAATAACAGAAAGGAACTAGAGCACAAATTAGGGGCAAGAAAGGGAGAAAATGCCTATGAACAACTTAAACGTTATTTGAAGACTGCCGCCATTACATGGGGTATACTTGCTGACCTAAGTAGGCTAGAGCTCTATAGGTATGATGAGAGAAGGGATGACCTTATTCACGAAAAGGAAGTCATTATTAGAGGAAAGGATGTAAATTGGGTCTATGAAGAACTTATGCAAATGAGAAGCATAATACTTGGAACAGTAGTGCCTCCACCTATTAAAATAACTTCTCCTATAACATATGCTGAGAAAATAAGAGATAAAGCCATTTTACTTAAAGAAGTAATATTAAAATTATACTATAGGCTTATAAATCAAGGAATTAACATAAGAGAGTACGAACTACTTAAAGACATTCTACCTGCTATCATTACTGAAGAAGACTTCGCTGCAAAAACCGTGGCAGCGATTTTAGCTAAACTCACTCTTACATTCAATAGCGGGCTCACGGCAACAGTTACTTCGCCTGAATTAATAAGAGAGGCTGCAAGAAACGGTGAGATAGGATACTTATCTTACTTCATATGGGTTCAGGATTATATGGCGACAAAATATCCTCAAGTATTCAAGAGCGACATAGATTTATTCAATTGGTGGATTCCATATAGTGATAAGTATGAAAGTGCCGTTAGAAATGCTCTTAAGGACATATACACGAGTCTCAATTTAAGGCTAAGGACAATAATAGATTATATAATGAGATATAAACCACCGAAAGGCAAGGATGTCCTTGGTATTTTGTATCAATTTATCAGAAGCGAACATGAACAGGTAGTTCTAGGAGCTTACTACACGCAGTATGAGTTGGTTAAATTCGTACTTGATGCTTTAAGAATATTCATAGAGAAAGCCTCCTCAAAAAACTACATAAATTTTGATGTTAATGATGTATATTTAAATGTACAAGTCAAAATACTAGATCCCGCCTGTGGTTCAGGCAGTTTTCTTGCAGGCTTTATAGAAAAGGCAATAGATTATGGGGTTAAGAAAGAATTTGATAGATCTGAAATAGCGTCTAGGCTTATACATAAAGTCTACGGTATAGACATAGATCCCCTTGCAGTACTCACAGCAAGAACAGAATTATTCATGCTCCTCTCGTTGCATGTCCCTCCACCATTTCATGTAAATGTGTACTGGAGCGATAGTTTAAAACTAGCTGAAGTAATAAAGAGGAGTAAAGCGAAGACCATTCTAGATTATTTAGTGCCTAGCTCGAAAAGATACATCAACGAGCTCAAAGCCCCTATTCGAGAGCTCGATATAGAAATGAAAAACGCCTATAATGTTCTTAAAAATGGTGTTGATGTTCTTATAGGTAATCCCCCATGGGGTAGAAGAAGTGAAGTTAAAAAGAAGGTTCGTGAGGCATTAGCCAGTATGAAATGCTCCGATCCAGATAAAGTAGCTGAAGAATATATGAATAAAATTATATCAATTGATGAATTAAGGAGTGAATATTTCAGCAAGAGAGATCATAACATATTTGTTCCCTTTATAATTCAAGTATCGAATATGCTCAAATCGGGAGGAATCCTTGCAATACTTGTTGATGCTAGATTTGTAGCCTCAGAATGGGGAAAACAGTTCATAGACTTTCTTGAAAAGAGTTCTGAATATCTACGCGTGCTGGACGTTTCACGTGAGAATTTGTTCATAAGAGCTACCAGTTATCCCGCGTTAATACTATCTGTGAAGAGGTGAACATTGATGGAAGATAAAGGTTTCATTAGGGGTACTATGAGTGATACGCTTATCAAGTTGATGAAAGATGAAGTGGAGCCTGAATTCCCTATAGAGAGATATGAAAAGCTAAGTCCCATCATCAAAATTAATAATACGCTTATAGCAGTATTTGTAGGCGCTGAATTTCATTTTAATGAATATTTCGAAGTAGATATAGAGACTATGAGAAATAGTCTTGAACTCTATCCTCCTGGTGTACTATTTTTATTAAATAGTGCCTCACAAGTCACGGCGAGAGGCTATATAGAAGAACCAAAGCCCAGAGATTTAGGTCTTGCTATGATTACTGCCAAGTGGCGTAAGAAAGTTCCAGTATTTGGTATAAAATGGCCTCTTATACCATCAACTACAGTTAGGAATATCCATGGTTTTAAGTTTACTATGTGGAAAAGTTTGTCTAAAGTTCCTAAACATTTATTTAGATTAAATGATATTGACAAAATATATGAGAAGAGGAAGAGGATGAAATTACCTCGCATTGAAGAGGCTTTCCCTGAGCCCAAGGACACTGTTGATAGAAGATTACGTGACAAATCTCACGCTCATGAACCTTCATATGCTAGATGCGTAGAATTAACTAATAGCTGGCGAATTGTCATACCAAATACCAGCCAAGAAATATTATCGCTTCCTGTACCATACATTTCCTCTAAAGTCAGTAAATGCATAAATAGGGATATTCATATAGTGATAGGTGATAACTTTAACATAATAACATCTCATAACAGAGCTTTGTCTATAGTTCTTGCAGCGCTTTTTAACTTACTTCCAGTAAGGGAGTACTTAAGATATATAAGTCCCTGGTCCAAAGGCGATACACCACGTCCAAGAGTAAGGCACGTTCTTGCCACTATTGATGAATTTCTTAATATAATTAAAGAAGCTTATAGCAAGAGTAAAGCTGAAGCTGAAACTATAGCAACAAGTTTATCTATAGTATGGTATCTTATGCTTCTCATACTTCACTGCTTCATAAGACCATCACTTTACCCCAATGCGGTTAAGGTTAAGAACCTACTTATTAAGCCACTAAGAAGTAATATTAAAAGATATAAAAATATTCAAATCCAAGATAACACCCTTACTATTATAGGAGATAACAATAAAGAAGTTAAGTTAGAATTTAACAGCCCTTATACTGCTCTATTAGGCTTCTTGGCCGTATGGAACGCCATTGGGTTAAAGATGCCCTTAAATGAGGCAATAGATGAATTTCTGATTCCGCAATCAATTATGAGTATGGAAAAGGAATGCTTAGCAGCCCTTGAAAACATCATCATAGGAAGACTCTTTAACAAGCTCATAAGAAAAATTGAAGAGGAATTAATGTAGTCAAGCTTTATCGTCTTCATTTTAGAAATACATCATTTTATCTCCTATATCTCCGCATATATCTCTTCGGTAAGGGGATTAATGAAATTAGAAGCTACATTATGGGTAAGCCTTCTTAGGGTCATAAGCTCATATCCTCATCAACAGCTCTTTCGCATAAATCTCAAATACTAATAAGCAAGTGCTCTAATACCATAAACACCAGCATACACTGGGACAACGCCGAGAACAGCAAGGAGTAGACGAGCCTTCAAGGACATAAGAGCTATAGCATTACTTGATAATAACATTATGTTCATCACTAGGGCATGCTCTTAGACCGTTGTACAATCCAAGGAGTCACCAACTATTGGAATCATCGTGTCTGCGGAGGTATCTATAGCTAGCACCATCCAAGACTATGGACAACCTGATAATGTCCTTGGGATATATGATTAGAAATATTATCACCTTTCTGTTATCTTTTTCTCTTCAACAGTATTATTGTTGTTACTATTAATGCTATTAGTATTGCTAGTAATATGATGTACTGTGTACTTAGAGCTAGTTTTACTGGTGTAGTTGACTCTAAGACCGTTGTTGAGGGAGTTATTGGTGGTGTAGTTGTTATTTCAGGTATTGGTGGTTGCTGTATAGTTGTTTCTATTGGAGAAATAGTTTCTATAGGTGTTACTTCTATTAATGGCGGAGTTGTTAATGGTGTTGTCGTTGTCTCAGGTACTGGTGTTTCAGGTGGTATTGTTTTTGGAGGTTTATGTACTAGGTAGAATAGTGCATCAGCTACATATGGTAGTGGTCCATATATTGAACATAGGCTATCTAGTATTCTTGTTTCATTAAACTTCTGACATTGTTAACAGTACCACCATATATCTTCAGTCCATGCAGGTAAGGTTATGTTTAAGAAGTATATGGGGATACCAGTAACTATATCTAGTTCTGGAATATAATAGTATGGTCTTGGAGTATAACGCTTTAAAGACATCCATGTAAACCATCCCTCATCCCACTTCCTTAAAACATCGCTAATCCTATAACCATCAATTGACTTAAGTATTGCAGAAACCTTCTTCAATGTATCATTAACACCACTACTATTAAGCCTGAAAACAACTAATAATGTTACTCTAGGAGAATGTAGTATAATATATGTTTTATTTCCCTGAAGCTCTAATGGTATAGGTTTAATATCCCTTAACGTAGCATTACAGTTTACTACTAACTTTGATGTAAGACCTAGCTTTACTACATCAAATAATCCAAACCATAGAAATGGATCTTGTATAATACCGGGCGCCTGTAATACAACTCCAATAACCCTATTAAACTCCTTTTCAAGACCTAGAATATACCTAGTATAATAGATTTTAAATGGTTTTCCTTCACTAAATGCTATTTTCCGGAATCTTTCAACACTATTAGTGTATAGGTCATACCATTCATATAGCTTTTTAACAGCAATATCAGGTATATAGTTAACCATGTGTATTTTAATTAGCTTTTCAACAATATAGCCTCTACCTGGTATTGGTTTAGTTTTTGAGATAATCGCATATTCTGCTGGACTAGATATTGGTATTATAAGTTCATAGTCAAGTGATATTGAAGTGGTTAATGTAAATTCTACATAGTATTTGCCATACCTATACTCAAGGCTATTAAGCTTAAACTCAATAAACTTCCCCCATTCTTCGAGAGGTATTTCATTATAGTATGGCTCAATAAATCCTATTTCATTAGCAAGTATTTCTCCTAATCTTTCCCTAACTTGCTCTGGAGTATATTGTTTAAATTCTTCACCATAAAGTACTCCCTTAACTAAATACTTTACTCTACCACCATATTTTTTGAAGGGTGTTGTTGGTTCAATAACTCTATACTCTAGCTTAACGTATCTTAAGATGGTATTGTTAATCCATGTCTTTAATTCGATAAATCCATCGCTCATAGCTATACGTGCTTTAAACTCTGTATTTGGTTCTTCATATAGTGTTTCTATAACTAGTTTTTCACTATGATTATAAATTGTACTATACTCGTAGTTTACGTTACCATATGATTCTACTTTACTAAGCTTAAGTAAAACATATTTAAGGTTAATACTCCACTCTCTAACACTCATATCTGAAAGCACTAAGTGAAGTTGAGGAACACTAATATAGATATTAATCCAAGGGCTATCAACACCGCTCAAAGGCACATATACATAATAATAGTATATATCACCAGATGAACTACTAATAATATCAATGTTAAACATTGAAATCAGGAGTACTAATAGTATAAATGTCCTCTTTGTAACACGAAGTAATTCTAACATATTGTCACCTTGTAAGTATTTACAGAGCAGAATCACTTATTCATTCTTTTCTATTAATTCAGAAGTTATAATTCTCGCAGGCTTTATATGTATTGGAGTAATCATCATATTCTTAGGAGATTATTATGAAGAGCGTTATTGCCCTATTTATAGCAGCAATGTTATCCTTATCCCTAATACTTCTAGTAGTTAACGTTAATTCAATAATGGTATTAAGTAGTGGTGAAGAGTATTGGGGTAAGCTTATTGATGTTACTATAATACCCCATATGGATGTTGATGTTAATGGATCAATTTACTTTACAGGTAACTACATACATGATATACTGTTAATTAAGCTTAATAGTTCGTGTGACATGCTTTGGGCTAAGGAATATGTCCTGAAAATACCATATCAAAGCCCCTACGTAGAACGTGTTGCTGGTCTAGTTATTTCAGGTAACATGATCTATATTGCTGGATCTATGGGTGTAACTGGAGGCTATGACCTAGACACATTCATTGCAATTATAAATAAAGATACCGGTGAAGTAAAAAGGATTCTAAGACTAGTATCACCACTCCTAGATGACTACATAACAGGTCTAGCATTTAATGAAAAAGATAAATCAATATACGTTTTAGGAGAATTCTATAACAAGAGTACTGAAGAATTCAGGGTATTCATTGCAAAGATCAATACTACAGGCAATATTGTTTGGGTTAAAATACTAAAGTATATAGATTTCCTTTATGAACGTGCAGTTAACGTATATGTTGATGAAGAAGGATACATCTATGCTACAGGTATAGTAGTTGACAAAAACAATAACCCTCATACATTTATAGCTAAAATAGACTCTAATGGAAATATTTTAAAGAACATCATCCTAAAGAATATGACAATACCAACAGATATGGTTTTTGATCCAGATGGATACATTTACATAGATATTTCATCAAATCCTCTTAAACTCGAAGCATTTATTATTAAGATGACTAAAGACTTAGAAATAGTATAGTGTAAGGAACTTAAAGAGCTTAGATACTATTTAGGTACATTAAGCCTAGTAGATGATAAACTCTATGTCAGTCATTCAATATTATTTAGCGATGTAGCACCCTTTATCCTCATACTTGAAATGGATACTAGTACGGGCACGGTTTTAAGAGGATTAAATATAACTGATCTCTTTAGCGCTCCACTTCTTATTGCAGTTAAATATAGTGATGGAGACCTACTTATACCATATCGTGCTCCATTCATAACACTCCTAAAAACTAATATGAATATTCAAGGTATTTATGAATGGATTGAACTTGATAGAAAACCTATCCTTGCTAACCCCATAGACGTTAAAGTCTATGACTACAACCCAAGTATAGGTTCAGGAACGATAAAGATGGATAACTATAGTTTCCTAGAGGTTAGAGAACTTGATGTAAGTATAACCGATAAAAAGCTAAACATGTATATAGCACAGTTTAAGCCTGTTGAAACTTCACCAACGCCATCTCCAAGTCCTAGTCCATCGCCTACTACGGTTACTACAACTGTTACTACTACAGTTACAGAAACCATTACCTTAACCAAGACAAAGACCATACAACACCAGTAACAACTACAATTACTAAGACTTTAACAGAAACACATCTGATCATAGAGATAACCACAATAACAACACCAATAACATTAACAGAGACAAAGGTATTAGAAAAGACATTAACTTATCCGAAGACAGTAACCAAGGTTGTTAGAGAAACAATAACTAGAACAGAAGTTGAAACAATTACAACTACAGCTATAAAGACAATAACAATAGAGAAAAGAACACTACCACTAGATACTGTTACAATAATGTTCTTAGTAGCAGTAATGTTAGGAGTAATAGCAATTATAGTATTAGCAAAGAAAAAGTAAAATAATCTTTAAAGTGGAATTAAAAGTCAGGAGAGGAGATAGTATGGTTAAAGTCGTTCGTGCTAGATATGAGAATGGCGTATTAAAGCCATTAGAAGAGCTTAATTTAAGGGAAGGAGAGGAAGTTGAAATAATTATTCGTAGGAGCTGTTCTCAAGTCTTTGGCGCTCTCATTAATAGAAGACCTGACCTAAAACCTGAAGATGTTGATAAGGTTATTGAGGAAATTGAGAATGAAGGTATTCTTTGACTCAAACGTCTTCCTTAAATACCTTGTAGGTATTGAGGATGCTAAAAAGCTTATAGATAAAGTTGAATATGGTGAATGGAGGGGTTACGTAAATGATGTTATTGTTAGTGAAGTTATCTATGGATACCTAAGATTAGCACTTAACATTTCTAGGTATAAGCTTAGAGAATATGTAGTTAAATACATTGATAAGGTTAAGGAGCTATTAGAGCAAGACATATACCCCCTATTCATGAATTTTAACCACCTACCTAGCCGTATAGGAGTTGATATGCTTATAGAGTATATGGTTAAGTATAGGCTATTACCTAATGATGCATTAATAGCAGCTATATGCTGGCTTTATGGTATAGAAGCTATAGCTACATTTGATGAAGATTTTAAGAGGATACCATGGCTAAAGGTAATCCCATAGCTAATCCGAAGATTCTAGCTCCTTAATTAGCTCTTCTAATGGTCTAACCTTTCCTTCAAATATCTCTCTTAAGGATTTCTCAATAATTGCTAACGCTCTTGGAGATAACTCTCTAAATCCAACTCTCTTAATCTTAATCTTAACCATGACGGCACCTAAGTACTAATTGCTTTCCCTCTTATATAAAATGATCCTGTTACCAAAAGTGGTAACGGAGTTATCTTTTCCACCCCCTCATTAACTCATGTTAGTGTTTAAAAATACTTCTATTTCTCACTTAATGGGTGATGGGCTTGAAGCTTTGGGATGATAAGAAAGGTGAAGTCATCGATTTTCTTGATGGTGAAGTTGAGGATGAAATTTATGCATTAAAGCCGACTATCCGTGCAAGTGATTACTCTGAATGGGAAAGTAAAGTTCAACATAGAATACTAATGGATGTAAAGGAGGATAAAATCCTAGCATGTATTTTTGATGGGTTTGATGAAGAGATTGGTATGCCTCTTCGGCTTTGTAATGGGGTGTACTGATTCTATCGTAAAGCACGTTAAAATTAGACCTAAATTCAAAGGCAAAAATGTTATATAAGTAAGGGCAGGCCACACGGTGTGCTACCCTACTGGATGTCGACTAGTAGAACTATGCCTAAGGCTACATGAGGCCATAACATGCAACTTGACTTGATAGATTGATAATACAATTGCCATTCATAGTTAAAGACACATGCATCTTACCAGTGTATACATGGGGAGCATTAATTTATACTTAATAATGAGATTATGGCTGAAACCACCTTTATACAATGACGAAAACTTTAAATAAAACTATTCATGTTCCATTACATTAACTTCATTTCAGCATTTTTACTTGCTTGAAGTAGGGTTTACGTATAGATAAATATTTTTGCCTTTTCCTTAATGGGGCTGATATAATGTACATTAGAGTTGTTTGATAGAAACTATGAGTTCTTTAAGAGGATGCTTAGGAAGTAAGTAGTGTTCTTTAGCCTAGTATCCTAGAGTTATTAGTGCTTGTGGTCCATTATATATTAAGACCATTTTACTTAACACATCTCTACCTAGTAGTTCCTTGTAAGGCTGATTACCTAACTGTACTGCTACAGCCCTAATATTATCTATGACTATTCTAGGCATGGCTGGAGGAAAACCTGGTGCTATCCTGGATGGAATTATAAGTCTAACCATATATACTGCTGTCTCTACGCTATCTGAAGGTGTTGAAAGCTTGGTTATACCTATTGGTGGATAGCCAAGCTGTCTTAAAATATCAGCATCAATACTTGTAACAGAAGCACCAGTATCTATTAGAGCAGGAACGTCTTCCATAACCTTAACCTTAATCCCCTTACCAGTCATTCACTTTTCAACAACATCTGATGGACGAATATCAACACGTATTTGTAGACCCAGAATTGATACTAGAATACCTGCATCAGACATTGCATGAGAGATGGACGGACAAGCAACATCTCATCAGGTTAAATGAGGTTATCAATTGTTCAAGGGAGCGGAGATTGAGTGGCGCCGGGGGCGGGATTTGAACCCGCGCGGGGCGTCCGCCCCACCGGCTTAGCAGGCCGGCGCCCTACCAGGCTAGGCGACCCCGGCTCTCACTAGTAGGTTTGGAGTTCCTACAGCTTTATAAACTTTGACAATGCTTGCGATTTCCTTAATAATACTTAAGCATTTTAGTGTTCCTCTACATATTATTAAAGTAGTGGTGTTACCAAGTAGGTATATCAAATATTTATTAAATTATGTGTTCATTTAAATTGGATGGAGAGATAATGTCTCATGGGCAGGACGTATTGGAGGTTATAATGTCTCGAAGAAGTATTAGGAAGTTTAAGTCTAAGGAAGTACCAGATGAAGTTATTGAAAAGCTCTTATTGGCAGCAACATCTGCACCTACAGCGGGGGGTATTGATTGGTATATATTTATTGTTGTAAAAAGCTTAGAGAGGAGAAAGAGAGTTTATGAGCTGCTTAAGGAGGCACATAAGTTTTACGCCGCTAAAGCCCTCAAGACTCCTTGGCCTTCTGATAAGATTAAGAAATTCTTAAAGAGATTAGATGAGGGACTTTACTTGGCGCCTTTATATATTGCTATATACATGGATTTAACAAGAGAGCTATTAGCTCACGAATTTAAGGATATCGAAAGAATTTGGGCTATTCAAAGTCTTGCTGCAGCTGTAGAGAACATTCTAATTGCGGCGCATTCACTTGGCCTTGGAGCTGTATGGCTTGGAGTACCACTTTTCATGAAGGATGAATTTAATGAAGTATTAGAGCCTCCTCCTAATACTGAGCTTACGGCTATAGTAGCCTTAGGCTATCCAGACGAGACACCTATAAAACGAAGACCGAGAAAACCCTTATCTGAGATTGTTATCTATAGATAAACTAAGACTAGATAACTTAACTATAATGAACTTAATAATCATAACCAATAGTAAGCCAAGCATTAATATCTTAATATATAACGCCTCAACATTTATGTTCTTCCAAACACAAGGTCTAGTGATGCAGCTAAGACTTCAAGAATACATAATAACATTAATAGGGTGCACATGTAACACGACATTTTCGAAGTAATACTGCTAAGCTATTTTTTAGAGTTCTATAAAAGCTCTATGGCTAAGGCGGCGCCTCCTCCTGTACCATGACATATCGATGCTATTCCCTTAACTCCTTTATGTGTTTCAAGTACATTAATTAGCTCTATAGTTATCCTAGCTCCACTCGCCCCTATTGGATGACCTATTGCAATAGCTCCTCCATGTAAGTTAATTCGCTCATAAGGTATATTGAGTAGTTTATGGGCTAGAAAAACGCTTACTGCAAACGCCTCATTAATTTCCCAAAAATCTACTTTGCCGATACTCCAGCCTACCCGCTTTAAAACCTCTTTTGCGGCATCTATGGATGCTACAGTGAATTCCCAAGTATCTCTCGCCACATATGCAAAACCTCTTATTCTTGCCTTGGGTTCTAAACCTAGCTTTTTAACGGCTTTTCTAGATGCTAGTAAGACTACTGCTGCTCCATCACTAAGTTGACTTGAAGAAGCTACAGTATGTAAGCCATTACTACTAAATACTGGGGGGAGCTTTTTTGCTTCTTCCAATGTTAGTTCTGTTTTAATACCTTCATCCTTATTTAATAATACCTTTCCATTAACTATTACGGGTTCAACATACTTTTTCATAACCCCATTAGACCAGGCTTGTGCTGCTTTACGGTGGCTCTCATATCCTATCCAATCCAGTATCTCTTTAGTAGCACCATAATGACGTGCTACTTTATCGGCTTCTAAACCCATTCCTAGATCTAATACCGGATCCCATAAGCCGTCGATGACCATAGAGTCGTAGAATATTCCACGTCCTTGCTTTAATACAAAATGTCTTAGCCCCCAGCGTGCTTCAGCGGGTATGAGGAAAGGGGCATTACTCATGGATTCCATTCCTCCGGCTATAACGAGGTCATAAGTCCCCATGGCGATGTATAGAGCTCCTGTTACTATAGCTGTCATACCACTAGCACATACCATGTCAACATTCATAGCGGGAATATGAATTGGTAGACCAGCCTTAATAGCTACTTGTCTAGCAGTAAGTTGTCCTGTTCCAGCTCTTAATACTTGACCCATAACGATGAAGTCAATGTGTGAGGGACTTAATCCAGTTCTTTTAAGCAAGGCTTTTACAGCTTGAACTCCAAGGTCAACAGCGCTTAGACGTGCAAGGCTTTTACCAAATTTTCCTATAGGAGTTCTTACACCGTCAACTATGTAGATTTCTTTATTCAAAAATACAACACCATAGCTATTATACATAATAAAGAACTTTTAAGCTTTAAATAGATGTGTACCCGAATAAAATGATATCATATATATTACAAAGACGAAATTTAAGTAGAATAACTTAGTGAAGGTAAAAAGAAGATAAATAACTAAAGCATACAAATATAAAACATGCATGACTAATTTCGTCTCAATGGTGCCATAAGAATGGTTAAGCTAAAAAAAGTCGCAATTGTAGGTTTTGGAGTTATGGGTTCTGGAATAGCACAGGTCTTTGCCCAAGCAGGTTTTATTGTCTATGGCATGGATATTGATGAAAGGGCTTTAAAGCGAGGATTAGAGTCCATTATTAATGGTCCTTTTGGCCTAAAGAGAGCTATTCGTAAAGGTTTAATAACAGAGCAACAAATGCAAGAAATACTATCTAGGATAAAAGTAACACAAGATCTTACTGAAGCGGTTAGAGATGCTGACCTCGTTATAGAGGCAGTAATAGAAGACTTAGAGGTAAAGAGAAAGGTATTCGCCAATATTGATGCTATTGCACCATTGCATGCAATATTAGCGAGTAATACATCATCTCTTAGTATAACAGCTTTAGCTGCTGCAACGAAAAGGCCTGAGAAGGTTGTAGGTATGCACTTCTTTAATCCACCACAGATAATGAAGCTTGTAGAAATTGTTCAAGGGTTACAAACATCAGATGAAACTATTGAATTTGTGAAACAAGTTGCAATTAAGATAGGTAAGAAGCCTATTGTATGTAAGGACG
The DNA here is from genome assembly GCA_964467535.1 of uncultured Desulfurococcales archaeon. Classification (GTDB taxonomy): domain Archaea; phylum Thermoproteota; class Thermoprotei_A; order Sulfolobales; family WANQ01; genus CAYXRT01. Next base: position 79,737 of record CAYXRT010000005.1, read on the forward strand.
TTCCTGGATTCATTGCGAATAGAATTGGAATATTAGCAATACTTGAGGGTATTAGACTTTATGAGCAAGGAGTTGCTTCAGCAGAGGATATTGATACAGCTATGAAGTTAGGATATAATTGGCCAATGGGTCCTCTCGAACTTGCAGACTTCATAGGCCTTGATGTTCTATTAAAGATATCAGAAGCTCTATACAGAGAAACGGGTAATCCAGCATATATGCCTCCCACAATATTAAAGCGCATGGTAGATGCCGGATTCCTTGGTAGAAAAGCTAAGAGAGGTTTTTACAAATACTAGTTTCCATGTACCTGGAGGTAGATAACGTTATGTCCTTTAAGAACATTATATATGAGAAGAAAGATAATATAGCTATAATAACAATTAACAGACCTCATGTTCTAAATGCTCTCAATCGAGATACTCTACTAGAAATGCTTTCAGCTCTCACTGACGTAGAGAAAGATCCCAATATTAGGGCACTAGTCATTACTGGAGCTGGCGATAAAGCCTTTTGTGCTGGAGCAGATGTAAAAGAATTCAAAGATAAGCCTCTAGTAGAGTTATTGGAGTTTATGGAGCTTGGTCATAAAGTATGTACTATGATAGAAAATCTTAGCAAGCCAGTAATAGCTGCAGTAAATGGCTATGCACTAGGGGGAGGACTAGAGCTTGCAATAGCATGTGACTTCATTATAGCATCTACTAATGCCAAACTTGGTCAACCAGAAATAAATCTCGGTATAATGCCTGGCTGGGGTGCAACTCAAAGGCTTGTAAGACTTATTGGTCTTAGAAAGGCGAAGGAGCTAATACTTTTAGGTGAAATGATAAGTGCTGAAGAAGCATTACAAATAGGCTTGGTTAATAAAGTAGTTCCACTAGAGAGATTAAAAGATGAAGCCTTTAAATTAGCAAAGAAACTTATAGAGAAAAGCCCCATAGCCCTCAAGTTCGCAAAGCATGCAATTAATGCAGCTCTTAAGACAACACTACCCGAAGGCCTAGATTATGAAAGAATGTCCTTTATAGCACTCTATAGCTCTGAAGACGCTCAAGAAGGTATAAAGGCATTCCTTGAAAAACGTAAACCTGTCTGGAAGGGAAGATGATCTTCACTAAGGTAAAGAAGTCTTTTTTACCCATTACTTAGTTTAATTAAATCAATGACTTCTGTTGATAAATCTAGTGAAAAATGTGAAGATTCAAGTTGGAGATTTAGTTATGGTTTCTGGGACTTTAGTCTTTCAATGAGCTTCGGTAATATTACAAATAGGTCTCCTACAATTCCATAGTCTGCGATTTTAAATATTGGTGCATTGGGGTCTTTATTAATAGCTATAATGATTCTAGAATCCTTCATCCCCACTATATGTTGAATAGCGCCCGAGATACCACATGCTATATAGATTTCCGGCTTAACTGTTTGACCTGTTAGACCTACTTGGTGGTCATAGGAAATCCATCCAGCTTCTACGGCAGCTCTAGAGGCACCAACTTCTCCTCCTAAAATTTTTGCAAGTTCTTTTATTAGCTCAAAGCCTTTAGGTCCAGCTCCTCGTCCACCGGATACTATTATTTTTGCTGATTTCAGGTCTACTTTTCTCTGTTCTCTTTTAGATTCAAGAACTTCAATACTCTGAGTTTCAAAGTCTGTAAATTCTATTGTCCACTCTCTTACATCTCCTGACCTAGATTCATCTTTTGGAGGTATGGAGAAGAGTCCTGGCCTTACTGTTGCCATTTGTGGTCTATGTCTAGGTGTAACTATAGTAGCCATGATTTCGCCTCCAAAAGCTGGTCGTATTTGGTAAAGTACATTCCTAAACTTTTCCCCTGTTAATGGATCTACGTAGTCCCCTATGTCTAGATCAGTACAATCAGCTGTTATTCCTGTCCTTAATCTTGCCGCAATTCTAGGCCCTAAGTCCCTACCTGTAGTTGTTGCTGCGAGAATTAGTATATCAGGTTTCTCATTCTGTACTATCTTTACGATAGCCTTTGTATACGGTAAGGCTGTATATTTCTCAAGTCTCTTGTCATCTACAAGGTGAACTACATCAGCTCCACGACAGATTAACTCTTTAGCTAAGTGCCTTATATTGTATCCTAGGAGTAATGCACCTACATTGAAATCGGCTTTGTCAGCTAGTAATCTAGCCTTTCCTAATACTTCTAATGAAGAATCTACAATAGACCCCTCACGTGTTTCTATGAAGACAAAGATTTCACCATTCATTTTTGGCTACCTCACTAAACTTACACCATCCTTTTTAAGTTCAGCTAGAAAACTCTCTATTACCTTATCTACATCAGGTTCTGTGAATATCTTACCTTTTCTCTTAAGGATTACCTTTTCTATTTTTAAAATCCTTGTCGGCGAACCACGAAGCCCAACCTTATTTGGATCGACACCTATATCATCAACGTTCCATACTATTATGGTCTTTCTACGTGCCTTAAGAACATCTCTTATGGTGGGAATTCTTGGCTCATTGGCTGTATTAGTTATTGTTAGAAGAGCTGGGAGCTTTACTTTTAGTATTTCGTATCCTCCTTCTACGAGGCGCTTCACTATGACGTGTCTATCCCTTATTTCAATTCTTTCTACGTAGGTAACATGGGGTATTCCTAGAAATTCGGCAACTTCTGGTCCTACGTGTCCCGTATTTCCATCGGTTGATTCCATGCCGCAGAGAATTAAATCAAAATCGCCGATTTTTCGGATAGCTTGGCTTAGTGCATAGGATGTAGCTAAAGTATCTGAACCAGCAAGTCTTTTATCACTTAATAGTATAGCATCATCTACTCCCATAGCTAGAGCTTCACGAAGAACTTCAATAGCATGTGGTGGTGCCATGGAGATAGCTATGACCTTTCCACCGTATTTTTCCTTTATTCTAACTGCTGCTTCAACTGCATGCTTATCATAGAGGTTTACTGTGAGAGGGACCTTCTCTCTATCTATTGTTCCATCAGGTTTTAGTCGTACAGGTGCTTTAGGATCTGGAACAGGCTTTACTAGCACTATAATATTCAAGATTTTGACACCTTACTTATCTATATGGTAGGAATTCTCTTCCTAAGATTTCTCTTGCGACTATGATCTTCATGATGTCTGTAGCTCCTTCAGCCCATTCATAGCTCTTTACAGCCTTTATAGCTAAGGTTAAGGGGCACTCTTCAGTATAGCCGAATGCGCCGAACCATCGCATTGCATCATCTATAGCTCTAATTGCTGTGAGTACTGCAATCATCTTGGCTTCAGCTGCAATTTTTGAGACTTCAAATCTACTCATTTTACCTTCTCTTTCCATCTTGAGAGCCCATAATGCTTTATATGCAAGTAATTGAGCAGCTTCGATACGTGCCCAATGCTCTGCTAGTGGGAACTGTATTCCTTCAAATTTAGCCAGAGGAATACCGAATACCTTTCTCTGCTTTATATAATCCATAGTTAATTCTAGAGCTCTCTTGGCAACAGCACAACATACTGTTGCGATAAGGGCACGGGCATAGTCAAATCCTTCCATCGCTATATAGAATCCTCTACCTTCATTGCCTATTACATATTTTTCAGGAACTCGTACATTGTCAAGCTTATAACTAGCCCATGATACGCCTTTTCGACCCCAGCCCTTTTCGTACTTTATAGCTATTCCTGGAGACCTTATGGGTATGAACATCATTGTCATTCCTCTATGTCCTTTCTCCGGAGCTGTCTTAACTAAGGTAAGGTGACCTCCTCCCATTTCGAATTGTTCTAGGGCTTCTCTTACACCAGATATGAAAGCTTTCTCACCATTTACCACGTACTCGTCGCCTTCTTTTTTGGCTATAGTGGTTATGCTTCGTAAATCAGAGCCAGCACCAGGCTCTGTTGTTGCAATTCCTATCCATAATTTACCTTCAGCTGCAAGAGGAAGTATTTCTTCTTTAAATTCTTTTCTACCATATTTTTGTGCAATGTAACTCCAAGCTGTATGTACGAGGTAGAGGACAGGTGTAGAGCAGCTAAGGTCTGCTCTTGCAAGTTCTTCGACTATAACACCAGCGGTTATGGGGTCAAGGTATAGGCCTCCATATTCTTCAGGTATAGAAACTCCGAATAATCCGAGTCTTGCCATTTCTCTTATTATTTCATTGGGAATTCTCTCTTTTTGTTCTATTTCAAAAACTCTAGGAGTGATAAATTTTTCTGCAAACTCTCTTATAGTTCTTCGTAAGTGTTCTTGCTCTTCAGTAAAATTAAAGTCTAGGGGCATGTTCTACAACCTTCCGTGGATTCTCATAGTTCTTCTCTCTTTTTATAATTTTTGTTCAAGGACCCACTATTACTAGAGCTTAACAGCTTCTCATAAATTACCATTATGTAAATGTAAAACATTTAGATTTCTTAAAAGTTATACTGGAATTAATTTTAGGAATTCATGATAGATATAATTGAGCATACATAGACTTACTCGCCGAACAAAAATTCACGATATACATGGTTGCACACTTTCTTGACTTACACCATAATTAGGTTTGTATTATAGTTTGATAAGCTCTCATACTACTTTATTTCCTTTACGGATTTGATTAGGACGTTTCTATTGTTTATAAATACTTCAATTATATAACTCCATACTTTGTACATAACTCTATTACTGCCGTTCATTATTTTGACTGCACCTATGTTTCTTAATGCTTTATTAAACGCATCATAAAATTCTTGAGCATCCTTTACAGTATCCCATGTTATATTCCAGTAAAGTCGCCACTCTTTAGCTTCATCAACGTAGAATAGTTCTAGGAGATCTCCACCCCATCCTTCTGACGCTCTTAAGGCCTCTGACATTCCTATCTTTGTAATTAAAATTAACAATACGTAATATTCACCCATAACATTAATGTATAGTGGTTTTCCGGTTTCATTAGTTATCAATGTAGTGTTAACCGGTTGTTCCCTTTTGAGATATTTCTCGGGATGAATAACTTGCTCAGTACTAATGGGAGGTATTTTATATGCTTGGTTTACTAGTTTCCATCCCCCTCTATCATAGAGATAGCTTACAAAGCATTCACCATAAATATAGGGAAATGATTGAAGTGCAATATATGGATTATTTATTGGTATGCTAGGTTTTGGTCTTGGAGGCATGCCTGTTAAGTTACAATAGATATCTGCCACGAGATCCGCATCACCCTCGATTAACGCTTGTATAGCCATCTTTTTGTCTAGCGTTGTAGGATAGTGAGGTCTAAAATAATGATATTGAAGAATGTGTACTAATTCATGTGCTATTGCTCTACGAGCTACGGGATCCGCTATATTAAAATTCTCTTTTATTACATACAATGTATAGCCTGCAGTAGCTGCCATGAAGGAGGCGGCCCATTCTCTCTTACCTTTTGTAATATTAAAATCCGGTGATACTAGTAGGCTCAACTTGTAAACTAGTTCTTCAATTAACATTTCCTTTGAAGGCTGAGGAGGAGGACCCCAATGTTTTAATACCCAATCTCGGCTTAATATTTTCAATTCAAACTTTTCTGGAAACTTCAATCCTCTTATATTTTCTACAATGATCTTGATGTTGTTTATAAACTTTCTTACATTATTTTCATATTCCTCCTCTGTCGTCAGCTTTGGTATGGTACTACCTGCAAAAATATAGACTGTTACTGATAGAACTATTATTGTTATTATTAATAATGTAATCTTTTTCCCTGTCTTATCAAATATTTTGCATCACCACATGGTATGTGTTAATAATAAAGTCTTTATGTGTATTATTTTGATTAACTTATTTGGTCTAGGTATTTTCCATATTCACCACTATAATCATCGCCTATTTCAGGTGTTTTCCATCCTTGAGGACAACCCTTGCCATGTCGTATTGGTTTCTTTAGCTTGCTTAATAATACTACTCTACTTGGTATGCTTTCCGATACGATCGGATAACCTGTTTCTAATGATATTTTATATGCGAATTCTCTTACCTCATTATGCAAAGGCATATTTTCTGGCAGTAATCTTTCTCTGGAAGCCCCAACATACATGTATGCTTTTACTTCAATATATGTTGGTTGTGCAAGCTCTATTATCTTTGCGAATCCTTTTACATCTTTATCGCTCATGTTTATTCCTTTCATAACTGTTATTCTTAGGACTGTTGGTGATTTAAAGCTTTTCATTAGTTCAAGTGATTGTAATACTAATCTCCATGTATTTGGAAATAGTGGAGCATTTAGTTTTCTATACATTTCTTCGTTATGTGCTTCTATTGATATATATAATTGGCTTGGTTCTTGATCAAGGGTTTTTAATACGTCAGGTCTTATACCTCTTGTTACTAGGAATGTTGTTAAGCCTTTCTTATGGAATATCTCTATTAATTCGCCTAGCCTTGGATATAGTGTTGGTTCTCCTGTTAAGCTTATTGCTACATGTTTTGGCTCTAGAGCTTCCTTTAATAAATTCTCTCTTAGAGTTGGATGTCCCTTGTAACCTGATATTATTCTTTTAAACTCCTTTATCGCCATATCGGCTATGAATTCAGGGTCGTCGATTACTGGAAGCTTTGTTTCATCCCATTTAAATCCTAGGTCTTGGGGTCTTAGCCTCCAGCAATGGATGCAGTGATTCCAACACCATAATACTGCAGGGCTCATCTGTATGCATCTATGGCTTTCAATTCCATAGAACTTACATTTATAACAGAATCTTCCTTCGGTTAATGCGGCATGAGTCCAGTGACACTTCTTAACAGCACTATGCATTCCTATTACATGGTACTTCTGCTTTCTTAAGATATTTAACATGTACGTCAATACTTCCTGCTCAATTTTATGCACTGCTATAAGCCCCGTAAAAATACTCTACGATTTTCAAGTTTATAGCTCTATGCCTTATTTTTGCTAAATTAATTTAAAGTAGTTCGATTTAATTCCTATGGTGTGGAGGTTTAAGCATAATGTCTAAAAGATTTTTCTGGTCTGGTAATATCGCTTGTGCTGAAGCTGCATTAAGGGCTGGCTGTAAGTTTTATGCTGGTTACCCTATAACTCCCAGTAGTGATCTTATGGAATATATGGCTAGAGAGCTTCCTAAACGTGGTGGCATCTTCTTCCAAGCTGAAGACGAGTTGGCGGCAATTAATGCCGCTATTGGTGCAAGTATTGCTGGTGCTAAGTCCATGACTGCAACTAGTGGTCCAGGTTTTAGTTTAATGCAGGAGGCCATTGGTTATGCTGTTATGGTTGAAGTACCTATTGTAGTTGTTGATGTTATGAGAGTTGGTCCTGCTACAGGTCAAGCGACCAAGGCTGCTCAAGGAGATGTTATGCAAGCTAGATGGGGTAGGCATGGCGATCAAGCTGTTATAGTCTATGCGCCATGGAGTCCTCAAGAATCATTTGATTTAACTATAAAGGCATTCAATACCGCTGAAGAGCTTAGAGTACCAGTTATATTGTTAACTGATGAACTTATAGCTCATTCCTGGGAGACGGTTATAGTTCCTGATGAAGTAAAAATTATTGAGAGGAGAAAACCTAAGAGCTTTGATGAACCACCTTTTGGTTCCACCGATCCACGAATTGCTCCTCCAATGCCTCCACTTGGCGAAGGGTATTATGTGCTGTATACAGGTTCTACTCATAATGAATGGGGTATTAGGAAGACTATTGATCCGGAAGTTCATTATAAACTCGCTAAAAGGATCATAGATAAGGTACACCTTAATGTTAATAAACTATTCCTATACAAAGAATACTTTGTGGATGATGCAGATGTGTTAATTATATCATTTGGCTCTACTTCGAGAAGCTGTCTTGAGGCTATTAGATGTCTAAGGTCTAAAGGAGTAAAAGCTGGGCTCTTAAGGCTTAAGACTTTATGGCCATTGAATGATTATTACTTAAGGAAGGTTATTAGCAAAGTTAGCTCGGTTGTTGTTGTTGAAATGAATCTAGGTCAATTAATATATGATATTGAAAGATACGTTAAGGATCAAACAATTGCTAGTTTAAATAAGGTTGGTGGAGGTATACCCATATATCCTGATGAAGTTATTAAGAAGGTTCAAGAGGTGTTAAGTTAATGAGCTCATATTCTCACCCTCTACATAAGTTCTTGAGGGTAGAATTTTTGCCCACGGCTTTTTGTCCTGGTTGCGGTAATGGTATTGTTGCTGGCGCGATATTAAGAGCCATTAGTGAATTAGGCTATGAGGATCTAAGAAAATTTGTTTTCGTATCTGGTATTGGATGTGCTGCTTGGATTCCAAGCCCATACTTTAAGGCTGATACCGTACATACATTACATGGTAGGGCTATACCTGTTGCCGAAGGTATTAAACTCGTTAGACCGGATCTCGAAGTAATAGTCATCGGAGGTGATGGTGATATAGCTGGTATTGGTGGTAATCATTTAATTCATGCTGCGAGGAGGAATATGGATCTAATAGTTATCATGGTTAATAATTTTATTTATGCTATGACCGGAGGACAAGTAGCACCAACAACACCACTAGGGTTTAAGACTACAACGACTCCTTATGGAAACCCTGAATCACCTTTGGATACCTGTCAACTTGTTGCTAGTTTAGGGGCAAATTATGTTGCAAGATGGACCATAATGCATTATGATCAGGTAAAGGAGTCTATAAAAAAAGCTATAAAGATTGGTAAGGGCTTTAGATTCATTGAAGTTGTATCACAATGCACCTCAAGGGTATCTGCGAGAATGGGTATGAAGCCTTCAGAATTCATGAGATGGATGGTTAAAAATACTATTCCAATTAGTAAAGCTAAAGATCTTAGCTTAGAGGAAAGACGGAATAAGATAATTATAGGTGAATACACTTATAGTGAAAGACCTGGATTTATAGAGGTGATGAAAAAGATTTATCAAGGTTAAGGAGGTCATTTAATAATGGTATATAGGTTAAAGCTTCTTGGGATTGGGGGTCAAGGAATAGTATTTATGGGATGGATACTAGGATATGCATTAAACTTTGAAGGCAAGTACGTAGCTTTACATCAATCATATGGATCTGAGGTTAGAGGAACACCCGTTTATGCTGATATAGTATTCAATAATGAACCGGTAGATTGTCCTTACACTAGGGAATTTGACTTAATAGTAGCCTTACATCAAAAGGCCGTAGATGCTTATGCTGATGTCTTCACTCCTAGAACTTATATTATAGTCGATAAAATATTGGTTAAGAGAATTCCGATAGATACTAAGAATATAGAATTTAAGCCTTTTGTGAAAATAGGTGAAAGAGAGAAGGTTAAAGCTATAAATATGATTGTACTAGGTTATTTAGCTAAGAAGGGATTGGTTAAGCTGGAATCTCTGGTCAACGCAGTTAAAGTAGCAGGTAAAAATATTGAGGAGAATGAAAGGGCTCTACGACTAGGATACACCATGACGTAAAGTTAATGATATTTTAGTAATACTAGGCTTCAATATATATTGCAAAATCTGGGCAATACTTCTCGCATATTCTGCACCCGGTGCATTCTTCGGACCTAATGACCTCAACGTAGTGACGACCATGCCTATTTACCTTACTACTTAGCTTAAGTATCTTCTTGGGGCATAGATCTACACATATACTGCATCCTTTGCATAGGTCTTTTATCACTATTGGTCTAGGCACCTTTAATCCTCTTTAATCCCTCGTTATAACCTAATTCAAGAGCTTTAATATTTAGTTCAATGTACTTTTTAGCCAGTACTTCTTTAATGGCATTTTTCAACGCTTCTAGTGTAACTACCTTAGTTATTGCTGCAAATGCACCAAGCGCTATAGTATTGGCGACTCTCCTTGTTTTGAAATGTTCTTCTGCTAGTTGTGTAAAGGGTATAGAGTATATACTCCAGTTTTTATTAGTAATTTCACCTACGAGTACTTTATCTACGATAACTGTTGCGTTATCTTTAATATAATCCCTATAGATGTCTAGGGCATATTTATGGAGGATTAGTGCTATATCAGCTTTTCTAACTTTAGGATAATCTAATTCTTCATTTGATGTAGCTATAACTACATCAGCTCTCGATTCTCCTCCACGGGTTTCCGCACTATATTCCTCTGACTGTGATACATAATAGTTCATGTATTTTGCTGCTGCTAGTCCGAGTACATAGCCTGCAATTAATACTCCTTGACCTCCAATACCAGTTATTAGTATTTCTATTCTCACGTCCTGTCACCTAGTTCCTTCTTCACCATATTGAAATACATTTGTATAAAGCCTGGTTTTTCCTCATCAATAAACTCCCCACAAGTTATTTCTTCATCCCAATTATATTTAGCTTCAAATGGTGATACCTTTCTAATTTTTGCTATAGCTTTTAACTTATTGTATAGTTTTACGGGATCCCCAATACCTACTCTTCGCCCAAATCTTTCCGTGCAGGTAGATATTACTTCTATAAACGAAAATCCTTCACGCAATATTGCTTTCTTTATTGAGTTTTTCAATTGAAATGGATGTGTTATAGCCCATCTTGCAAGATAATTTGCTCCTATAGAAGCTACTAACCTAACTACGTTAAATGGGGGTTCAGGGTTTCCATAAGGAGTTGTAGTGGTATATACCTTCTGCGGTGTTGTTGGTGCTACTTGTCCTCCGGTCATAGCATAAATAAAATTATTAACCATGATAACTGTTATATCCATGTTTCTACGAGCTGCATGAATAAGGTGGTTTCCTCCAATACCAACAATATCACCATCACCACTTATTACTACGACCTTTAGCTCAGGATTAGCTAACTTAACTCCCATTGCAAATGGTATTGGTCTTCCGTGTGGGGTATGTGCCCCATCAAATTTTAAGTACCCTGAAACTCTACCTGTACAACCAATTCCTGAAACTACGACCAACTTCTTAGGATCTAGCTTTCCTTCATCAACAAGTTCTTTTATAGCATGAAGGAATATGTTTAAGGTTGTAGCAACTCCGCAGCCTGGACAAAATCTATGAGGTAATCTATCAATTTTAATAAACACATCTAATGGATGCTTATGTTCTAGAGACACTCCTGTACAACCTCCTCAAACTCATCTGGAGTTGGGAGATCAACTTTGAATATGGGTCTAAAGATAACTTCTTTATTCTTTAATAATCTATCTATTTCTCTATATAATTGACCATTATTCATTTCAACAACGATAACCTTCTTAGCCTTTCTTGTAGCATATCTTAACTTTTCGTCATCTAAAGGCCATAGAGACTTAGGTTTAAATAATCCTATTTTTATTCCTTTTCTTCTCATTTCCCTAATGTATGCCAATGCTACTCTAGCTAATGATCCGTAAGATACTATTAGTATCTCTGCATCATCAACATAATATGTATCTGCCTCGACTATGTACTTCTTCTTTAACCATACTTTTTCATGTAATCTCCAGATAAGTTTCCTATATACTTCAGATGTTGGTTCATAATATCCTCTTTCATCGTGAACTAATGATTCAGCAAAGGTTGCATATCCTTCCCCATAAATCGCCATTGGTGGTACGAGATCTTCCGGATCCGGTTCGAAAGGCTTATACTTTTCTGGAGGAACTTTGGGTTTCTTTCTATCAATTATTTTTAGTTCACTTCTATCTCTCCAGATGTATCTTTCCCTTGTATGGGCGAGAATAGCATCTGTTAATACTATTACGGGTATTCTTAGTAGTTCAGATACATTAAACGCCTTTATAGTTAAATCAAATGATTCTTGCGCGCTGCTAGGAGCATAAACTACTAATTCGTAAGGTCCATGACTCCCCCATCTAGCTTGCATAACATCTCCTTGACCAGTACCTGTAGCATAACCTGTACTAGGACCAGTTCTCATAACATATACTATTACTATTGGAGTTTCAGTCATAATAGCGAATCCTATACTTTCAAGCATTAAACTAAATCCAGGACCGCTTGTTGTAGTCATGGATTTGGCTCCAGCCCATGATGCACCTATAATTGCATTTATAGAAGCTATTTCATCCTCACATTGTATTGCTATACCTCCATGTTTAGGTAGTTCTTCTGTAAGGTATTCAAATAGTCTACTTGTGGGAGTTATGGGATAACCTGCAAAGAATTTAAGACCGGCAACTATAGCTGCTTCCCCACAAGCAATATTTGAATTATTAAATCTTATTTCAGCCAAATACTCATCACCTCTTACTTCCATGCAATATAAATAGCAAAGTCAGGACAAATATATTCACATAATCTACAACCAACACACTTATCTGGGTTCTCAACAACTACAATTCTATATCCATACCTATTGAGCTTAGATCCTTGTGAAAGAACTTTTCTCGGACAAACGTTAACACATAAATAACATCCTTTACATCGATCCTCGATAACGACCGCTATAGGCTTATTTTGCAACGGCTCCCACCATATTGGGACTTATAGGCATATTAAATAACGGTCATTTGATGCCATAGTAGTACATAGATATGTAGTCTTTAATTAGCTTTTCCCTTTCTTTAAAATGAAATATTCCTCTGGAGGTACATAGAACAATAATTTTCCTTCATGATAATCTCTTATAACGCAACGTGCTGCTTCTTCAATTAACGGTTCTCTCGTAGATTTATAAAACCATCCTCTACATTTAGCAATAGCTTCAAGTATTTTTAATGGATCCTTTTCATTTATGCCATAAGCTTCTAAGACGCAATATGGGTTATATTTTAACGCTCTTTCAAGTAACATTATAGCGGGCTTTACTGGATCATCTAATTGCTCAGGAGGCTTACCTCTTATAACAGCTTCTAAAGGACCTCCTTCAACTGGTATTATTCCAGGAGTATCTATCATGTAAATATTCTTATCTATTCTATATAGCTGTGCTCTTCTAGTATAACCAGGTGAACCGGGAATAGAGCTTGTAGAAGCAGAATGTTTACCCTTTAACGCATTTATTATTGTTGATTTACCTGTTTTAGGAAAACCTACAACACCTACAACTGTTGGAAGGCTTGTAGCAACTGCTTTTATAGTTCTTCTCAACACTCTTGTACCCTTATGGTCTCTAGCAGCCATATATACGGTTGTATATCCTTCATTACTAAATATTCTTTTCCATTTCTCAGCAATATGTCTTGGTATGAGATCGCATTTGTTTAGTACTAATATTAATTTTTTACCGCTTTTCTCAACCAATTGCTCTAATCTTCGACTTCTAGTTGAAATAGGATCCCTAGCATCAAGTACCTCTAGAATAACTTCACATCTTCTTACTATAGATGCTAATAGCTTCCATGAAGCTAATATCATTATACCTCTAACCTAAGCATAACCATACGCAGAGAAACTAATTAGTATTTAGGAGATATAAAAAGGCGATTTCATTTCTATGGTTTTATGATTTCTCAAGTTTATGTGTAACCTTAACTCCCGCCTTAGTGAACAATATTCTCACAGGACAATTCTTTAATGTTAATTCGAAAACCTTCTTAATAACACCTTCGTCAGCAGGTGATTTAACTTTAACATTAATATTCGCTGATGTTATAGTGTCAGCTTGGTCTAGTTTTGTAGCTTCGACTTCTACTTCAAGAAGATCTATTTTAACCTTCATTTTCTTAGCAACTAGTGTAAATACTGTTGCATACAGCCAGCTAGACCCATTACAGCTAGTTCAAGAGCTGTAGGGCCCATATCATTTCCGCCTCTTTGTTCTGGTAGGTCTATGACTATTGCATGCTTTCTACCATTAACGACTATGGATCTAAAATTTTCAATAAGTTTAGCCCTAGACTTTATGATCATATATGGCACCTGCATCATACTTTGGCATCGAGATAAAATAAATTCTAACTAATTTACTACTAATTTACTAATGAACTCTACAAATAATTAAGAACTCATATTCCTCCTTAAACACACATCATTGTGTATCATTATCTTTTGCAGTAGGCTTTAATAAAGCGCTTACCTTTGTAAGCATGGTAACTTGCACTCAGATCATATATTGAAATTGAGTTAATAATCTTGTGGTCTTGCTTTGCTGTTATTATTGACTAAAGGATAATTTCTTTGTAAGGGCTATTGCTAATGCTATAGCTGTACCTAACGATATACCAGCAAGTAACGTTATGAAGAGAATGAAGCTTGTATCTAGATAGTTACATCTAGTGATGATCACCGTATAGCTAGCTATCAATGTAAACGTTAATGCTATGAACGTAGCATTAAAGGCAATGGTCTTCTTTTCTTTCATATTAAGCCCATAGAGCGTAGCTATAGCTAGCATTATAGTGGCTTCAGTGAGGGTGAAGAAAAAAGCAAAAATGTCAAGATAGTTCATAATTTACAGCACTCTTGATGTATACCATGAAGTCCCTTAAAATATCTACTAGCAAATATATTAATGTCAAGAATCTAGAGGAAAGAATGAATTCATATAACATAAGATTTCAACATGACATATCTTGCTAAAGCTATAAAATAACCCTTAGATTCCTAAGTAAATGTAATAGGGATAATCTTAGCATCTAACATAAATACTAGGAAAGCAGTTGTCATTCAATCGATAATATCAAAGACCTCATTGTTAGGTCATACTGTTATCACATGAAGCATATCCTCCTAGTAAAGTAGGTGATAGCGCAGCTATGTACTATATTATTATTAAAATATCTTCGTGGACGATAAATAATGAAGCTACTTAATCCATAGATCTCTAAATAGATCAAAGAGTAGAAGTGATCGAGATTCCTTGTGGTCTATGCACTCCTTCCACTTCTTGATTAACTCTAAGTACTGTATATCTTTGATAATTTTCCTATCTAGTTCCTCCATAGACTTCAGATTATCGTATTCTTGAACATCTATAAACCAAGGTTTACCACCTATGAACACACGGAACAATCTATGTGATTTCCTCTCCTTAAACTTATCTCTATGAGCTTTAATATATTCAAGAATCTTCCTCGAGATTTCAAGACACTCCTTTTCCTTATTATCCTTAGGAATCCACATCTCATCAAGGTATACAGGCATAAATAACACCCTAAAGGCTTACCATTCACTATTCAATAACCTAAGATTTAAGCTTAACTGAACTGTTTGTAATACATAAGCATTACATATATCCCCTAAATAGGACCTTTATCCATTGCATCATAATTTTTCCTGATTAATATACCTGTGGAATATATCTTGAGCTTTAGAGTCTCTCTAACTTTATCTCTACTAAGCTCTACTAAAACGTAGTTTAATACCTTCAGCTATTCTAGATAAGTCAAGTTGCATATACCATGAATTGAACAGGAGGTTACCCCTCTACAGTACACGCTAAAGGTATTCATGTGTAAACGTTGTCAAAGGCGATAAGAACCACGCGACACAACATAGCGAAGAAAATCACAACTTCAATTAGAATATGTGAGTGAAGCCGCCGGCGGGATTTGAACCCTGTGACCACCGGCGCTTACAAGGCTTGGGATATATAAACCTCTGTTTCAGTAGCTGATGAGAAACTGAAACATTGCTTCAGGCTGTAATATATCTGGCGATTATCAGATATGCTGAGTAGAAACAATACTGTCTTCTAAGAATATTCCGTAGTGTCGTAGTGTCTGTAGGGAGTTCTGAGCTAGTGGATGTTACCTTATTGATTACTGTCTTCTTCCTCCTCTAATTCCTTTAGGAGCTTTTCGAGTTTCCTTAGGGTTTCCTCGTCTATTTCTAACTCATATACGACTTCTGACACTACTCTCACCCCACCTATATAGGTAGGCCCTTTAAAAAGCGGCACTTATGCCAGCTAGTAGAGTCCCGATGGCCTGTAGTGGTAGAACTCTTCGTTCTCTTCATCGATATGTTCTCCTCCGTAGACCAAGTATCTCTTTGCTCTATTTCTGTGGTTGGGGCCTCCAAGCTGTACTAGGGTTTCACCCGTATACAGCTTTCGAAGAGCTAGGTATGTAGAGCCTGCGTCATAGTAGGTCTCTAGAACTAATGGTTCACCGTATTCGAGCCAGCCAAGCTCCTTCAACTCATAATGTAGCCTCCTAGCATTAGCGTATGAGCGGTAGAACTCACGTATAACGTCCTCAGCCCTATGCTCTACGTGGTACACCATAAATCCCTCTCTTAGACCTATAGATTTCAAGATCTCTGAAAGCATTTTTGATTTGAAGTAGTGTATAAATCCCGTCTTGTTCTCCCTGTAGATGAAGTAATCATCGAACCATAGAATCCATGTACCCGTCCTCCGGGCCCCGATGATAGTATGTGCATCAAAGTCGACGGCCTTCCAGTAATCCTTCTCCATTAACTCCTTAGTAATTCTCAAAACTTTTTCTATAGATCGCGGAACCCTAACCTGTTCCCTACGCCTATCAGTGGCCCGATTTAATTCCTTGTTTAAGGCTTTGAGTGCCCCCTTAATGCCGTTCTTAGCGCGTTTTACATCCATAACTGACATAGCGGTCTCGAAGTCTACGACTGGATGATAACGTTCTCCTACGCGCTTCAAGACCCCCTTCTTTAAGAGTCTCTTTAGAAGGTCAGCTACTGTCCCATTACTTACTTTGCGACCTACTATGAGTTGGTAGAGGAGCTTGATGTCGCTAAACTTAACGCTCATGCCTAACATGTTTAGAGCATAGACTATTGAGTACTGGATACCTTTCTTCTTATACAGTCTCCTAAGTTTGCCGATATCTTCTACAACCCTTGTCATCGTTGGTGAACCTAGTACGTAGACAGGCACTCATACTGAGGCTAGTGTTCTTCCCTGCCTAGGATCCATGACGACTACATCAATGCTATAGATTCCCGGCTTAGCATTAGAGCTTACAGTAATCGTTATTCTAACCTGTAGAGGGGCTGTACCGGTGACTGGAGCTACATCATTTACTTGAATACAGTTATCTGTAGGAGTAGCGGATACGAGAACCCTTACCCCAGACCCATCTATGTATACAACGGATTCGGCCGAGCTTCCAGGGTAAACGCTTATTGGTCTCGCTACTACAGTAACGAGGTGCCTTCCCACATGACGTATCTCTCGGGTAAGCATCAGTGCCCCACTTATACAGGGAGCGGGTTTAAAACCGAAAGCAATAGAATGTGATAGTACTTCTTGATAATATGGTAATTGGGGGAAGAAGCATACGAAGTTTTAAGATAATGCTTAGGGACAAGTATTTTTGTCTATTCTACAGTAATGTGGCTCTTCCCGTAATCATTAAGCTTCTTTAACCATTCGCTTAAGCTTATTAATGGATTAATGTTTGCTTCGCTTATTTTATTGGGGTTGAAGACTATCTCGCATCCAATAGCCTTCCAACCTCTTACGTAATCAAAGAATTCCTTCATGAAGTCCTCACCTAGTATCCGAGACAATTCATTTACAACATAGTTGTAGACTCCTTCGACATCTTTGCCACGTACATTGCTCTAGTGCTTTTTAACCAGCTCTACGTGTTCTTCAACATCACTTTCTATCAGACTTCGGTACCTCTCACCATGTATGATAAGTCCTACCTCCTTCTCTATTCTGGAGCATATCCTAATCCTCTTCTCAATGAGGTTTTCATCAAATCCTAGGTTCTCTAGTAACAACTCCTCACCCCATAGTGCTGGTGCTTCAAATAATGCCTCCACTTTTATCCACTCCAACGCTACTATTGGTGGGTAAGACCATAGGCACGGTAGCTCCTGTCTGAGCTTCTCATTACGTGCAGCCCTGTAGAGTAGTTCTAGTTCTAAACCGTGCCAATTACTGCCATGACCTAATGCAAATGCTATGTGGCATAGTTCGTGGACAAGCACTGTTGTGAGGTACGGGGTTTTTCTCGTTATGAGGGTTTGAATGTAGTAGACATAGGGATTAACAAGGATTAACGGTCTTGCAAACTCCACAAGCGCTGGTCTAAGGCTGGAGGCATCCCATGTAAGCGGTAATGTTGAACGAGCACCACCAACTATAAAGTTGATGTCCACTAAAGATTCTACGGTATAGAAAGCCCTTATCTCAGGCAATATACGCTTAGCTTCATCAATAACATTGAAAAGACCTGTTGCACGTCTCCAGACATCTCTAATTAACTCCTCAGCCTTGCTCATCTCATTCTTAAGCTCATCGCCATATCTCTTCAATATCTCTAAGCTAGGAAGTGAAATCTCCATATAGCCACCACTAAAAACTTAGTTCAATGAATTAAATGCTGCAATAGCTTCATCTTAACCATAGGTCGGGGCATCCCGCGTCGCAGTAATAACTAGGAGCTATGGTGTGGCTTGCCCCGACTTGATAGTGCGTCAACGTGCTGGCTCTACCTAATCAATACTATTTCTATCTGTAGTAGTTGCTTAGCTTTATCTCTCACCTTTTCAAAGTCTTCTATATCGCGTGTTAAGAAGTACTTTATGTTACGGGTTTTCGACATCATTGAGGCGTATACTAGGTGTAGCAAGTCCTTGATTCTAATACCTAGCCTACTTGATAGGTCTATGGAATTCTTAAACACCCTAGGTATCTTCAGCTCGTTAAGACCGGTGGGCTCGAACCTATAGAAATCCTCCTCATCAACAAATTCTATGCTGAGTTTCTCCTTAAGGAAGCTGATGATCAATGACTGTAGGAATCGGCACCTCTCCTCAACCCCTCTATACGCACCTACGTATTCCTGTAGGGGCTCAACTAATCTCCACTTCTTCTCCCTAACGATCTTCCTACAGATAGTGTTGCATACCTCCGCTAATGTGAAAGAAGAGGCGTAGAGCCTATGCCTCTCAGCAGCTATGCTCTCTAGCGCTTCCCGGGAAGCTCTATGAGCAGACTCCGAGGCGAAGACGTAGGAGATGAGTACGCTGGTATCTACGTAGTACATGTCCGTAACCTAGAGATATCATTAATTGGGCTAGAAACCCCACTCCTCCCTAAGAACCTTAACCACGTCTACAGGCTCCTTAGTAGCTAGGAATACGCTCATCTTAGCAAGCACCCTACCTATGTAGGCACCCATCTCCTCAGGCCCAACATCAACCCTGCCCGTCCACCTAACGAATACTGGGGTACCGTATCCTCGCACCCTATCCACGATTTCAAGCCAGTAGTCAAGTGCTTGACGGGCATCACAGTCTAGAATAGCTAGGGCATAGAGACCTATACCTTCACTATACCGAATCTCTACATCTAGTACTGGAGCGCCTAACTCCTTCAAGGAACTAAGCATTAACTCCCTTAACGAGACCTCAACTACCTCCTCAGCCGAGCTAGGTATTCTCAGCGTTAGTAGCTTGGCTTCACCTAGGCTTAGGGTATGGTCTACACTCCCACTAATACCTATTCTCAACCTCAGCTCTTCCAAACTCCTGCGAGCAGGTCCGGCATACTCCGTACCTTCAGCAATCGCAAACCCACTTGGTAGGGCATACATTAGTATCACCCTTAAGCATTGATCTCTAGGGCATTGTTAATTCTCTCTAAAACTTCCTTAAGAACCTTATCAATATTCCTCAATACGTTTAAGAGCCTCTCCCTACTATCCCTATGCACCAGAACCACTTCATAACGTACTTTTTCATCTGTCCAGCTGGTCCATAGAGGTCTAACATCGAGGTGGAACCATTTAGTAGAGTTGGGATCTCCTTCTATGGAAACAAAGCTTACGGGTACTGCTAGCAGGTCTAGCCCTAGCAGATCATCCGCCTTCACGGTCTTCTTCAAAGCCCACCTACCACCACTAGCTCTAGCCTTAACCTGTAGCTCGTAAAACAGCACACCCTTAGCTGGGTCACTACCCACGTTCTTTAGTATCCCCTCCACCTCATTGAATACGAGGAGAAGCTCGTTCACATTAGAGCCCTCGACGGTTATGGTGCGCCTACCTGGGTTGTAGAGTACGTATGTAGACCCCTTGATCGCCGCGACGTTAGGTTCTATAAACGTAATGTCGTAACCACCAAGACTCTTAGACCTAACCCTCGCTGTGGCATAGCCACGCTTCCTAAGCTCAAAGAGAAGCTCAGGTAAACGTGGTTCAAGCATCCAAACAGACAATAGACCAATACTCTCAATACCCTCGAGCACAACCATCGAAATCAGCTCCCCACAGTATTGAATATCACATTAGCGATATAATACTTTGTGATCCTTACACGGCGAGATCGGTAGCAGATACTTCCCAGCCACCGCCATATCAATACAGGTTTCACCTATAGTGTTAAGGATACTATATTGGTTCGTACACGAGTGTTAAAGCCATGGGTAGGACGTAATGGTGGGGATACTTTAGGGGTTCTTATTGTTTAGCTATATCCTCAACTGATTTCATTATAGCCCTCACCTTCTTCGATGGTCTCTGACTCAGCGCTCTCCGACCAAGTGCCGTGAGCTTAAGCCCACCCTCAGCACATCGCTCCAGTAGCCCCCTAGATATTAGGTTTTCGATATCGTCGAGGACTTGAGGTGATACCAGCTTCCCTCCAATAGATATGAATAGGTATCCCAAGTCCACACCTTTCTTCTTGAGGAGGTGCAGGATCCTTACAAGGTCATCCTAGCTTACAGACCCGAAGTAGTGAACTATACGCAGTATAACCTCCTCCCTAAGGTTCCTAGCGCTGAACATCGCTAAGGACTCGTAGTGCGACGGGTACAGTGTACATAGGGTACACCGCACAACTCCCTCCATGAAGCGGCGGCAGTAAGACTCTATATGAGGGTTATCATCATAGTCAACAGAGCATATGTTGTCCACACTGTCAAGAACACTCCTCCATGCAAGTCTGAACTCTTCAAGCTCTCCCTCAGATATGTAGCGAGTTATGTAGGAACGCAGATCATCTACAATATCTGAGGGTCTGAGATCTTCACCGCTGAGTATGTAGGGGATATAAGAATTGATTATCCCGGTAACCTCATCCCAATCCACACGGCTAACCACCTCATGGTGCAGGCGGGCCGCCCTGAGAACAGCATCGGTAAAGTTCTTAAATATGGGGAGAAACTCCTTCACGATCCTCTCAGCAACACTCCTAGCCTCCCTAGAGCCTAGGTAATGACCCTTCCTTAAGACTGCTTCACACACCCTCTCTAGATCACCATTACTCAGCCTATAATACACTAGGACAAGGGGTACGTTTACGATGAATCTTCTGGGGATAAGGTATATCAAAGACTTACTCTTCAGCACCTGAAGAACATATCTAGCAGTTCCGTACATGCGCTTCCTCACCTCTGGGTCATCTGGGTAGATGCTCCTACGAGGGACAATGAACCTGGTTGCAATAGCGTTGAGGATCTGTGATGTAGCACTCTCATAGGGCACGCCACGTGGACACACAGCTCCCCACCAAGATATGATATAGCAAAGTTGAGTTATAATGCTTTATCACACCCTATATTAGTGGGTGAGAAGCGTGTCGCGAAGCCTAAAGATCATACCTCAATTGATAGTCATCTGAAAGAGAGATCATGAGGATGGGGGATCGCTGGATCATCTATTTGCCACAGCAGTACTTGCAGTTGTGGATGGAGTTGAAGAAGCGGAAGAAGAAGGTAAGAGTATACATCGAGGTTCTTGATGAAGAGTAGGGTGTGGACTATGGAGAGAGTTGCTGAGATGGTTTACAAAGATGGGGGGGAACAAGGTAAAGCTGTGCTATGAGGATGGATGCTGCGAGGTCTTAGAGTATGAGGTTCTAGAGAGGAGGGTACTCGAGGAAGGATTAGCCAATCTGATAGGCGAGATGAACGACAACCAAGTTATTAGCTGCGTATCTGAAGCCTGTAGAGAGTTCTGGGAGCTCTGGTCTAGCTCCTGATGTTCTTTGAGCAAGGTGTTGGGGTGGGGGTGGTGGGTGCTAAGAGCGGTGTTGCTGGGTTTGAGGTTGCTACTCCAAGGATAGTACCCTTGAGAGCTAGCCTATTAAGTGTTTCACAGAATAGGATGGTAGCCAAGATCGGCAATAAGTACGTGGTATTTCTCAAGAGGAAGAGGAGCAGGGTTAGGTTCAGTATCTGGGGGCTAGACGATGATGGTAGAGTAGTTAACTACGGTGTTGGAGAGCTAAAAGACCCTGCTGAGCTAAGCCATTTTGACATTGATGATGAGTTGAGGAACGTACTGCTATTCTGCATAACAAACTGGGATTTTATACCAGAGAGAAGAGATGCTGAGATACTCCTGAAGAAGAATATCAGCAATGTGCCAAAGGTTTCGGATAAGGAGGCGTTTGCTGATGAGATCGCAAACAAGGTGCTGGAGAAGCGTATTGTGAAGACATTCTACGTGATTAGCGGTGGTAAGCAGGTTGAGCTTGGTATTTACTGCTACGATGAGAGCAGAGGCGTGTATAGAGACTGTGAGAAAGACCTCGAGAAAGAGATAGAGGGTTTCGTGGTAGACACGCCTGAAATGCGCCATAAGACAACTAAGTGGATTGTTGACGAGGCTATAGCTAAGGTTAAGAGGCGTACCTACGAGGAATTCAAGTACGAGAAGAGAAAACTAGTTTCTACAACAAAGTATTTGATTGGGACAAGTTCATCGCCACCGGCAGCATACAAGAATCATTAATGGATCCCAACCCTGGTAGGGTGATCCTTCAATGGATCCCTCACAAGATAAACATCGAGAAACTACTGAAAGTAAGACAAGGGCTTGAGAAGTACATACCGCCTAGCAATATTGATCAGCTGATAGAGGACTTCAAGGCTCTCGCTCCTAAGAGCTATAGAGCATTTCTATCGTGGGTGAAGTACCCTGGTGAGTCGGAAGAGGAAGCCAAACCGAGGGTTGCACTGCTGCTAGAGATCATAGGGTACACTCTGTACCCTCATGAGTACCCGTTCCATAAAGCAGTATTGCTGGTTGGTGAGGGCTCGAATGGTAAATCAACATACTGCTGCTTAGTGAGGACAATTCTAGGAGACCATAATGTAAGCTCTGTAAGTTTGAGGGATCTGGATCCAAGAACTAATAGGTTCGCGGTTGCAAACCTCGTTAACAAGCTGGCTAACATATCAAGCGAACCTTTAGATTCAAGCAGGAGCTTCGACCCATCGCTATTCAAGCAGTTGACCGGTGAGGACTTGGTTCTCGTAGAGAGGAAGTATAAGGATCCCTTCGAGACCGTTATCTACGCGAAGATGATCTTCAGCGCCAACGTGCTACCAAGAGTTCAGGAAGACACCTATGCTTTCTGGCGCAGATGGCTAGTGGTTATGTTCCCGAACCGGTTCAAGCCCGACCCAACGTTTTTTGAGAGGACATTTACTGAGGACGAGATTGAGGGAATCATAATATCTGCTCTCTACGCCTTCAGACTGGTTCTACTGAGGAGGGGATTCACGGAGCAGGGCGCACTCGATCCGCGGGAGGAGTGGCTGTCGAGGAGCAACCCCATCTACAGGGTTGTCAAGGCCATGATAGATGACGGTGTAGTGGAACTCGATCCGGAGGGATGGGTTGTGAAGAAGGATCTCTACAACCTGTACATAGCCTACGCCAAGAAACTTAGGGATGAGGGAGAGAATGTTTCTACGGTGCCCCACAACGTCTTTACGCAGAAGATAGAGCAGTTGCTAGGTATCAGGTCAGGGCAGAAGAGGATACACGGGAAGAATGCCAAGGTCTACCTAGGTATTAGGATAAAGAACTATGATGCGGTAACCGAGCTCGTTGGAGAGCTACAAACATCCCCAGAATCAACGCTGTTAACACAGCATAGCGAATCCGCGAAGAGCTAACGGGGGTCTGCACCATGTGCACCTTAACAGTTTCCGGAAATTCCCTACTCACACGCTCTACACCCTTACATCACTATGTATCATCACACATCAGAGAACTCTGTTCAGATGCTAAACAGGTAGGAACTCTGAAGGTGCTTATGGTGCACACACTATCATCGCTAAGAACCAATCAGATGATCCGGATGGGGGGAGAACAGCAATCCATGCCGCATCCTAACCCCACACCATGGCGCCTAACGAGGGTGGTATAATGAAGTGGAGATACATATTCATGGACTTCCTAAGGAAGTGGTGGTGGGGACCATTAGGGATAGGTGATATTAGAGAGCTCTTCTTCTCTATTGGTGATCCGAGAGATAATAACGCTAGGAAAGACCGGGGTGTCCACTCATTTCAAGGTGTTGAGCTGAAGCTAAAGAACCTTTTCAAGCACTATAGAGACACCAACATGTTCTACGGAGTTGGGCTACTGATATCCTTTCAGGAGCTAGAGCCTAAGAACATGCTGTACGACCGCATAGTGTACGACTTCGACGATGAGGAAAACCCGGAGCTCGCGATCAGGAAAGCTATAGAGTTCGCTCAGTCAATAGAGAGGAGGTTTGATTGCGGTACCATAGTAACTTACTCAGGTTTCAAGGGTGCTCACGTAGTAATCCCGTTGAAGAAACTCATCAATTGGGAGTCCTACCAGCTGATCTGGAAAGCACTACTAGTGCCATACTCCTTCAAGAAACTTGTCGATAGGAATATGCTTCAGTGGAATAGGATGGATAGAATACCGTATACCTGGAACGTTAAGAGGGATAAGGAGACCGGTGAACTTAGGAGAGGGTTCTGCAGGATAATATACCCCAAGAAGCTTAGAGCCGAAGAGTTTGATTGGTCTCTCTTCGAATCCCTGGATCCTAGCGACATAGAGATCCTTAAAGTGGAGTTACCGGAGCTAATCATTAGACCTGTTAGAAGAAGGTACATAGGATCTGGTAGCGGGAAACCGAAAGAAAAGCTACCTACCAATATAGAGGATCTAACTACGTGCAACGCTGTTCCTCCGTGCATTAAGAACCTTATCGACACCGTGGTTAAGGTGGGCGATCTAGACCACTACCAGAGAGTGGTGCTGGTGCTTTACCTTAAGTGGGTAGGGTTCTCTGTGGACAACGTAGTTGGTTTCTTCAGGAGGTACGCTAAGGACTTCAATGAGCGCATAGCGAGGTACCAGGTAGAGTACTTGTTTGGGCTTCGAGGTAGCAGGAGAGACTACCTGATGTACTCGTGTGATAAGATGAAGCAGTTAGGGATGTGCCTAGGCTGCGGCTGGGATAGAAACCCCGTAACGTATACATACACCAAGGCTAAAGTACCAGAAGAACTGATAAACAAGTTCTTCGAATTAGTTAAGAAATCTTCACAACTATTCTACTAGATTTAAATTAAATTTAAATTAAAGTTAAGATAGCTTGCAGCATACAGCTAAAACTTTGCGTTCATTTCCAAGGGGTACTTAAAAGAATGAGGACGTTTAGAGGACACCTTATTGTGGTTGCTTAGGTTCTTATGCTCTGGTCGGTAGTGCCCTGCTATTAGGAACTCAATTTACTAGTTTCCTCCTTTAATATAATACATAATAGTGTATATAGAAGTTCTCCAATACTTCCCACTATGATGTTTTGGCTTTTTACTTGCCTTCCTGATAAGCATGGATTTATCGATTAGATTTAATAGATGCATTTATCTGCAATGATGATTATAGCAATAGTTGAGTGCATAGGTAGGAGGCATGTGCAGAATAGAAACAATGAGAATTTAAAAATAATTGGACTTCACAAGTGTTTCATGAGCTACCTATTAATGCGTCTATGTATAGTGAGCCTACGTAGTACTTGTTGCCCTTATAGTCGAACTGTGTTGGCGAGTAGAAGTAGTTTGCCCATACGTAGGTGTTTGAGGCATACTCTTTCTGTATAGATATATCGCATGCAACTAGCATCTTAGTTGACTCCTTCTCTGTTAAACCTACAGTAGCGCTCACAATTGCTACGAATGGGTATGCCTTCGGCACTTCGCTAAGTATTATTGGGAGTATAGCCATAGATGTGCTGAATAATGGATTGGTGTTTATCTCATCGCTTACAGTGAAGGCATCTATGTATATACCACCATACTCCTTATGGTTAGCTGACCACTCCCAATGCTCCTTGATATATTTGAATGCTTTTTCAGCTGTACCAGCGCCGTCATCTGGACTAGTATCTACATCGCTCCACGGCAAAATCTCGTTATTCTCAATCACAGGCCTAGCGAGAGTCATGTTAGCTTCCTCATCCGTATCTATACATGTCCACCCAATTATCGATGTATAGCAGTACTGTAGCTTGTACTTAGCGAAGGCGAAGTCGCCTTTCATACCTATAGCTAGGATAGCCCTATTGCTGAAGTCCGAGCCCTCGAAGAACCTCTTGTAGTAGTCTAGCCATACATGGTTATCCCCGCCTAGCTCCATAGTGAAGCCAGGTATCGAGTAGCTTATCTCGCCACTACCCTTCTTAACGGAAGCGGTTATGCCGAAAGCAACCTCAATACCCTTAGACTCTTCGGCCTCGAAGTACTCTCTAAGCAGGACATCGTTTACTCTCTTAACGTAGTCACCGCCAACACCATCGTAGACGTAGGCAACTACGAGAGGCGCACCCTGGTTAAGTACTGATGCGTAGACCTTATCGAGCTTCCATATGAAGCAGTAATAAATGCAGCCACCTTCATCGCATATGGTGCCGCAGTAATCCTCTATCTCACCTGGTGGCCAGCTAGATGAGAACGATACAACACCCCTATCAGTATCATCATTTTCTGTGAATATACCCTCCGTAGATACGCTAGCATTCACCTTTGACTTGGCTAGTTCGATGAACTCTTTAACCTTGCTTATGGGTACTAGGATGTTGTTTGGTGTTAGCTTCTCGGTAATCTTTATTTCGACAGATAGGCCTCTCAGGATCTTCGCCATATCTAGCGGTATACCCTTCATAACACCGTATATACCCTTGGGCGTGTGTATAGCTCCTAAGACTATGATCCCTGGCTTAACTAGCCTAGGATCATTGCCGCGGCTAGCGAGGTATCCATACCATTCTCTTAGGAAACTCACTATCTTCGTTACCTTGATGTCTATAGCACCGTTCTTACCTAGGAACCTGCCTAGCTCAATGATACTCCCATTAGGCATCCATACGTAGAGGC
>CAYXRT010000006.1:0-2564 GCA_964467535.1 uncultured Desulfurococcales archaeon
CCTATGAATTAATGACAGATGCTGAGAGGTATGCGGTAAGGTATCACTTAATTGTTATAGCTGAAGCGCTTATAGCTATGGTTGTGCACGTAGCTAGGAGGGTTTTTGGTGAAGAAGTGGAATCTTCAATGCATGCTCTTAGGGTTTTGAGGGATAGAGGACTTGTTTCAGATGAGGAGTATAGGGATTTACTTAGCTTCATAAGGTTAAGGAACCTACTAGTTCATAGGTACTGGGTTATAGATGATAAAAAGATATATGATAGCATTAAGAGTGATTTTAAAAATATAATTAGGTTTATTGAGAGAGTTGTTGGATATGTTGGGTGAGAAGTTTAGGTACTACATGGTGAGTAGGGAGGAGAAGGAGGCAATAATTGCTAAGATTAGGAAGGTTCTTGATGATGAAGGTGTATTGCTAGCTGTATTATTTGGTAGCTTTGTTGAGCTGAACTCGTT
Source organism: uncultured Desulfurococcales archaeon (assembly GCA_964467535.1). Lineage (GTDB taxonomy): Archaea > Thermoproteota > Thermoprotei_A > Sulfolobales > WANQ01 > CAYXRT01. The sequence continues at coordinate 459 of CAYXRT010000006.1, forward strand.
TAGGGATATAGATATAGCAGTGTATATTAGGGATGGTGAAGATTTAAGTCTCATTTTTAGGCTTGCTAATAAGTTGGAAGAGGAGTTAGGATACCCAGTGGATGTAGTTCCACTAAATACTATACCACCAAGGTTTAGGCACTACATCTTAACTAAGGGGGTCGTAATCGTTGAGAAAAAGCCGGGATTATACGAATCTCTTTTAATACAGACCATGGATGAAATTGAAGAGTTGAAGAGATTTAAATAACATGTCCTATATCAGCCTTAAGTTTAGTAAAGCTGTTGACTATACTAGCTGTGGTGATGTAGTATGTATCTATAGCTCTACAATTAGTTGTAAATGCCATATTTAAGAGTAAGTTGTACTCTACTACCTCAACTACGATGACCCTCTTCATTATCTCATCATATACCCTCTTAGCTATATCCCTAGATTTTCTTCGGATGAGCTAGGTTTAGGGGTATTGATGGTTCATGTATCGGTGTGTTTATATGCTAAGTGGGATAATTTTATGTTATGGGATAGATGGATTTAGTGGTTAGGGTTGATGAGAAGGGTCGTATATTGATCCCGAAGAGTATTCGAGAGGCTACGGGGATAAGGGAGAGGCAGTTAGTGAGGATTAGGGTAGTTAATGGTAAGATTGTATTAGAGCCTCTAAGAGACGTTGCAGATGAATTCTATGGTGCTATTAGAGTAGAGAAATGGCCAAGGGATTTAGATGAATTTGTGAATGAGGCTATCCGGAGATGGTGGAGAAGAAGTACGTAGATGTTAATGTCTTTGTCTATTGGTTAGCAAAGCACCCAGAATATGGGAAGTAGCTAAAGAGTGGATTAGGAGGATTGAGTATGGGAGTCGTGGTGAATACATTATTTCATCGTTAACATTATATGAGTTAGTAGTTATACTAGCTGGGTTAACAGGAAGAAGCTTAAAAGATAAAGAATTAATTAAGACTGTCATTGATGCAATAACTAGTCTAGCAGGCTTAGAGGTAGTAGCACTTGAACATAGAGACTATATTAAGGCTCTAGAACTAATGGAAAAATACAGCCTAGATTATGAAGACTCTCTACACTTAGCAGTAGCAATAAGAGAGGAGGCAATAAAAATCATATCAAATGATAAAGACTTCGACAAAACACCCATCAAAAGGACATTTTAAAACCAATTCAACTAAACCACTACACATAAACATTTCATCACCATGCACTTCATCTATACTTCTCTAATATTCAACAGTAACTCCTTAGTAGGCTTGCTATCCTAGCAATCGTTTGCTCTAATTTTCTAAATACATCTTTGTGGAGTAGCTTATTTAATAAGTTCTAATAGCTTTACTTGTTATATGGTAGGGTCTATGGTGAGTATTGAGGTCTCTAAGGAAGTTTATGAGCTATTAGTTGAGATTGCTAGGAGGAGAGGTAAGAGTATTGAGGAGGTTATTATAGAGTCTATAGTTAGAGATTTAGATCCTAAGACTAGAATTGAAGTTTATACTAAACTTCATGAAAAGTACCTTAAGGAGGCTGAAGAGCTGTACAGCAGGGATGATCTTGTTCAAGCTAGTGAGAAATACTGGGGTGCATTAACAGCTCTCTTAAATATAATTGGCGAGAAAGAAGGCTTACCACACTATACGCATAGAGATTTAAGGGATATTATTGAATTTTTAACTATGAGAGAAAATGATCCTGAATATTCAAGACTATTCTCAAGTGCTGAAGCCCTACATGCTAATTTTTATCATAACTTTATGAGTAAATTAAGTTTTGAAGCACATAGAGATGATGTGATTAAGCTTATTAAGAAAATTAAGAAATTCCTAGGAAAATCCTAGTCCTCCTAATTGTAATGGACGGTTTATGTGATCGGGTGTGTTTTTAAGCCTGGATTACGTGTTAATGACTTCTAGCTAGTATGGTTACGATTACACTCTCATTACCTATGAAGGTACTAGAGCATATTAAGAAGAAATCTAAAGGTAAGACTATTGAGGAATTTATTGGAGAAGTCTTGCTTATTAATATAAATGATTTGGGAACTATGATTGAATTTCATTTAAGGTTATGTGAAAAGTATATTCATGAAGTAGAAAG
>CAYXRT010000006.1:2664-76116 GCA_964467535.1 uncultured Desulfurococcales archaeon
GGGCTGCAGTAGCTCAGATAGTTAAAGCTGTAGTAGCTAAGGAGGGGAAAGAGTTGAGGGGCCATAGGGAGTTATGGGAATATGTGAGAAGATTTCAAGTATTTCCTGAGCCTTATTGGCGCTAGGCTGGGGATATCGTTTTATGTGTATTGTAGTGTTTGGAAATTTTAGATTCTTGTCTGCTGTATATAGTATTTCGATATTGACTGTTTTTAGTAATTCATTTGGCTTAGTTACCTAGAGGTCTTTATTTAATTCTTTTAAGCTTCTTAAGGGTATTGAATATAGATGGTAATTACTTTTATTTTTAGTTTTAGCTTTTTATTTAGGGGTTAAGTAGTGGGGTTTACTTACGTTGATGTTATTATTCATGGTAGGAGGATTTCTAAGATAGTTAAAATGCTTGTTGATATAGGTTCTACGTATATAGTACTTGATCTTAAGACTATTAGTGAATTAGGTCTTATTGAAACACCTTATAGTGTTGAATTAACTTTGGCTGATGGAAGGAGGGTTAAGGCTAGATTATATTTAGCTGAAGTTGAAGTTAAGGGAGGAAAGGACCGGCTTTTATTGCTGAATTAGATGAGCCTACACCTCTACTAGGTATTTACGCTCTTGAAACTCTAGGCTTTAAAGTAAATCCAAGGACTGGAGATCTCGAGGAAATATCTCCAGAAGGAGGATACTTATTGTCCACAGTATGTTAGTCAAAGGAGAGACACTAATCCATGAGACAAATCTAAGGGAAATTAAGATTAGGTACTTGGGAGACCTACAAATTAAATTGAGAATATTAAGCATAGGTAGGCAGTGATATTCATGATGATTAGTAAGGCTGTTATTACTCTTGGTACTAGGTTATTGCCTATGACTAAGGAGGTACCTAAGGAGATGTTACCTCTATTCTCAGTTTTTAATGGTTCTATTGGTCTTAAGCCTGTTATTCATATGGTTTTTAGAGTTTGATACTTCTCTAGGATCTATTGCTTTAAGTTCTGGTATTTTCCTATATACTTTATCTGTTGAAATAATCATCTTATCATGAAAGAAGGCTGAAGCTGCATGTAAGGAATCAAAATATGTAATACCATATCTTTTTCTAAGTTCTGAAGCTTTTATAATAACTTTAGAAGTTAATGGTATTTCACCTAAATTCTTTATCCTCCTAAACGCATTGATATCACTTGATATAGTATCTTCGCTATACCCTCTTGATTTAAGTACTAGTTCGTATTCCATATAAGCTGATGTAGGTACTACAACATTACTTAGCTTTCCATTAATTATTTTATTAAAGATTCCCACAGCTATATTATGAAGCTCATCAACCTTATTAACAAAGGCAATTAGCATATCCAACTCAATTATTGGCATGAAGCTCTCCCATCACTAGTTTATCTGCAAGCTCTTCAACTCTATCATACGTTAAATTAGGATCACTATACTTACCCTTTAGATGTTTAATAGGATTCTTAATAACCCTCACAATAGCTACATTATGCTTTTCATTAACCTCCCATACAAGCATATCACCCTCCTCAATACCCAACGCTTTCCTGACCTTAGCAGGAATACTTGTTAACCCCTTCCTAGAAACCCTACTAACCGCCACACAGGCTCCCTAGAATAGCTATAGATTCAAAGAATATAAGAATATCTAAGTATATCATGAAATTCTAAGCATTAAAAATAATAACTAAGTATTTCACGTTGAAAACAATATTATCAAAGAAACTATCAAAGAAACCAAGAAAGTAACGCAATAAAGTGGAGGCAAAAGAAATACTAAAAGCCGAACTCAAATACATTACCTTTGTTTACGTTACCCCATCAGGGAGTTACAAGTAATCAGCAGTTTATGTCGGTGAACGATTTGTTATTCAATATGACATGATGGGCGTATACCTTAGGCTTGGTGTTTTTGCCACATAATATACTTTGATGAGAGGAATAGGCTATTCATGATGCCCACGAATTGTTCTCCATCCTAAGGGAGTTCGTGATGAACTATTTAATAGGGTTCAAGGGCATTGAGAATGTCAAGTAGCTAGTACTAGTGTGGTTTATGAAAAGTGAGTTTGCTTAGTGAGTACTTTTTGTTTGAAGTTTGTGTATGTCGTTATTGTGGTAATGTATTTCCTAGCCTTATTTCTGAGCTGCTCATCTTCAGTTACTAGTATTGCGTCTAAGTGTTTTGCAGCTATTATGTATGTCGTGTCGTAGAATGTTAGCTTGTTATGGGCTGCTAGTTCGAGTACTTCTCTAAGGTCTAGTTCGCGGTAGCTAATTACTTTTAAGGAGTTTCTTCATTATCAGCATCCGTAGTATGTTTATTAGCTCTAGAGCATTCTCTAAAGCCATAGTTCTTAGCAGGGTCACTAGTTTCCAGAGACCATTACCGATCTCGTATAGCGTTAAATCAGCTATATAGAGCTGTGTTTTCGTGGCTATCTGGAGGATCTCTTCACCGAGATCAAGTAAGAGAAGGATAAGGGCTGATGCATTTAATAAGTAACTCATCTACGGTCTCTGTCTTCGCGTATGAGCTTGGCTACGAGGGTGGGGCTTGCTTTACCTGCTAGACGTGTCCTAAGCCTTCTCAGCCTCACCTCAAGCTCCTTCATCTCAGCTTCTTCAACGTACTTCTCGAGGAGCTCCCTCACGAGCTTACTAACATTGATGTTCAGCTTCTCAAGCTTCTCCTTAAGCTCTCTCGGAATACGGATAGATATGACAACGCTCACAACACCACCGTATTACGCACCGTATTACGGAATTTAAAGCTTAGCGACGAAGTATACAAATACTTCATAGCTAGGTTTCCTAAGTTAATTTATGGCTTGGACCTGAATAGTGTGATTGTATGAAGATATTTAGGATATTGAAGTATGTGATATTGAATTTGCATATCGTTATGAAAAAATTATTTAAGAGCTGTATGGGACATTTAAACTATGAACCTAAGGTAAAGAGGTAATGGTGTTTAGTCATGGGTCATACTATTGCTAGGATAAGGCTCTACAATCCTCATGATTTATCTAAGAAGCTAGAATTAGAATTGCTTGTTGATACAGGGTCTACATATACTTGGATTAAGCGTAATAAATTAAGAGAGCTAGGTATTAGGCCTATGGATAGGAGAAAGTTTAGAACTATAGAGAATAGAGTTATTGAGCGTGATATTGGTGAAGCTGTTATAGAATGTCTTGGTAGAAGAGCAACTACAATTATTGTATTTGCTGAAGAAAGTGATAATGAGGTTCTTGGGTTACATGCACTTGAAGGTTTAGGTCTTGAAGTAGACCCAGTAACAAAGCAGTTAAGAGAAGTTGAAGCAATACTAGCATTATAGAGTTACTCTAAATGTAATTCCCTAATACTATTAATGATCTACGACATGTCATTAAACTTATGGTGTAAACAGGGTATCTTTGGTAGAGAAGTTAAGATTTTGCTAGATAGTAATTGGAATACCTAAAATTATATACTGTGGAGCTACATAGTGACCCGTATCGTTTTGTGATGATATTTCTAGTATCTAAGTATGTTTATTTGTTTGGTTTAGAGGAGTAGTGCTGATGATTTACGTAGTGTTCCTGTGGTGGGATCAGGTATGAGTTGAAGTATTTCCAAGGTTGTTAACCCAATAATACACCAATCAATAAGGCCTAGTGTTTTAAGTTTTTCCTTAAGCTCCTTAGCGAAGTTTGATACGGCTATATGTGTATATGGAAGTTCTTCTCCTTCAACAATAAACTTATCTATTATAGCAAGATCAGCATAAATTTCATGGCCGTCAGCAACGATAACCTTTATTTTCCTTTTAAGATATTTAACGCCAATATCGTCAGCTACATCTCTATCAATTAATGTTAAGCTAGCACCTGTATCAACTAATGCTATTCCCTCAATACTATGCTTAAACCCTATAGCTTTAACCCTAGCCTTAACTATGGTCATAGTAATTACTTCACCTTAAGGTTAACCCTGAATAAACATTTAAATAGTTATCTTTAATACCTCTTAAACTCAAAAACACAAGATGGGAAGGATATAGTCTGCTAGAAGTCTTCTAATTACGATTCTCTAGTTTCTTCAAGAATGAAGTAATTAGTAAGTTTAAGGTAACTTAAATTCTTTGGAAGTAGAGAATGTACTAGAAAGGATGTTGATACGTAGAAAAATCCCGTCGATTAAATAGTGAGGAGAGTAAGTATGTTTCTTAGGTAATCTCATGAAGTACTACCTGGGTTAAGTTCTTGACAATACTCTCAGAGCTATTCAATATAATTGAGTTAGGAATGGTTAAAATTATAACTAGAAGTCATTAATAACGGTATTAGAGGTGTATTTCCTTGGATATTACAATTACATTAAGGCTTCCCAAGGTTATTGTTGAACGTATTAGGGATTTAGGTATAGATATTGAATCTAAAATCATAGATATCATTATTAAAGAGCTTGCACTTAACCCTAAAGAGGAGGTAAAAGTGCATTTGGAACTAGCTATGAGGTTTCTAGGTGAAGGTAAGGAATTAATTGATAAAGATATTGTTCAAGCTTGTGAAAAGCTTTATAAAGCCGCTGAAGAATGCATTAAGGCTCTTTCACTTCACTTTAAACTTGAAGATATTCTTAGGAAAGTTAAGGAGAGAGGTAGATGGACTGTAGCTGAGCTTGAGAAAGCTGTTGAAGTTATTAGTGATAGGATTGGTGGGTGGTTTTATGATGCATGGGATCATGCATGGGTTTTACATGTATGGGGATTTCATGAAGCTAAACTAGATAGTGAAGCAGTTAAGAGGAGATTACCATACATAGAGAAGATAGTTAAAGAAACAAAGAAAATTACCGGAGTAGGATAATATAAATTCATTAAACATTAATAAATGCATGACCTAGTAAGCTTAAATATATTGAATAATTACATGCCTATTACCTTCAATAATAATTCATAAAATTCTTGAAGTACCTATAAACATGGTAAGCCATGGAATAGGGAAATAGATGTGCCTTTAGTTTTATCTACTACGCAAATACCTCCATGTATTCTTAGTTGAGTAGCCTTGTTCTTCTATAAGTACTAAACAGAAGATATGGATCGTAATTATTAATTATTGGACTTCTAAGGTTTTACAATATCTATGATTAGATTAATAGTAAGGCTTCTACATGAATATGGGTATGATCTTGTAGTATTTAACGTTAATCATGTTGTTCTTAGCTTATATGTTAAGTTGAAATAGTAGGAGTTGGATAGTGGGATTGTGTATGGTATTACATAGTATGGTAGTAGTATTTTTATATTATTGTTTATTATACTACTTGTGGTGGTTTATGTGGGTTATGTTACGGTTTCTGCTAAGATTAGGAGAGAACTTTATGAGAAGTTGAAGAGGTATGGGATATCGGTTAGTGATGTTATTAGAAGGGCTTTGGAGGAGGAGGTGAGGAAGAGGGAGGAAGAGGAGATTAAGAGAGCGTTGATGAAGGCGCAAGAAATTTTAAAGAAAATTCCATGTGAAGAGATAGTTAATGTTATAAGGGCTGGTCGTGAAGAGAGATGAAGTTAGTTTTTGATACTTCAGCATTATTAAACCTTATTAGAGGTATTGGTTCGAAAGCACTTAATTACCTTAAAGGAAACTACATATTAACTCTTACGCCATACGAAGTAGGTAATGCACTGTGGAGGGAAGCTATATTAATAAAGAGAATATCTATTGATGAGGCTTTATCATTACTAGATTTGATTACCAATGTATATAGGATTCTAAATATTGTTTCTCCACACAATACTCTACTTATATTAAAGTTAGCGCATGAGCTTAAGGTAACATACTATGACTCATCATATATAGTTGCATCATATGAACTAGATGCTGGATTAGTAACAGATGATGAGAAGCTTAGAAAGAGAATTCGGTCAGATGAGAAACGACTTATTAAGATTCTTGGTAAAAAGATTAACCTATATTCTACAAGAGAATTAATTAAGGCTAATAAAGACAATCCTACTCTATCTTAATCTAGTTTAAGATAGCTTAATTAAAGCATACTTGTTAAAGTAGTTAAGGATTGCTTTAAGTGTTATTTTTGATATTTGGTTTTCATAGGGTTAGGTTATGGGGCATACTATTGCTAAGGTGAAGCTCTACAATCCTCATGCTCCATCTAAGTGCTTGAATTTAGAATTACTTGTTGATACTGAAAGTACGTATACTTGCTTGAGAAACTAGGTGTTAAGCCTATGGGTAGGAGGAGGTTTAGGACTATTGAGGGCCGGATTATTGAACGTTACATCGGTGAAGCAGTTATTGAATGTCTTGGAGAAAAAGCTACATGTATAGTTGTCTTTGCTGAAGAAGATGATGTTGAAGTTCTTGGAGTTACAGCTCTTGAAAATCTTGCACTTGAATTAGATTCTATTACAAAGCAGCTTAAGAAAGCTGAAGCCGTACTTGCACTATAATTCTCTGTGATATAGGGTTCTAGTACTATTTATTTTGTTAGGTAATTCTCTTGATGTATTAATTCATGGACTTGATTTTTATGGTGGTGTGTGAAGGGGGTATTGTTTTATGTGTATTGCAGTATTTGGGAATTTCTGGATTAGTTCCTTGTCTGCTGTATATAGTATTGTGTTTAAATGCTTTGCTAATGCAATATAGCTTGCATCATATATTGTTATATTATTTTTTAATGCAATTTCTATCGCAAGCTCTTTAAGTTTACCTTCCAGCTCATATACTTCAAATCCATACTTATTTAACGCAATACCTATCTCTTTTAGCTCCTCAACTGAATATACACCACTATACTTGAGTGCATTTAGAACCTCATATTCTAATAATGATGGAACTGCTATGGCAATAATCCCTCTAATGTAATCATTTCTAAGCTGTAATGCCTTATTGCTAAATTCTTCCTCAAGAAACCACTTAACAATTATACTAGCATCAACAACTACTTTCTCCTTCTCCAACTCTTAATAACCTCTGTAGAATCCCATCCTTTTGGAGCTTTTCTTCTAAGTCTTTCATTAATGAGTAGTGCTTCAGCAATATTCTTTCTTTCTTCTTCATTAAGTTTCTCTAGAATAGCTCTTCTAACTACTTCACTCCAATTAATATAGCTATACTTCTTCATACGCTTCTTAATTTCAGGATCAATTCTAATAGTGATGGTAGACAAGTGGTATCGCCTATGTATACAAATGTGTTACTATAGTATAAATATGTTACTACATCATTTTAGCTTTAAGCTTACTTCCTAATAGGATATGAGCTTTAATTATACTATAGAGCTCATTGTTTGATTGTTTCATCTTCTCTGTTAATGTTTTCTAGTTTTCTAGAAATGTTTATTTATATTTGTTAACTTAGTTTTACTGTAGAGGGATGCTATGATGAGTGTTGTTATTGGTATTAGGATACCTCGTAAACTTAAGGAGGAGTTAGAGAAGCTTGGTATAAATTATACTGAAGAGATAAGAGAGTATCTTGTTAGAAGGGTTAGAGAGGAGAGGGCTAAGAGGCTTATTAAGGAGATTGAGGAGTTTAGGCGAAGTATTGGTTTTATTAAGGGTAATCTTTCAGCTGAATTTATTAGAGAGGATAGAGATGAAGGGCAAGGTATGGAGGGTTGTTGCTGATTCTAATGTACTTGTTAAGTGGTTTATTCCTGAAGATTATTCGGAGTATGCAGTAGTTCTTAGGGATGATCATCTCTATGGTAGGGTTGATGTTATAGCACCCGTATATGCTGTTCTTGAATTTACTAATTGTATGAGGAAGTATGTTGTCCGAGGCCTACTTAAGAAAGATTATGCTATTAAAGCATTAAATTATCTTAGGGAAGCTAATATCATATTTGAGGATATAACTTATGATTTAGCTAAGAAATCCCTAGAATATGCTATTGAAAAACATATTACAGTCTATGACTCATACTACATCATGTTAGCAAGAAAGTATGATACAGTAATGTATACAGCTGATGAGAAATTGCTAAGTAAGCTTCAGGGGAAGGAGCAGTGTGTAAAACATGTGAAAGAGTACATAGAGAATAGGAAAGTTAAGCTTAAGTAAAGTTCATATCAAAGCATTTCCCATGGATAAACACTATTCTTCTACGTATTTATAAGGGATTTAGGAAGAGTATTTTATTCAGGGAAAATATATGGGCTCTACTATTGTTGAAGTTAGGGTTCGTGGATCTAAGGGTGAGGTTTTTCTAAAGGCGCTTATTGATACGGGGTTTTATGGTGATTTAATTACATTACCTAAAAACATTGAAGGTATTGGTGTTGATCTAAAGTATGTAAGGTCTAGGAGGTTACCTGATGGTAGAGTTATTAATGTTAGGTTTGGTGGCGGGGAAATTAGGGTAATGGATTCTGTTACATATGGTGATATTGAGGTTTGGGATGAATTAAAACTTCCTGAAGGTGTTGATGCATTACTAGGTGTTACAGCTCTTGAAAAGCTTGGATTTAAGATAAATCCAAAAACGGGAAAGCTAGAAAAAGTAGAATTCTACCTACTATAACCTTAATTCCTTAATTAATGAAATTATAGTGCATTATTAATTTAACGTAATTGACTATGCTTCATTCAATGATGTTTTGAGATGGCTATTAGTAAAGGTTATGTTTTTAATTTTATCGTCTAGCATTTTCCGGTATAAGCGCTTGGCTAAATATCAACTTACTTGGTTTATCCATGTATTTCTAGAGAGACATAGTGGTTAAGGTTTTATAATGTAGCTATACATTATCGTATATGTAGGTGTATGTATGTCAGCTTCCTTTACTGTTCGTCTACCAAGAAAACTCATGGAGAAAATGAAAAAGTATAGAGAAGTAAATTGGAGTGAGGTAGTAAGAAGAGCTATTGAATCCTACATAAAGCGCCTAGAAGAATCTAGGAATAGGGAGAGTAGTAGTGAGTTGTTAGAGCGGCTTCAAGATTTAGGTGTTAAAGTGAATGAATTACAGCCAAAGCCTATTGAAGAAGAAATTAAGCTCTATGAGAAGATGAGGGAAATTGAATGGAAGCGCTTAAACTCTATGATACAAGTGCAGTAATAGAATTAATAGTTAAAAAGAAGGTGGATGTTATTCCTGGATTAATAACAATATTTACTGCAATAGAGTATCCTCCATCAGTAACTAAGGCTGTAGAGATTCTCTATCCCACGAAAGATGATTATGCACTTGCCATTAAGTGGCAAGTAGAATTAAGGAAAAGAGGTACACCATTACCAGCCGTAGACTTGGTAATAGCCGCTATGGCTTATAATAATGGATTAGAATTAATAACATTAGATAAACATTTCACTATAATTCAAGAAATAGAGCCTAAGATAAGAATATCCTATACCATACCAATATAATCTATATCATTACGGCTTAATCTTAACTAAAAGCAGCTTAAGAATTAAATTTCAACTACTTTTCCTTTAACTTCTATTCCTAGTTTCTCTGCTAACTCCTTTGCCCTCTTTCTTATACTTGGAGATACTATTAGTAGTTTTGGTTTAATTTTCTCCTCTCTTTCAAATAATTTCCCTATCCTATATAATTCTGCTACATCACTTTTATCAACCATGGACTTATATTCAACTAGAATATACTCCTTATCCTTTACTAGGACGTCTACCTCAATTATTGATGAATGTCCATAAACGTAGCCCTCCTTATCATAGTATATCCACTTATCAACCTTATACTCCTTAAGTAGGTCTTTAATCAAGTACTTTATTCCTTCTCTAAATGCTTCTTCAGTAAATATCCCGTACCTCATACCTATCGCTTGTATAGATGAAGCTAGCTTCTCAATAACTTCACTATGCTTAATTAATTGTTCTTGAAGTGATTTAATCGCTCTACTATGTTCAGCTACTTGCTCTTGTAATTTAACTACTTGTTCTTGTAGTTTTATTATTGCTTCAGTATTTTTGTCTATTCTTTTAAGTATCTCCTCTAAGCCTAGTAAACCTGCTATAGCATAGCGGAACTCCCTATCTTCTTCTAGTAATTTTATGAATTCTTCCTTAATCTTAGACCTATCTATAGCCATTAATACTGCACCTACCTAAAACTATTCTCTTAGAAATAACTTTTTATACATTATTTTGCCTAGTCGTTGATGTTGTTCAGTAAGCATTAATACTTATAATTAATGATTGTAGTTTCATTGGTTAATGGGTTAATGGTATGTTTATTTTTAAATTAAAGCATAGTTTCATGGTATGTACTTTACTATAATTACGTTATAGTATATGGGGTATTGGCTGTTCAATATGTTATGTGTAGAGGTATAATTGATGTTGTTTATTTGTTATGTTATTTTGGGTATGACTTCTTTAACGAATATTTCAGCTCCACGTGTGCTTGGGAAGTCTAGGAATCTGAGTATGAAGTGTGTTACTCCAAGGTTTATGTATTCTTTTAGTTTTTTAGCAACTTTTTCAGGTCCACCTATAATGTAGTTTTCTTCATAACCTTTCTTAATAAATGGGCTTTGCTCAGCGATTTTAATGGCTTTTTCATCTGTTTCTGCTATTGCAACCATATTTGCAAGAGTTTTAGTTATTTCATCGAAGTCTCTACCAATTCTTCTACAGTGTTCTTTTAGGACGTTGAGTTTGTGTTTATAGATTTTAGGTGAAACATTTGGTATATTCCACCAATCAGCATACTTAGCAACAACCTTTAGCGTGTATTTTTCGTTGCCTCCACCAATCATTAGTGGTGGTATTGGTTCTGGTTTAGGCATGCATACTGCATCTTCAATTTTATAGTATTTGCCGTGGAATGTTGCTTTACCGTTCTTCCATAGGAGCTTTATTATTTGTACAGCTTCTTCAAGCATTTCAACTCTAGTCTTAAGTGATGGGAACTTGTATCCATAGGCTAATATTTCATCTTTTTTCCAGCATGCACCTATACCTAGAATAAATCTTCCTCTAGTTAGGTTTTGGAGAATAGCACTCATTTTAGCAACTAGTGCTGGATTTCTAAAGATATTGCATAAAACAATACTACCCCACTTATACTTCTTGTAAATAGCAGATAAGTGGGCTATGGATGTAAAGCATTCAAGGTTAGGAGTCGTCTTATCCAGGAAATCAGCCCATGGATATAAGTGATCGCAAATCCATGCAGAATCAAATATTCCTTCAAATTTACTTAGAAATCTATGGATTTGATTCATAAATTCATTGAAACTACTACCATTAATGGGGAAAGCTGGAACTCTTAAACCAAAATAAACTTCAACCATAGTAATCGCCTATATAATAGTATTGTATTGGGATAGTTAAGTATTATTCTTTCTGAGCTAGCAGGATGAGGATAAAGATTTCTGCTGATTTATTGCATATATCTTTCCTTGAATCTCCTATAATTTAGGACTTCTAGTTTTGGATTTAATGTTTTTATAAGTTCCTTAAACCAAGTACTATTTGTTAACTTGATTATTGTTTCATCCTCTGTTAATAGTATATTAGAGTAATGTATAGCAGTTGAAATTATTAAGCAGTCTATGAAGTCTCCTACATGTACTCGAAGCTTAAAAGCGGTTGCTAGTACATCAGTATCCTCTAAACCTATTTTCTTTATTCTATCATCGTATACGATAGCGTTTATTCCCTTTAGGATCCTTATAGAGGAAAGTAGTCCTTGAGTAATATATTTTGCTCCTTTAGCTGCAAGTTCGAATAATGTTATATAATTTGTGTAGATTTTATACTTCCTATTAATGAGTTCTAGTATAAGGGTATCTGGAAGTTCCTCAATTGAAATCCCTATTAATGGCAAAAGATATGTTGTGTCAAGGAGTATGGAGTCATGACTCCATACTCCTTGACAATTCTTTTCTGAATTCATAAAATTCCTTAGCCTTAATCTTTACAGGCTTAGGCTCCTTTAAAACATCTTCAATACTTGGTATAGGTACTACAATTAACTTACCGTCTTGAACTTTATATAGTACCTTCATATGTGGTTTAAGTCCTATCTTCTCTCTTAACTCCTTCGGAGGGAATAGCTCGCCTTTCGAGCCTACCCGACCTTCAATATACAAGTCTGATTCACCGGATAGTGATTAATGTTATCTGGTATATTAGTTTTCCTCTTAACTAAGATAATCACCATGCGAATTTAAACTCAACTCTATGAAGATGGTCAGATGTTAGCCTTGTATTTGATTATTTAATTCTAAGTATTCATATTCTCTAGTAATAGAGGTAGGTTAGGGATTTGTAGGTCTTGTGGTATAAGTTATTAATTAACTAGTATTAACATTAAGTTCAGAGAATGAGTTAGGGCTAAACTATGGGACATACTGTTGCTAGGGTAAGGCTCTACAATCCTCATGATATGTCTAAGTGTTTAGAGCTAGAGCTATTGGTTGATACTGGAAGCACTTATTCATGGATTAAACGTAGTAGGTTAGAAAGGTTGGGTATTAAGCCTATGACTAAGTGGAAGTTTAAGACCATTGAGGGTAGGGTTATCGAGCGTGATATTGGTGAAGCTGTTATAGAATGTCTTGGTGAAAGAGCAACAACGATTGTAGTATTTGCTGAGGATGCTGAGGATAAGGATGCTGAAGTGTTAGGCGTTTATTCATTAGAGGGGTTGAGGCTTGAAATCGACCCAGTAACTAAGCAGTTAAGGAAAATTGAGGCATTATTAGCATTATGATTTCAACTTTATAAGACTAATTACGGAAGGTGATAGACGATGAATAGTATGGGTAATTGTTTAAAGTAGGGGGAGTTGAATATGTTTGGTATTTCTATTGTTACTACGACGTATAATGAGCGTGAGTTTATTCACCCTTTTGTTGAACGTGTCAGAGGTGCTCTTAGGGGTGTTGATCATGAGGTTATTGTTGTAGATGATTCTTCTCCTGATGGCACTTTTGAGGAGGCTTGTAAATGGGTTGACCGTGCTATTCTAGTAAGGAAGGCTGGTCAAACAAGAGGACTGCTGACGGGTATAAAAGCTGCTAAGTATCCTATTGTGGTTACTCTTGATGTTGATCTTGAAAATCCTCCTGAATTAATACCAGTACTTCTCAAGATGTTTATTAATAGAGGTCTTGACCTCCTTGTTGCTTCTAGAACTATATTGCCTCGGGTTTCCGAGCGTTTTGCTTCAAGAATTATTGGTAGAATTATAGGAGTACGAGACGTTTTCTCAAATTTCCGTGTATATAGACGTGATTTATTTAAGAATTACGAGCCTATTTTAGGGGAGACCTTTGGTGGTGAGCTTCTTGTTTATGCATGGGTTAAGAGGTTTAAGATTGGAGAATATATCTATGAACCGCCACCGTGTAGGGTAGGCCTAGGATAGGAGGTATTCTTAAGGCAAATACAAGGATATTTCTTGTAACAATAAAGTTAATGACATATATAATTTTTAGTAGAATCATAAAGTGAGGTTATTTAGCTAAGATAGGTACATAGCTTAGAGGAGAAAATCTAGGTAAGGTTATTGCAAGCGGTCTTACTATTAAAATACATGCTACTAAACCATATAAGACTATGAATTTAATTATTATTGTGAAGAATAAAGGCTATGGATTTTCATATCTTAAATCATTATGTATTACTTGGTAAGGATTATGGGTATTTATAGTAAAGTTATTAGGAGTTATCAGGAAGTAGAAATGTCATAGCTATAGCTTTCTTTTAGCTTAGTGAGCTTCTTGAATTCTTCATATATGGCTTTTAATGTACTTATATCGGTAATTAATAGCGTCATGAATATGCCTAATACTGTAATTGATAATCCGGCTAGTATTATACTTGTTTTTAGATACACAAATATACCAGTACTTATCAATAGCGCTGAAAATATTAGTACAAATATTTGCCCAATCTTAGAATAGCCGGGAAGCAGTTTGGGTTTTGGCAATTTTTGAATTCTCGTAGCTATATATCTAAATCTTATTAATGTGATTGAACCCATTATTAGTAGAAGTATTCCTAGAGAGTAGGATAGTATCATGATTATCCATCCGGGTAATGCTATTTTCCTAAAACCAACACCTACTTCATGTACTTCTGTTAAGAATTTAGGATTTGTTATGGCTATAGTTGAATAAGATATCATAATAGTGAGGCTAAGTAATAGTAATGTTAAGGAGACTACTATTAAGCGAATAAAGGATGTAATCCTATTGCTAGGAACTATTACTAAGCCTATTTCAAAACCATAAAGTACAAGTGATAGACTAGGTATTAACGGGAAAGCTATGAATAAAACTACAACAGGTATAGGTGCTCCAACAATTAGTAAGCATATTGTAAAGAATATTGAGAAGGCAAGAACTATAGATCCAAAAACCCTGTAGATAGTTCTAATAAGTCTGGACTTAATCCTAATACCCTTCCTAGGTAAGAAGCCATAGAGTAGCAAAATTATAACTACGACAGAAATGTATGGGCAAAGTGGGATATCAAATAACAATGAATATCCAATGATAATAGAAGCAATTCTACTTAAGCTCAATATGACTTACCTCCACCCATAAATTAGGAGACTTCTACTCAAAAATACATAGCTGGTTAAATTCATGTTTATACGATCTTTAGATATTAGTACATAAAGTACTATGGCCTCACCTTGAAGTTAATGTAAATCTAAGTATAAATTAATTTAATTATGCTTTAGTTTAAGGAATAGAAATGTTTGAATTCAATTAAATTCTCACCATTATGGGTATTTTATAATTGTATACTTGTTAATAGTGAGATCTTAATTCTTTAGCAATTCTTTAACTTTAGTTTATGTGTAACTAGTATATTGCTAGCTGACGGATTAAAGCCTTATATATTTTGTCTGTATATATTTTGTCTGGTAATATTATGTCTGTTAAGATTACTGTCAGGATTCCAAGAGAACTTAAGGAGCGTATGGATAGGTTTGGTTATATTAATTGGAGTGAGGTTATTCGTAAAGCGATCGAGGAAAAGGTTCGTGAAGAAGAAATTAAGTGGGCTTTAAAAATTATGGATGAAATTTCTGTTAAAGCTAAACCTGAAAGACCTTTAGCTGAAGTTATTAGAGAGTTTAGGGATCGTAGATGGAGATTAGCCTAGTTCTTGATACAAGTGCTGTTGTTAAATGGTTTATAGAGGAAGAAGAATCTAGTGAAATGCGTAGAATTAGGGATTTATATTTGAAGGGAAAGATAGTTATCTACATACCTTTACTGCTCTTTATAGAACTTGCTAATGCATTAAGGTATATTAAGGGGCTTACTCCAATAGATGTTGTTAATGCACTAAAGGCGTTAAGTATTTTACATTTAAATGTTGTTGACAGTATAGAAGTTTTGGATAAGGCTATAGAGATAGCTTTTAATGCTAACATTACAGTTTATGATGCTATATACGTAGCTTTAGCTAGAGCTACGAATTCTAAACTAGTGACTTATGATGGTGAATTACTAAGTAAATTTAAGGATATAGCTAAAAGGGCAAGCCAAATAATTAATAAAATAGGTATAGTGAAAGGTAATTAATATTGGCTATATAGTACTTTATGTCTAATTACATTTATGACGTAGATTAGTGTTTTGATTGCAGTAAATTCTTGTTATCAAAGATAGTAAAAGTTAGAATAAATCTCTTTGATGCAAGTTCAATTACGAACTTAATTAGGAAGGGTATTGAGTGTGTTGAGCATATTGTTTTAATTATTTTTGTTTTGTGAAGTTATCGCGAAACGGCAAGGTACATTACTATTAGGGTATTTAAGAGTGAAGAAGCTTATGCTATCTAGAGCCTTTAGGTTATTCCGAGTCTTGTTTTGAAGTATCTTTGTGCGTAAATAGCTGCTATTGGGTTATGTCCTGTAACTCTGTCTTTGACTATTAGGTAGGTTACTGGTGCTTTAGAGTACATTATGAATAACGTGTCGTGTCCAACGCATAAGCCTACTATTATATTTAGATCTGTTTTTACGTGGTTTAATAGCATTGCCTGCACGATGGGGTTACACATTGATTCATGTCTTCCCGGTCTAAGTTTTTGTTCTTCACCTAATCCTAGCCAGGTCTTATCTACTCCTCCACATTTACAGCAAACAGAGTATACTTCAAAACCTTTACTTTCAAGGTATTTAACTATAAGTTTAGCTTCATCACTTAAACCTATACAGAATGCTACTCCTAGCTTCTTCATGTTGAGCTTTTTCGCAAATTCAACTATTTCTCTTAGCCTAGGCCATATACAGTAGCCTTCTTTTTCAACTATTGAGGCAGCCTTATGAATCTTCTTGATATTTTCATTATTGTATTTTGTAAGAGCTTCTTTAATTACATCCGGGTATAATACCATGGGACAGAAGCGGGGTTTAGCCGCTTTTGGATCAATATAACAGGTTTTTAATTCACAATATACGCAATTAGGAGATCTAATATCCTTACTACTCACAACTAATCACCGAAGCTAATACTAAACAGCTAAGTATAAATTTATCTGAGTTGAAGTGATATGCTTAACCCAGTGAGGAATTATGATGATAATCCTTTTCACTAAGGTTTTGGTGAATCAGAAGTTATAAGTACCCTTTTTAAGAATACATTGCTTTAGTGGAGGAACTTGATGACAGAACTCAGTATAAATAAGTTGAAAAAACAATTACTTGAACTACTTAAGAAGGATGAAGAATTTCGCTATGCTATTGCAGGTCTTATTGGTATTGAGGAAGTATTAAGGGAACTCCGTAAACTACGTGAGGATTTCAATAGAAGAATGGAATTTCTTGAAAGAGAAATGCTAGAACATAGTAAGAGGTTTGAAGCTATTGAGAGAAAAATGCTAGAACATGACAAGCGCTTTGAGGAAATGAATAAAAGGTTTGAAGTTTTAGAGAGAAAGCTGCTAGAACATGATAAAAGATTCGAGGCGTTAGAGAGGAAATTATTGGAGCATGATAAGAGGTTTGAAGCAATAGAGAAGAAGTTACTAGAGCATGATAAGCGTTTTGAAGCTATTGAAAGGAAGCTGCTAGAACATGATAAGAGATTTGAAACGATTGAGAAAAGACTTGAAGAGCATTCACGTATCTTACAAGAGCATTCTAGAAGAATAGAGGAATTGACAAGAGCTGTCATGAATCAAGGTAGAGCATTAGAGAAACTTGCATCATCAATCCAAGCGCTAGGCTATCGCTATGGAATATTTACCGAGGAAGCTTTTAGAGAAAGCATGAAGTATGTTCTAGAGGATTTGCTTAAAGAATATAAGGTTGATAAATGGATATACTATGACTCTAACGGCATAGTATTCGGTTATCCTTCATGGATAGAGGTAGACGTGTTAATTAAGGATGAAATTCATGTTCTAGTTGAATATAAAGCTAGCGTAGACAAAGGTGATGTTGCTGAAATCTATCGGATTGGGAAGTTATATGAGGAGGTTAAGGGAATTAAACCAAGGTTAATAATAGTATCTCCGGCAATAAGGAAACGTGCTAAGGAGTTAGCAGAAAAACTAGGAATAGAAGTACGTGGTGTAATGGTAGAGGTTTAAGAAAGGATTCCAGCTTCTTAGATCCTGAAGATGATCATTTCCCCTAATATATTCTACATTTCATGTTTATGAAGAGTGCTGATAACCCTACTATTATTGAGGAAACTGCGAATAATGCTTCATAGCCTAATATACTAAGTATACTAGCTAGTAAGTTTCCTAGTATTAATCCTATGCTTATAGATGTATTAAGGTGACCGAATCTTTCATCTTTTCTATGTGGTTCAGCTAGATAGGCTATTATATGGCTTTGGACACTTCCTATAAATCCCCATGTAATACCTAGTGCAAAGTATAGTGGATAATAGTGTATTGCATCTCTGATGATGAGAGGGGCTATGAAGAGTAGTAGGCGAGTTCCAAGTGCTGTAATGTGGAGTTTTAGTAAGATTTCAATGTTTTCACTTAGTCGGAGTTGTATGAAGTATGCTGTTAGTGAGGCTATTCCTGATACTGTTGAGAAGTAATATAGTTCTTCATCACTTACATTAACTATCTTTTTAAGATATATTGGAAGTGCTGAAAAGTACATTGATGCAGCTATGAATATCATTGCTGAAGCTATTAGGTATAGGTCTATGGGTTTAAGCCTTGCCTTCATCTTAGGTATTACTAGTTGAGGTGCTAGTACATGAAATCTCTTCGTTCTTTCAATAACGATCATGAATAGCTTTCTAAAAGCTATCATTTTCTGAGCTTCTACAACTCCAACAGTTTTAGGTAGAAGTAGTGAGGCTATTGAGCATATACCTGAACTAATAGCAGGTAGTAGCATTAACTCCTTTACCGTAATATAGCTTCTTAAATATCCTCCTAGTGCTAATGATATAATCCATCCTATGGAACTGAATATATACATTAATGAAATACCTTTTCCACGTCCAAAAATTTCAACAAATATTGGTGTTTGAAATGAGAGTATCATAGCTGATGCTAAACCATAGAATACATGTATTATGTATACTTCGATTAAAGTTTGAGATTTATAAAGATATATGTATACAAATGTAAGGACGATATATGATATTGAAAGAGCTTGTCTACGCTCTATACCTGCTAATATCCTTGGTAGTAGGGAACTAAATATAGCTGATGTAGCATTGTATATTAAGTTAACTAGGGCATAGTCCTTAACATCACCACCTAGATTTACAACTATTATCGCTATAGATATCCATGCTAAGGCTACGGCAAAGTAATATAGTGCTGGTATTAATAGGTAAGCATAGTTTTTAGATTTCATCTCAAACTAGACTATAACCCGTCTACATTTAAGAATAATGCACTTCCGAAATTGGATACCCTTTAGTGAAAAGTAAGTAAGAATGCCGACTTCAATGACTGTAATATTACTCTCTAGCATAACCCCAAGGATAGATTCAATAATATTTAGTAGCCTAGGTCATATCCCCAAGCAATAGCACTCACAATCATAGCTATACTTAGTAACAGTAATAGTTGTAAATATTGAAAAATTAACATACGAGCCATAAGATAAACATTAATAGAGGTTTTATACCTATTTCAGTATATTCTGTATTCTGTATATACGGTGAATACGGTGGCTAAAGTGAAAACTAGTATTTATATCGATAAAGACCTCTGGGAGAGATTCAAAAGATATGCATTAAAGAAGGGTGTGGAGGTAAGCAGCCTACTTGAACGTATGATAGAGGAGGAGATGATCGATGAAACTTTAAGTAATGTACTATTGGAGTTAGCTAAAGTTGAAGACTATGAAGTTGATTTTGAACCCGTAGAGCCTAGGAGAGGGATTGTAAGTGAACTTGTTAGAGTGATTAGAGATGAAAGAGATAGTAATCTACTTAGATACTAGTGCAATAATAAAGAGATATATTAAGGAGCCTGGAAGCAATATTGTAAGAAAAACATACCTTAGAGCTTATGCAGGTGAAGTTATCTTATCCTTTAGTGTATAGAATATTGGTGAGGTACTAGGGGTATTCAATAGAGCTAAAATTATTGGTAGAATAGATGATAAAGAATGCACAGTTGTAAGAAGAAGATTTCTTCTTGAGGTAAAAAGGCTAATTAAATTAGGGCCTTTAATGATTATTCCACTAAGACTAAATATTCTAAAGAATATCTGGAAGCTCGTAGAAAAATACAACATTTATGAAGTTGATGCAATCCAGATAACCTCAGCTAAATACGTAAATGCAGAACAATTTCTTACTGGAGATAAACGATTACATGAAATAGCTTTAAAAGAAGGATTAAATAGCATTTATTTATCATAAACTTTAACATTATTTATTACACAATGTATTATATCTAGTACCAGAAACTTTTATTATCGGTAGTTTATCTAGCCCTTGCATTTTAGGATTCAGATGTTGCTACTAAGTTTAGG
Source organism: uncultured Desulfurococcales archaeon (assembly GCA_964467535.1). Classification (GTDB taxonomy): domain Archaea; phylum Thermoproteota; class Thermoprotei_A; order Sulfolobales; family WANQ01; genus CAYXRT01. The sequence goes on from CAYXRT010000006.1 coordinate 22,601, forward strand.
TATTTTCGCATATTCTTAAGCCAGGGAAACCGAGATTGAGAAAAGTATTAGGAATTCCAGGTGATTAAAGATTTTTAGATAAGTTTCCCTTAACTGTTCCTACACTGTCCACCATGACCCTTTTCAGGTACTATGTTTTTAAGCAGTTAATAGGGGGTTAAAATGAAGCCTAAGATCTCATTACTATTAGCTGTAATGGTGATATTAAGTCTAGCATCAGCGTTAGCAGCTACGGGTACGGTAGATGTTAATGTAGAAGAATCTCAAGTGAAATCTCTATTATTAATAACGGAAAATAATGTTAATACTCTTAAGAATAGAGGTGTTGATGTTCCTAGAGAATTAGTTGATCATATAGATAGGGCTAAGAAGCTTATAGAAGCTAGAAAGCATAGTGAAGCATATCAAGAATTGCTTGAGGTAATGGATACTTTAAAGAAGTTAATACAACCCCTAGCACTATCACCTAGAGAAGCTTCAGAGATAGAGAAAAGGTATGTTGTAGGAATTATTACTAGTTTGCTTAAAAGACTTGAAAAAGCTAATGTTCCTGAAGATATAAAGAATCAGGTAAGAGAGCTAATGGATAAAGTAGTTAAAGAACCTATACCAGCAAACGTAATGGCAAGTATTAGGAACTTAATTCACATGAAATTAAATATGATTGCATTAGAGAATGTAAGAGAGAAGATTTCAGAAATGTTATGGAAGAAGCTAGCAGAATTTAAAGGTCCAAAAGGACTATTAACACTACTGCGTGAGGATATAGTTGAACCTATTGAGCAAGAGATAAAGGAGTGGCTAAGTAAACCCATCGATATAGAGAAGGGAATTATACTTGCTAAACACTATGGACATTTAGCTAGGATTATAAAACCTGCATTAATTCATGTAGAGTTTGCTCATAAGGCAATGCTAGGAGCTTGGAATGCTAGACTTAAAGGATTTTCTGAAGCATTGCAACACTTAAATAGACTAGAACCTATGCTAAAAGATGAAAAAGCAAAAGAAATAATTGAGAAACTTAAAGAAGCAATAAACTATACAAGAAATGGAATAAATGAGTTAAAGGAAGCTATAAATTGCCTAGTTAAAGGAGATGTTGATGAAGCAAAGAAGCATGCCCTTACCGCTAAAGAATATGCTAATATGTCAGATAACATACTAGAAAATATTAACACAACAGATCTAAAGCCTCAAGTCAAGCGAGTTATTGAGATTATTGTAAAGCTAATACATAGAGTAAATGATGGAATAAGACATATAGCTAACTTAGTAATTAAGTATGCTGATAAGCTTTTAGAGAAGCCACCTATAGGAGCAAAAGTTAGATTAGCTGGAGTTATTATCGGTAAAGAAGAATCTAATGAAACCGTTAAATTAGTAGTAAGAGGATTAGGAGTAGCAAGGTATGAAAATAAAACATATATAAGGATAGGTGAATGGATTCTATTAATTAATAAAACATCTACAAAGGTTAAAGTCGTAGGCAAGGGTAATGTAACAAGAGTAATAGCTTTTGGTGAAGTTACAGGATATAGTGATGATAAGCCTATTGTGAAGGGAGAGCAAGTGCTAGCAATTAAGTGCAAGAAGCATAGAAGATAATTAAGTATAACTTAAGATTAAGCCTTATTTTTATTGCGTTATTTCTTTAACTAAATCAATTATTTTTTTGTCACCTGCAAGCACTTTTCCGTAACTTACTACTTCCATAATTATTCTTTTCCTTTCTCCAGCCATTTTTATGAATTCTTCTGTAGTATATACTCTTGGTTCTACATCTATTGGTAAAGTGGGATCTATGAAATCTTTTAGTCTCTCTATAGGATTTTTAGGTACATTATCTGATATTATTACTACATCTGCATCTGAAAAAGCTGTATAATCTCCGCGTGCTAATGAGCCTATTAAAATTACTGATTTTGCTCCTTTCTCTATAGCTTTTTCAGCATATTGTTTAAGTCTCTTCATTACTTCATTATAATCTAATTTAAAGAATTTTACTTTTGCAGTATTCAACGATTTCTTCTGCATATCTAATTGCCCTCCTCGCATCCTCTTTGGTATAGTAGTCAAGCGGTGCACCTTCTGGATGGAAGTTTGGATATCTTGTAGGTATATAATGTCTATCAAGTTCTTTAGCTTTATCTATCATTTCTCTAGGGGGTTTATATTCATCTGGTAGGGATTCAAGCATACGTGAAATAGAATGCCCCCAGACTTCAATTCCTAGTTTTTGATATAATGCTTTAACGGCTTTTTCAGCAGCTTGTTGGGATGCAAAGCAAGCCCATTCATAGTCTCCGAACTCCATAGACCTTCTAGCGTGTTCTAAATCTCTTATAGCCTGCCTTAACCAATCATTAGCCCTAGAGACCATACCCTAATCTAACCTCATAGTGTGATTAATGTTGATGAATTTATTAAACTATCCCTTATCTTAAAATTTAATGTCTAATTAGGACCTTACGTCTAGATTTCTTGTAGGTATATTAGTAGTTAACAGTTAATGTTTTAACCAATGTGCTTACCTTATGTCTTGAGAGGTGCCTGTGTTTGAATTTAGTTGAATTGCTAGGTTTACTTGAGGTTTGTAGACCTATTAGCGATGTTGTTAGGCTTTATGTTTATGCTAGTATTAATAGAATTGGCTTCTTTTACCTTTACAGACTTAATGAATGCGGTTATAAGATACCTCCTAATCTCATTAATGAGTTTGAACGTGGTTTTTCTAGGTTTATTGCAATTCAAAAGGTTTTTATCGACGTTAGTAATAAGCTAAAGGAGATTGGGATTAATTTTGCTATTTTTAAGTCTTTTAGACCTTATCCTTCAACTACAGTAGATGTAGATGTAATTATTTTTGATGATCTTCTAGGGGCTTTGAAGCATCTAATTGAGTGTGGTTATAGGGTTATTGGTTCTGGGCCTGAATCTATTACCCTATGTCATCCTAGTGGAGTTGTTAATATTGACTTATATCGTAGGATTTCCATCTCTAGAATTGCTTACCTTGACAAGGATGTTATGAAAGACCATACTACTGATATTGATGTAGAAAATGGTAAGGTTAGAGTTCTTAGGCCAGAAGCCGACATTATAGCCTTTGCCAATCATGCTATAATTAAGGAGCAATTATTTACACTTGCAGATTACTTAACCATCACTAAGCTACTAAGAAAAAGCAATATCGATTTACTAGCTAAATTAATCGAATTAACTCATAGTAAAACTGTATTTAGCATTGTTAATTACCTTATTAGGCAAATAGCTTATTCTCTAAGAACTCATAGAGATCTAATATCCTTACCCTATAAAATTAATCCTTTATTAACATTGTATGCTCTGTCTGAGAAATTTGAGGAAAAGGACGTTAAGAATAGTATTGTATGGCAATTTCATTACATGGTGAAACCTAGAAATCTTAGTACATTAATGAGCTTCATAGTAAATCATTTAACTAGGATAACATATTAGCTTCCATAAGAATACTCCTTGTACGTAGTCTTCTTTATCACTATTTTAATAAGTTGAGCAGCTATGAAGATCGTAAGCATTATGTTGATAATTAATAGGAATTCTAGTATCACGAAGATATGTTCCTTTAACATGTTTTCCATGTATGTTATTATTAGATGTATAATGTTAATTAGCACTCCATGAACATGCTTACTTAGGCTTTGTATGTTTGAGAAATGCCATTTAGCAATTATCCATAGGAGCATTTGCATAAGTACTGTAAGTGAAAGAATATTTGCTAGATGAGCTAGATATTTCTTTCCTCTATTTAAAGCTACTATATAAATGAATGGACAAAACCATAATAAGTAATGTGGAAAAACAACCTTATTAATCATTATCGCTATAAACAATACTACTGCCATTGATTCGGGTAATTCATTAATGTGACGTACATCATATTTGAATACCACTACGTTAGTCAATATAAATGAACATGTAAAAATTATATTCCATATACTTAGATAGAAGTCTATGTCCTTAATGCTAAAGATCAACTTTAATGTATATATAATAGATTGCCCTATAGGTCTTCTATTAATATGAAAGAATAATACCTTATTTATGAAGTTATCAGCATTAGCTATTAAGAATGGTATTGTTATTGCTAGAGAGCATAGTATGTACGTGATGATGTAGTTCCATTTCTTATTATAAATTGCATAGAACATGAATATTGGAATTATTAAGACTGTAAACTGCTTTATACATGTGGTGATAGCAAGAAAAATAGCTGAAATGACATACCTATTACACTTCATAGAGTATAGTGATAGTAGTATAAATAGTATTGATATAACATCGTATTGTCCAATAGCTATTAATGCTATTAATGATGGACACCAAAGCCAAAACCTTATGATATCTATTTTAAAATTAGTTGAGGTAAATTTAGGTAAAATGTATGCTATTATTAGTGTGGCGATAATTATTGGTGCTTTGAGAATAAGCTTTAGCAATAAAACATTTTGAATTCCATTAAAGAAAACTATGTAAAACTTATGCACCAAGTAGAAAATTATTGGAAATAATGGTGGATATACTGTATGTCCTTCATAAATACTTAAGATACCTTTAGCTTCAATAATTTTATTCCAAGAAGTAAATACTGATGTGTCATAGAAGTTCCAAATAAAACCCCATGCCATGAACATGATAAAGGCTAGTATAGGCCATTCAAGATATTTTAAAGCACATATATACCTATAATGGCAAATATATAAGCGCATTTTGTATAACTTAGAATTAATGTGGTATATGAATTTCGTTTCATAGAGGAATGGATAACCATAACAGTATTGAATATTAGAGTTATATAATTAGCAGTAAAGAACTTTACCTCTGTAATGAAGCTGAAATTAAGCATAAATAGAGATTTTTCGTAACTGTTGTATGGCGATTGGTTTGACATATGATGCTTTTATTTGGCTTGAGGATCTTAGTAATCCTAATACTCTAAAGTTTATTGAAGAACATAATAGGAAGTTTAAAGATTTCATAGATAATCTATCTAATATGTTTATTGATAGAATTAAGAAGTACTATAGCATACCCTTTATTACTATGATTAAAGCAACTAGTAGGGGGGTTTATGCTATTGTACGTGAATTAAACGTTTATAGCGTTAAATTATTTGGTTGGAATAAGGAGGTCATTGATGTTATTAAATCAAAGGATTTAGGTAAACATATCGTAATAGGATACATATACCCATCACCTAGTGGTGATGTTCTTGGCTTATTTTATACTGTTGCTGGTAGTGATGAGGGATTTCTTAGGATAATAGATCCAGAGTCTAAAGAGATTCTTGATGAGCTAAAAGGTAGTGTTGGTAATGTTGTTTGGATTGATAAGTATAGGTATTATTATGCTAGATTCTATCGTAGTGGTAAAACGCCTGACGGAGTGAAAGCTCCTGCTGAAAGGGTATTTTTACGTGAAATAACTAGTGGTTCTGAAGAAATGGTATTTGGTGAAGGAATAGATACAAACTATATGATATGGATTGATGAGCCATGGGATTGGAGTAGAGTTTTCATTACCGTACAGTATGGTTGGGTTAAGTCAGTAGTTTATGGTGGTTATAGAAGTGATCCTTCTAGCTGGAAATTATTATTTGATGGTGGAGAATACCTAGTTAAACCTATTGGATATTATAATGGAGTACCCTACTTAGCATATTATGATAAGGAGGGTTTGGGTAGAATCATAAGAATTACTAATGGTAGAGTAGAAGAAGTTGTAGGTGAACAAAACTATCCTTTAAGTAAGGCTATTATAGTTAAGGATAGAATTTACGTAGATTATCTAGTTGATGCAGCTAGTAGGCTTAAAGTATATGATGTAAATGGCAAGCTAGTTAAGGAACATGTTTTTAGCGAGCCATCTACTATTAGAGCTCTTGACTTTTATAATGATAGAGTTTTTATCTTATTAGAATGTTTTAGTAGACCTCCAACAATATATGAGTTAAGTGAAGAAGAGTTAAGGGAGTTCTATGGCTATAAAGTTGATCTTAACTTAAGAGTTAGTGAGGATTGGACTACTTCATTTGATGGTACTAAGATTCACATGTTTGTCATAGAGCATAAATTTAGGAGAAGAGATGTGGCAATAGTTTATGGTTATGGCGGTTTTGGTATATCAATTACACCGTTCTTTGTAAGTGCTTTAGCGCCATTTATAGAGGATGGTGGTGTACTTGTAGTAGCTAATTTACGTGGTGGAGGTGAATATGGTGAAAAGTGGCATAGGATGGGTATGAGGGAGAATAAGCAGAACGTATTTGAGGATTATAAAGCTATTTTAAGGCATGTAAGGAGGAGGGGATTAAAGACTATAGGTTGGGGTGTTAGTAATGGAGGACTTCTTGTAGCTGCGACTATGGTTCAAGACCCTCAGTTATTTGATGCTGCTATCATAGGTTACCCAGTTATAGATATGTTGAGATTCCATAAACTCTACATAGGAAGGCTTTGGACGTCAGAATATGGTGATCCCGATAACCCTAAAGATCGAGAGTTCTTGCTAAAGTATTCACCATATCATAATGTGAGAAAGCAGAGATATCCCATAATGCTCATATACACTGGACTCCATGATGACCGCGTCCATCCAGGTCATGCACTAAAGTTTACTGCAAAACTTGAAGAAGTAAGAGCACCAGTATACCTAAGAGTAGAAACAGCCAGTGGGCATTTAGGTTCATCACCTGAAGTAAAGGTTAAGGAATATAGTGATATATATGCATTCATATACAAGGCTTTACAGCTTAAATAATTAAGTCCTAATAATTGAATAGCATTAAATTAATGTGAATTACTGCCTTTCACTTATATTAAATATTATGTTAATCTCCTTGCTTCACTCATACTAACTTTATTTAGTGGCTCCCATCTAAATCTCCATAAACCCTTACCTGGAGATTCTATTGCTATTTCTAGTTCATCAGCAAGTAAGTCACTTATTAAAGGCTCATCTGCTAGTGGAGATATTACTATATCCACTGTTACTTCCTTTGACTCTCTATCAGAGGTTACCACCTTTGCTTTTACTACTTGGGTATAATCCAGACTTTCAACGGTTCACCAGCTGTATCAAACGTTGCTTCTCTAGCATTAGCTGGAGGAGGTCACAAATTTAACTCTCTAGCAATAGCTATTGGAATTATTTGTTGTGAGGTATCAGCTTCATAACCTGTATTTACAAGAGCAATTACATCCTTGCTTCTACCATTCTTAGTTAGCCTTAACTTTACTCTTACTATCAAGCTCCTTCACCTTACCAATTATACGTCCTACCCGTACCCTCTTAGCACGAATACGCCCTATACTAACCATGAAAATTCCCCAATATACATAAACTATATGCTAGCTTATATTACCTCATGTCCTGTAACGTGTTACTTTACTTATATTTCAATTCTATGTAGTGGGCCAAATCTAGTTTCCACGTAATCCATATCTACAGGAATTATTCTTACTCCAATTGTTTTACCCTTAACTTCGTAAACTGTATACATATCCCCAAGAGTTTTGCTAATTAATTTTTCATCTCTATTCAAGGCTACTAAGTCTAAACCTGCTACACAAATTAGGGAGTAGTTTATGAGATCTCCAAGCCTTAATAGTCTTTCCCGGACTCTAAGCCTTAATGTATTATCTTCAGCAACTGGTAACATAACTTCATTAAAGCCTATAGTCTTTACATTCCACTCCCTAGCAATTCTTATTATGAAGTCGTTGAGTGTTTTTAATGTTGTTAAGGTACCTGGAGTTCCAAAAGGTGCTTTAATAATATCTTCAACTAGCTTAGCAACACTTTCCCCCATCCATGGAGATATTGATAAATCTAATCCTAGGAATTCATATTTAGTATTCTCTTCAATAATATTGGATACTCTAAGCACATAATCTATGAACTCCCTTAACTTCTCATATCGAGACCTTACAATTGCTTCATATACTAAGTCAACATATCTTAATGCAATGGAAAATCCATTAACGTTCATGTAATTTGATGTTGATGGAAAGTAAGGAGTTTGAATCCAAGAACCTATTGTTATTGAGAATTTAGTAAATGTATTTACATCGCCTTTATATTCAATTAACGCCGAGGTTATTGAGTCTAGATGTTTAATTGTTGAACATTTAATTGTTGCATATAGATTAGGATAGTCATCAATAGTATCCAAAATCTTCGTAATGAGTTTAGCATCATAGATCTCTACGGGAATTAACTGCATGAGAATATCCTTTGGAAAACTGCTTAGAATATCATGTACAATTTTTATGTAGGATTCTATCTCCATGTTTCTAGGTATAGGTGGAACGACTACTCTGAATGTCCAGAAGTTAAACTTCTTAACAAAATCTCTGAATAAATCAAGAGATTCAGAAACTCTACTATATATTACATCTTTATTCCACTTGGAAATAGACGTGAATACCGTTAAGGCCCTCATTAAAGCCATATCGAACCCTAGTTGTACTTATATATTTTCAATATTATGATTTACTATATGAGTTTTGATGAAGCCCTAAATGCTTTAATACATTCTTTATAGTGCTTAGTTTATCTTGTTCTGCCTTTACATTATATGCCTTTACAGTTTTTGCTATAGTCTTATATAGTAATTGTAGTGTCTTTAATTCTTTTAATGTATATTCTATATCTTTTCTTCTCTTTAATGCTGTTTCTATGGTTATGTTTAAGTGTATTGTCTTTTCCTTCATTTGAAGTGCTAGTAAGTGTCTTGCTAAGATGCTATGAAGCCACCATAATGGATTACTGATCCTTAACGATACTGTTGCTAAGAAGTCGATTAAATACCTATCACATATTATTGTATAGCCAGTATGTTTTAGAATATTAAGTATCGTTATCCACGGAAGTAATGATATATACTCTATTAAAACCCATATTCTCCCTAATTTCTTCATATACTTTGTCATATAATGTTCTACTATGACTCTGTTCGGATTTATAATATACTCTACTCCCCAAGTCTTCTTAAAGAACGTGTATATTAAGTAGGATAGGGTATGTAGACTCTTAATCCATAATATTCTTACCCTATAATTCTTTGACATTAGGTAATGAGCTAAGATTTTTGCTATAGTAGTTTTACCACTTCCATCAATACCAGTAATAACTATTACCTTTATACTCCGTCTCTTTTCTAACACATTATTACACCAATACCTTAATACTAAGCCAGTAACTAGACATTTTACCTTCTACTCTCTGGAACATATCTAAGGTCTATATAAGCAATTTAACGAATTCTTACGATGATGGCGAATTCTAAAACTATATTTGATGTTTTAATAATATGGTTATTTGGTGTTAGGACTCGTGAATAATAGAGATATATGGATATGTGGGAAGTGCGGTTTTGGATATAAGAGTAAGGAACTTGCCTATGAATGTGAGAGATTTTGTTCAACATATAGAGCATGTTCTATAGAAATTACGAAGAAGGCAATATATGTTCCTAAGAGACCGTTAAAAATCATAGAAAAGACGCGTAAAATTTTGAAGAGCAAAGATCTGATGGGGTAGAATTTATGGAAAGAAAGGGCGGAGATAATGACTTATACGTATTTGATAGGGCTATTAAAGTTGAAGTTAGGAATGAGAAGGTAATAGTTAAAGTAATTAAAGAAATTCTTGTCAGAGAGTATGTATTAGACATAATTGTTCAGGGTTTAAGGATTAGGACGTATCTCATATCTCCTAAAATGATTAACGAATTCGTCTATGGCAATCTATATACCCTAGGCGTTATAGATAACGTTGATGATGTAATTAAAGTAGAATATAAAGATCATAGCGCTAATGTTTACTTAAAACCTAAACCTAGGGTCGTTAAAGCGTTCTTAAATATAATAGGTCCTTCATGTGAAGAAAAATCTTCAATAAGCTATACTACTAATAAGATAACCTCACGCACTATTATCCCAGCTAAGCACATTATTAGCATTCTAAACATATTCAATGATAAATCAACAGTATTTAGGATTACAGGTGGAGTTCATGCAGCAGCTCTTTTTGATGTTAAATCACTTAATCCATTAGTGTTTATTGAAGATATAGGTAGGCATAATGCTATAGATAAGGTTATTGGATGGGGTATTCTAAGAAAATTAAACTTTGAGGAAACGGTACTTGTGACTTCAGGTAGGATTTTTACTGATTCCATACATAAGGCTATTAGAGCGGGCATTCCCATAGTGGTTTCCAAGTCTGCTCCTACATATGAAGCTGTTAACTATGCTAGAAGAGCTAACATTACGTTAATAGGGTTTGCCAGAGGCTTAAGGTTTAACGTATATTCAGGTTTTCATAGAGTTAAAGAGTTAAGTAATTATAATGATCTCGAAAACTTATTCTAGGACATACTTAACTTATATGATAGTCTTAGGTGATTCGATTGGCTGTAGAACTTATATATCAAAAGGATAGCTATATCAAAGAATTTAATGCTACTATAAAATCCGTTGATGGAGAAAAGGTAGTTCTTGATAGAACAGCATTTAATCCTAGATCTGGAGGCTTAGCAAATGATACAGGATATATAGTTAAAGGCAATGTAAAGTATCGTGTAGTTGACGTACACTTTGATAAGGAGAAAGGTGTTGTAGTTCACGTTCTTGATACAAAAACTCACGACCTAAGTGTAGGTGATGTGGTAAGAGGTATAATTGATTGGGATAGAAGGTATAAGATTATGCGCCTACATACAGCTGCACATATACTTACAGCAATAATGTATAGAGATTATGGTGCATTAATTACTGGAGGAAACATTTACCCAGACTACGCATATGATGATTATAGTTTGGAAGTATTTGATCCAGAAATATTTAAGAATGCTATAGCGAAAGCAAATGAGATTGTAAAGCAGGGTATAGAAGTTAAGGTATATTGGTTAAAGAGGGAGGAAGCTCTTAAAATACCTGGTATTGTTAAACTTGCTTCACGTATGCCACCTAAAGTAGAATATCTAAGAATAGTAGAGATTCCAGGAGTAGATATTCAAGCTGATGGAGGACCTCATGTTAAAAATACACGTGAGATAGGAGAGATAGTGTTTATGAAAGCAGTTAATAAAGGTAAGAAGAGGAAAAGAGTCTATTATACAGTAAAGCCATAAACAATATAATTACCTATTTATTTTTCTTAGTAGGTCCTTTACTCATAATTAAATCGACTTTATTTTATAATTCTATTTTTAACTGTTTTCAAACTATTATAATTAGGGGGGTTTATTTATGGTGATTCATCCATGGCTTCCTAATTCTCCAAGGGAAATTAAAGAGTATATGCTTAAAGTTATTGGAAAGAATATTGATGACTTATACTCTGATATACCTAGCGATTTGCTATTGAAGAGAGAGCTTAAAGTTGGTCTTGGTAGACCTTTAGCTGAATTCGAAGTTAAGCATATTGTTGATAAAATAATTGATAGGAATAAGGTGTTTAAGGATCCTCCACCGTTTCTTGGTGGTGGAGGTGTTTGTGTACATCATGTTCCTAGCGTTGTTAAGGATATTTTAAGAAGAGGAGAATTCCTTACAACTTATACTCCTTATCAAGCTGAGATCTCTCAAGGTCTTCTTCAAGCACTATTTGAGTATCAAAGCCTTATTGCTGATCTTGTTGAACTTGAAGTTGTTAATGCTAGTATGTATGATTGGAGTACAGCTATTGCAGAAGCATTTCTTATGGCTGTTAGAGTTACAGGTGGTAAGAGAATTCTTGTCCCAGGTACCATGAATCCTGAACACTATGAAGTTGCAAAAACAATAACTTATAGTAAGGGTATTAGAATTGAAAAGGTTAATTACGATAAGGAGACAGGGTTTATGGATTTAAGCGATCTAGAAGATAAGCTTAGGAAAGGTGATGTAGCTGCAGTTTATGTTGAAAATCCAAGCTTTCTCGGGTTTATTGAGGAAAATGTTGAAGGTATTGGAGAGCTTACTCATAAATATAAGGCATTATATATTGTTGGGGTTGAGCCATTAAGTTTAGGTATACTTAGAGCTCCAGGTAATTATGGAGCTGATATAGTTGTTGGTGAAGGACAACCTCTTGGACTCGGATTGAATTATGGAGGACCTCTTCTTGGCATATTTGCCGTTAGATGGGATAGAAAGCTAGTTAGACAAATGCCTGGTAGGCTTATAGGCCTAACAACAACAGTTGATGACAAGGATAGAGCATTTGCTATGATATTACAGACACGTGAGCAACATATTAGGAGAGAACGTGCTACATCGAATATAACAACTAATGAAGCATTAATGGCCGTAGCAGCAGCTGTGTACTTATCACTTTTAGGTAAACATGGAATTCGTAGACTAGCTGAACATATACTCTATAAAGCTAATTATGCTTCAAGAATGTTATCTAAGATTCCAGGAGTTAAAGCACCACTATTTAAGTCAAAGCATTTCAAAGAATTCACAGTAGGTTTCTCAACAAATTATATTGAATTACATAAGTACCTACTTGAACATGGAATTCATGGTGGTAGGTATCTCGATGAGTTTAAGGAAGAGCTTGGTGAATGCGCATTATTCTGTGTAACAGAGGTTCATAGCAAGGAGCATATAGATAAGCTTGTAGATACAATTGAAGAATACATGATTAAGAGGTGAAAGCTATGAGCACTTGGAGACAAGCTAAGTGGAATGAACCATTAATTTATGAAATAGGTGGTAGAGGTAGAATAGGATACCTAGTACCTGAAGTAGATGAGGAAATAAAGAATGTTGTAGGTTCTATAGAAGAGCTAATACCTAAGAAGCTATTACGCAAGGAATTACCAGAATTACCGGAGTTATCTGAGGTAGAAGTTGTAAGGCATTTTACTAGGCTAACTCAAATGAGCTATGGTGTTGATCAAGGACCCGTCCCTCTAGGTTCATGTACTATGAAGTATAATCCAAAGATATGTGAGGAACTGGCATCGGATCCACGTATAACTGAGCTACATCCATATCAAGATGAAGATACGGTGCAAGGACTGTTAGAGATATTATACAAGCTACAGGAATGGTTAGCTGAGATTACAGGCATGGATTACTGTACTCTACAGCCTGCTGCAGGAGCTGCTGGAGAATTAACAGGGTGCTTAATTATAAGGAAGTACCATGAGTTAAAGGGCGAGAAACAGAGAATTGAAATGATAGTACCAGATAATGCTCATGGATCAAACCCTGCTAGTGCCGCTATGGTCGGCTTTAAGGTTGTTAGATTACCAACTCGCGAAGATGGATGCATAGATCTTGAAGCATTAAAATACGTTGTATCTGATAAGACTGCTGGATTAATGCTTACTAATCCAAACACCTTAGGACTCTTTGAGAAGGACATTAAGGAAATAGCAAGAATAGTTCACGATGTTGGAGGACTACTATACTATGATGGAGCAAATCTCAATGGAATACTTGGAGTTGTTAGACCAGGAGATATGGGATTTGATATAGTACATATAAACATACATAAAACATTTAGCACACCTCATGGTGGTGGAGGTCCTGGTGCAGGACCTATATGCGTTAAAAAGGAGCTAGTAGATCTCCTACCAAGACCATTACTAAAATACGATGGTAAAAAATACTACTGGGATTATGAATGTAAGCATTGTATTGGTAGGGTAAGAGCATTCTATGGAAATATAATACCATTGGTTAAAGCATTTACATACATATTAAGTCTTGGACCACAAGGATTAAGAGAAGTAGCTGAACAAAGCGTAATAAATACAAACTACTTCATATCATTAATGAAGGATTCTAAAGGATACTCGTTACCTTATGATCCCGAAAGACCACGTAAGCATGAAGTAGTTTATAGTGCTAAACCATTAACTAGAGATTATGGTGTTACAGCTGAAGATGTGGCAAAGAACTTATTAGACCATGGACTCTACGCACCAACGATATACTTTCCATTAATAGTTGAGGAGGCGCTTATGATAGAGTTCACGGATACTGAGACAAAGGAGAACATTGAGTACTATGCAAAGGTGTTAAAGGATATTGAGGAAAAGGCTAAAGCTAATGCCAAGGAGTTAAAGGAAGCTCCAAGGAATACTAGTGTTGGAAGAATAAATTATGTTAAAGCGAATCATCCAAGAACAGTAACACCAACGTATAGAGTATTAAGATTAAGAAATAAGGGAGTACAGTTAAGACTTTAAGATAGGTTAAGAGTGATCATATGAACTATAGAGATCAGGTAACCATTACCTTTTACTGTAAACGAGGATTAGTTGCAGGTATTTTTGCAAGCATTCCATCCCTACTATGGTCTATTTGGTATATTCGTCCCTATAGTATGAAGGTAATAAGAGAATTGTTAAATATTACTGATCCCGCATTATTACGTACTATAGTTCGCTTTGGTATTTTACCATCCATACTATTACCGCTATTCATGTTTATAGGGTTTGTTTGTGGCCTTATATATGGTTTCATATTTAAGTTGACTGGAAACATGAATAAAGCTATTATGGCTCAGGTATTGTTCTTGTCCATTATTTCCTATTTTGGGATATATATTTTACCTAGAACACTGCTACCGCTTGAAATTTATATGGCGTCAGCTTTTACCTTTATCATAGCCTACATATTAATATTCATGAAGTTAAAGCGTTAAGAATTATTAAATTAATAATTAAAGGACTTAATTTCTAGAGCTAATTTATTAGTTCATAGATTTAGGGTATTAGGATTATGTCTAATTCTTTTTGCTTTAATTTTTCTGCAAGATTTTCATCGAAACTTACTAATTTACAATTATTAATTAATGCTAGTGTTACAAATAGTGAGTCATAAACTGTTATACCATACTTTAATGCATTATCTAGAGCTAAGACCAATATATCGATAGATTCGTAGATTTTACTAACCGTACTTGAAATTAGCTTGTTAATGCTTTGTTTTAATACTTCATATTTATCCCTTGAAATTCTCTTTAACAAATAAGTATGTTTCCATAAAGTATTTGCAGTTTCAGTAAATGCTATGTCAAGTGTTATTAAGTTTTCACCGCGATATTTATTTAGGAAGTTAATAGCCCTTTCGTAGAATTCATCTTTAACTATGATACTAGAAAATATTGAAGAATCAATAACATAGATTGTAATGGCTATCTCCCCTCTCTAAACTCTCTAATAGTTTTCCAAGCAGGCTCTGTAGACGGTGATACATCTTTTAGAGTTTGGTTTATCTGATCTAATACTTTCTTTAATTCTATTTCCTTTATTCTCCTCTCTATAAATGCTTCGATTTCCGATCTCCAATCAATATCCTTTATCATCTCCATTCTTTTCTTAAGATCTTTTCTAATCCTTATACTTAAAGTACATGTACTCAAAGTATCTCCCTTAGTATGTCTATAAGATTTTGTATATAAGTTTATGTATACATGGTCTGTAAGATGTTTAATGACTATTCGAGATAGCTAACTCTATGTAAATAACACTCTATTAAATACTTACTAATACTAAAAGTTCCATTAGAGGATAAAGTATGTGTAGATTTAATAGAGCTAATTAGGGACGTAGTTAATGTTATTTCCTGGGATGAGGAGAGTCATGCCTATTTGAGTGGTGAAGAACCTGGGGTAGCCGACCACGTCATCCCATCATTGTCGATGGGGTAAATACTTTGTTACGTGATATGCTTAAGCATGTATGCAATAACGTGGTACTGGATATTGGAAGCGGATTTGGTAGGCATACTAGGCTTATTTACGAAGTTTGTAGTTGTTATGTTGTTGGTGTTGACATGGAGTTTGATAAACTATTAAAAGCTAAAGATTTATGTAAGGATTATATCATTGACTTCGTATGTGGCGATATTTCATACTTACCCATAAGGTCTTCATCGGTACATGGTATTGTATCTATATTAGTTCTTCATGAGGTGGAAGAGTCTAAGATAAATGATGTTATCCGCGAAGTTTGGAGGGTTCTAGTTGATGGAGCTTCATTTCTTGTAATTGATAAAGTTTTGGATAATTATGAGAATCCTGCAGAGGAACTAGTTTTCTTAACTGAGTTAGCTTATCATAAAGCTATCGAGTATGTTCATGGAATAAAACTGTGGGGGCTAAGGAAAGTGGAAGAATTAGTCGATAGAATTGTAGGTAGAGGGTTTAATGTGAAGTATTTTGATAAAATCATGCTAGGGAAATGGATTAGTGGTAATGAATTTCTTAAGCATTGGGGTAAGAAAACCTTGGAGCTTCTTAAGAAAATATCCAATGAAGATAGGAGGAGAGAAATGGAGGGACTAGTCGATAGGATTAGGAGTACTGCTAAGGTATATGGGTATGGGCCTGTAAGGGTTGTAGCCATAGTATTTGAAAAACGGTGAGCGTTATAGTGCTTTAAACTTTTCAAACCAGTCTTCGTATATTCTCAGCATTTTCTCATCTATGCTTGGTTTTCTCCTCCTAAGAACTTCTAGGAAATCCTGCATTGTTACAGGTCTGGGTCTATCTATTGCTCCCTTTTCGAAGAATTCTCTTACAGTTCTCATATATGCTGCTTGAACTATATCTCTAATATCACTTGAACTATAGCCTTGAGTTTTCCTTGCAAGTTCTTTTAAATCTACGTCTGAGGCAAGGTTTATTTTACTTGTATATAATTTGAATAACTCAATTCTTGCTCTATAGTCTGGAGGTGGTATGTATATTCTCTTTTGAAATCTACGGATAAATGCTTCGTCTAATCTCCAAGGCTTATTAGTTGCTCCAATAACATAGACGTGATATGTAAATGACTTATCTTGTAATCCATCCATTTCTTTAAGGAACTGATTTCTAACTCTAACTTCACCGCCAACTTCACCTGTAAAGACACCTAGTAATGCATCTATTTCATCAATGAATATTATTACTGGTTTACCTTCCTTAGCAAGTTCTCTAGCCTTCTTAAAGAGTCTTGCAACATTCTTTTCAGCTTCACCAAGCCATTTACTCATAATGGATGCTGCATCTACATAAAAGAATACTGCTTCAACCTCATTTGCAACTGCAGCTGCAAGCATTGTTTTTCCACATCCAGGTGGCCCAAATAGTAGTATTCCTCTAGGCCATCCAAGTGGAAAGAGGTCTGGTCTCTTAATAGGATATATTATTGCTTCTTTGATCGCTTGTTTAGCTTCCTCTAAATCAGCTATATCATTAAATGTGACATTAGGTTTTTGTTCTAAAATGAATTCATCTAATTCGAATTCTTCTTCACCACTACTTCCAGATGCCATTACCTTTCTAGTAGCTATTTCTTCTAAGTATTTAGCTCTCCTAATATACTCCCTAATCATTCTCTTATAGACGTGTTTGAATGGGGTCTCAGGATGTAGTGTTAGCAATTTTGCAAGTGTTTCAGCAGCTCTTTTATAGAATTTAACAGCTTCTCGGTAATCACCACTTTGATCTGCTGCAACAGCTTTAACAGCATACTTTCTTGCAAGTTCCTCAAGGTAGGCAGCTGACATAGACTACCACGCTCTATCCAATTATAATCGTGGGTTCTGGTTAGAGTTAAAAGACTCTAGTCGCTTAATCGAGTTCCTCTTACTCGAAAAAGTAAAAATTGCTTATGCTTTGATTTTAATCCTACCCTTTCTCTTAAGTGATTCAAGTGCTTTAAGTATGTCTTCCTTAGTTACTCCATACATTCTAGCACATTCACTTATGTCTAGATATCCTCTATGTAGTCTAATGTATTCTAGTATTTTCTCTTCAAGTTCTTCTAATGTAATTTTCCTAGCCTTAACCTTAGGGTATGGGGTGATTTGTTTGAGTATTAATTCTTCTAGTGTTTTAGATTTTCTTGTAGTGATCATTGATTTTTCAAGGTCTTTTGGTGGTTCAGGGAATATCTCTTTAAGCTTCTTTTCGGCAGCCATAGCTGATTGTTCAAGTATTTCCTCTACCTCCTTATTCATTATAGTTAAGTCCATGGTCCTTGCAGGTATAGTACCTGAAAGAGCTATAACTTCATTCATTAGTGATAGGCTTTCATCAATTCTCATAGAAATATCTGGTATTAATGCTGCAATATAGTCTTTAACTACAGTTAGTAGTCTAAGTGCTGGCATAAGTGTTAGTCCTGCTTCTTCAAATGTTTCAACAGTTTCAAGCCTTAAGATTACTCTTTCAAGTGCTAAACTAACTGTTAGTAACGTCTTAGCCATTTTCCTAATTTCAGCTATTTCAGCAGCATACATTGCAGCTCTTGTCGTGTCATTGTTTAATTGAGCTCTAACGGCTTTAGTGAATAGTTCATCATTTCTCTTCTTGAGCCTTTCAGTTACTTCATCAAGCTTTTCTTTTATTAGCTGCAAGTTTAATCTAATTTCACCTATTTTATTAACCAATACTCCAGATTTCTTACCCTTCTTTCTAAATATCCCAAAGATAGCTCCCAGTTTTGCTAGTATTCCTGTCGTAGTGCTTGTTGATGTCACTGACATGGCAATCACCTTGTATTGTTAGTGGTTAGTTGTTTATCCTCCAACTACTTGAACCACTATTGGTTCAGCATGCTCAGTAGGTACTTCAACCTTCTTTTCTGTCTCAGGTTTGCGTGCAGGTACTTCTTTCCTAATCTCTATGGGCTCTGCTTCAAGCTTCTTAATTTTCTCAAGAACTCTCTTAATATCATCCTTTTCCTCTATGGCTTTTTCTCTAGCATTTCTTAGTGGTTCAAATGCTGATTTGAATGATCTTTCACCTATTTCTCCAGCAATATATGATATTCTTAGAGCTGTTAATGCTTTTTCTAAGTGTAATATCATTGCCTCAAGTGATGCCATGCGCTTATTTAGCATTTCCTTAACTTCCTTTGACTTTTCATGTAATCTGCTTAGGTCCCTCTCCAGTTTCTTCTTAAACTCATCATATGCGTGTCTAGGTATGTCTCCCTTACTATATAGTTCTTCTAATGCAAGTGCTCTCTTCCTAGCTCTTTCAAGTTGTCTTATTAGGTCTAGTGCTTCAGCCTTCCATTCAGGTAGAAGTATAATTCCGTCCTTAGTTATTTCAATTCTTGAAATCGGTATTGTTTCGAAAGAGTCCTCTTTGAACTCTACTTCTACCTGAGATACTACTCCACTTACATCGCTATAGAAGCTCACTATCTTGCCAACGATTCTACCATAGGGGTCCCTAACCTTTTGACCTAGATATTTCTCAAAATTATCTACAGTTACTATCATAATATCACCTCCTACTATTGAGGAAGCTACAATTATTCTCGTGTTTTTAAGAGTTAGCACTACATGAGATTAGCTATGAACTAGAACAACCTAGATTAATTTATAGAGATTGTCTACGTTAGAAAGTAATCAGAAGCCCAGCTTTCTTCACATTTCCGCGCTTTTAACCCTCATCATCTAGCTTGGTTTTCCTGGTAATATTTTCCAGCCGGGATATTTAGCTTCGCTTCCAAGTCTTTCCTCAATTCTTAGTAGTTCATTGTATTTTGCTGTTCTTTCTCCTCGAGCTGGAGCCCCAGTTTTTATAAGTCCTGTATTGAATGCTACTGCTAAGTGAGCTATTGTAGTATCTTCTGTTTCACCGCTCCTATGGCTTATAATAGCTCTATATCCAACATCATGTGCTTCATTAATAACCTCTATTGCCTCAGTTAATGTACCTATCTGGTTAACCTTAACTAATATTGCATTACATGACCTATACTCTATACCCTTTCTTAATCTATCGATATTTGTTACAAAGAGATCGTCTCCAACAATTAGTATTTTACCCTTAACTTTCCCCAATAGTTTTGCAAATGATTGGAAGTCGTCTTCCATGAAGGGATCTTCAATACTTACAATAGGGTATTCATTTATTAATTCCATGAAATAGTCCATTAATTCCTCAGCTGTAAAGCTTTTGCCATCAATACTATATGTTTTTGTTTTATAGCTATATAGCTGAGAAGCTGCTACATCAAGTGCTAAAGCAACATCACTACCTGGACCATAACCTGCTCTCTTGATTGCACCAATTAATGCATTTAGTGCTTCCCTAGTATTGGTCATTGGCGGAGCAAAGCCTCCTTCATCACCAATGTTTATTGCTTGAAGACCATATTTTTCTTTAAGGTATTGCTTAAGTTCATGATATACTTCAATAGCTATTCTAAGTGCATCGCAAAATGTATCGGCATTGAGTGGTAGTATCATAAACTCCTGTATATCAAGCTTATTACCTGCATGTACTCCACCATTGATAAAGTTCATTAGGGGTACTGGCATTACCTTTGCATTAAGTCCTCCAAGGTATTCATAAAGCCACATACCGTAAGTTGATGCCGCTGCCTTGGCCACCGCTAATGATGTAGCTATTATGGCGTTTGCTCCAAGTCTAGATTTATTCCTGGTTCCATCAAGTTCAATCATTTTATAGTCTATATCCCTCTGTCTACGAGAATCCATCCCCCTAAGTGCTGGAGCTATAATGTTATTAACATTCCATACAGCCTTACCGACGCCCCTACCATGAAATTCCCTTCTACCATCTCTAAGCTCAAGTGCTTCATATTTACCTTTAGAAGCACCTGCAGGTGCAGCTGCTCTACCAAAACCACCCCGTGTAACTACATCAACTTCAATAGTAGGGTTACCTCGAGAATCAACTATCTGTCTACCCCTTACATCAATTATCTCGAATATTTCCTCAATGACAGGATAAGTCATTGTTAGCTTCTCCTCACGAACTACCATTAAGTATTTAATGGTATTAAAAATTACTTCCTTACTGTTAGACAATTAAAGGTTTTAAATATTAGAAGTAGCTTTATCCAGTAGACTTAAGGTGCTGTAAATGAGAATACTAGTAGTTGGTGCAGGATACGTAGGTAGAATTCTAGCTAAAGAACTAGCAGTTAGAGGTAATGAGGTAATAGTTGTAGATAAGGATCCTGCTAAATGTGATGCTATAGCTAAGGAAGCTGATGTATTAGCTATAGCACGTGACGCTACAGACCCCAGTCTTTATGAGGAAATAGATTTAAGGAAAATAGATGCTGTAATAGCCGTAACCGATAAAGATGAGGTAAACATGTTCGTTTCATTACTTGCAAAAATATATGCAGTACCATATAGAATAGCTAGAGTACGTGACGAAAGAGTTGCCTCTCTCATGGAAAGTGATGGTATAGCCCAGCCAGTTAATGAAGCATTAACCATAGCTAAATTAATTCAGGGATTATTAGAGGGGAAGTTCGCTTCAACATTTTTAGTACCCGTTTTTAGCGGAAACTACGTATTAGTCTCATTAACTATAAGTGAACTCGATAAAAGTAATGCTAAGAGCATAGATGATATAGATTATCCGAAGGAGCATGCCAAAATAATAGCTGTATTTGATGGTAAAAATGTACTCGACCCTGATGAAGTAACTGTTTTAAAAGCAGGCTATGAAATTATAGCCCTAGTACGTAGAGATAAGGTAGAGGAGTTTATTAGTGCATTTAGATAGCTACCCTACTAGTATGTTAGGCGTAGAACATGAACCAGGAACTTTGGGATTGGTTTCAGGAACTATATAAGCGTTGGGAAGAGCTTTACGCTAATCCATTAACTAGTATGTTGCTAAGCATCCTTATAACATTAATAACAGCATATATTATCATTAAAATAGTTGACCATATACTCAGTAAAGCTGTTAGGAAGGAGCGTATAAGTAAGAATATTGCAAGAAAGATAAGAACACCTATTGTATCATTGGTATACGTCTTAACATTATTAACCATAATAAATATCCTAACCAGTATACCAACACTAACATACATAATAACTCTAGTAGTTGCTTTAATGATAGCCATAGCTTCATGGGATATATTTGCAAATACCGTTGCATACTATATAATTCTATTTAGTAGATACCTAATGCCTGATTCTCTAGTCGAAATAAATCTTGGAGATAATATTGTTAGAGGTAGGGTAAGGGAAATAACATTAACTAATGTGGTAATAGATTCACCTGAAGGAGAAGTTATTAGAATTCCAAATAGAATCGTTATATCTCGTGGTGTAAGGGTTTTACCAGCTCATATAAAAATGAAATTTATATTAACATTTAAAAATATAACACCAATGCATATGGGTAAGGTTGAAGAGAAAGTAAAGGAGATTATTAGGAAGCATAAGCATCTCTTCTTTGGAGTAGAACCTGAATTAAAACTATTATCTGCTTCACCAAACTCTATATCCTATGAACTAACACTTACAATACCTGCTGTTAGTAGTGGTAGGAGAATGGAAATAGCAGCTGATGCGGTTAAGGTGTTAATATTTGAACTAGGAGAATATGACATAATAGTAAACGTAAAATATTAGCTAAACTTAAATAGTAGCAGCATTTATAAAAGGGTAAAAGCCTTTTCAATAGACGTAATAAAATTAGATATGGTGAGGTAGGAAATCATGGGTAGAAGGAAGGCCTCTAACATATGCCCTATATGTGGTACTAAAGTAGAAAAACCATATAAGACATGGCAATTAATATCACCATTGCCTGATGCACGAGGAAGAATTACAATAACTGTTATGGGTATGTTTGAATGCCCAAATTGTGGTCATAAGTGGAGGGGTGTTGTTAGTAAGATAAAGGCTGGTGGTACTGGTGTTGAAGTTGAAGGAGCAAAAGGTAGGAAGGTATTAGGTGAAGAACCAAGTAGAGAAAGAAGGGCAAAGATTATTGAATTAGAAATCGATTTTGAAAAGGAAGAGGAAGAATAAATGTCAAGGAAATCAAGATATCGTGTGATAAGTGATTTATTATCGACATTACTATTACTGATATTAGCTGCTCTATTAATTAGTAGGATAGTATTGCTAATATTTGGTATACCATCTCCTATAGCTGTTGTCAGTGGAACAAGCATGGAGCCAACACTTGTTGAAGGAGATATGGTCATTTTGTATAAACCTCCTCCCTCAGACATAAAGCCCGGTGATGTAATTGTATACTTATCTAAAACGGGAAAATACATAATACATAGAGTTATAGATGTAGAGGTAGTTAATGGGGAATATTATTATAGGACTAGAGGAGATAACGTTCTCATAGAGGATTATGTACAATATGATGGAATTTATGGTATTAGTTATAAGAGGGTTATAGGTAAGGTTTTATCAATTAATGGTATTATATTCAAAATACCATATATAGGATACTTGTCCCTCTTACTCTATAGCTGAGTAAATTTCTGACCTAGAAATATATTGAGCAAGTTCTTTAATCCATACCCCAGTACTCTTTAACTTCAATAATTTGCCTAAATAATCATTCCATGAAATTCCCAATACCTCCTTCCATACCTCATATGAATCTCTGAGCTTATTTAAAGCCATTAAATGGTAATTACATAAGTTGTCTTTTTGTGCTCTACGAGAACATAGTATACACTTATTATATGCTTCTTTAATTCCTAAACCAATTGCAAGGTCTTCACCAACAGCATCTATATTTTCTCTGCATTTACCAATTATTTCTAGTAATAATTTTTTAGCTTCTTTAACTACTTCCTCTCTACTTTTAATCCCAAGCCTTATATCATTCATATACATTTCGAATTTTCTTGTTAAAGCTACATCCGTTATATCTTTAAAATACTTTGATAGTACTTCATAAACGGCTAATCCTAAGTCAGTTACCTTTACATTCTTTCCTGAAAGCTTAAGATATTTTCTTTGAAATAGTGTTTCTAGTATCCTTGCCCTAGTTGCCTCAGTACCTATATTTACTGTTTCCATCCACTTAATTATCTTGGCTTTTGTATATGGTTCTATGTTTGAAACGTATCTTATTCTAGCATTAGCTTTACTTATTGGTATTTTCATGTACTTATACATACCTGGTATCTTTGTAACTCTAAGGGATGTAAATGGATAATATTTTATCCATCCAATTTCAGTAACTGAAGTAAAGTTTATTGAGAATTTCAGAGTTTTATTTAAATACTTAAATGGAGTTTCTAATATAGCCTTTACATGAACTATTTTTGTGGGTTTTGAGAAGCATGCTAGAAATCTTCTAACTATAAGGTCATATATTCGTTCCTTGTCCTTAGATAGCTTGGATGGTATATTACCTGTTGGATATATAGCTGGGTGAGCTGGGTCTTCTTTAGGTCCTTCCTTTGGGCGTAGATATCCTTTGGTCTCTATTAGTAATTCATTTGCAAGCTTACTATACTTTGGATTTCTTAGTAGGTTCATTACTATTTCTTTATAGTTTATTGTTGGTGGTAACTTCTGGCTATTTGTTCTAGGATAGCTTATTAATACATCTAAGTATAATTGTTCAGCTATTTCCTGTGTTTTAAGGGGGCTAAGACCGTAAATTCTTGATGCTTCTGCTTGTAAATCACCTAAATTAAAGGGAGTTGGTGGTTGAATTAACTCAGTCTTATAAGTTATATTCGTTACAATAAGATATCCATATTTCTTAAGCAACTGTATAATCTTTCGTGCTTCTTCTAAGGTTCTTGGCCTAAATTCTTCTAGGCTAACAGAGTATTCCTCCCTGCCGATTCTCACTTTAACTTCTATTGAAGGCTGAGGGGTTGGTATATTTAATCTACTTTCTATTTCTTTTTGAGCCATAAAAGCTAGTGTTGGTGATTGTACTCGACCAGCGCTCAGTATAATTCGTTTACCTGTAGCTTTTCTTATTGCTTCCATTAATACTCTACTTATATTAATACCCCATATCCAATCTAATTCATGTCTACATAGACCTGCTTCAATCATAGGCCAGTCAAGCTTCTCAAGTTTTTGAAATGCTCTTCTTAGGTCAGATGGTGTTAATGTTGAAAACTTCATCCTATAAGCTCTTCTTAAGTCTCCAAAATGTTTTATAATCATATAGCCTATAACGGAGCCTTCAATATCATAGTCACATGCATTTACATAAATTGAAGCGTATTTACATAGTTTCTCTAGTAACATATAGTATGGTTTAGTATATGAAGCCCCTTTATCAACAATCCATACTGGTGTCCAATAATATGTGAACACGGGTACCCCATTGAGATTAGTTGTTAGTGTAAATAGGTGACCTACAGCTGATGCAACAATACATGGTCTTCCACTAACATTAATTATCCAATATGGTACCTTATTCCAAGTCTTTTTAATCACACTCCCACTTGCAAGAGCCTTCGCAATCCTATTAGCAGCTTTTGGTTTCTCAGCTATTATTAGTATATAGTTATGATACTTTGTCAACAATTTTAATAGCCCTTACCTTACTGTTAATTTATGCTATTTGTATTGGTAAGGTTAATATGAACAACGTAGCATAGACTAATACAAGTATATAGTGTTTTCTATTCATTTTAGATATAATATTTAATCCACCTATATGTGGTCTATATCCACCTAACATTAATGCGAATAGTGAGAATATTGCTATTAAAAAGAATATTGGTGGATTATGTCGTAGGGTACCTGTTATCTCTAAAAATCCTATAGAGAACGCTATTAAAGCTATCATTATGCTTATGTAGTAGTGGGCTTTAGCACCTACTATTGCTCTAACTATATGACCACCATCTAGTTGCCCTAATGGTAATAAGTTCAGGAATGTTATTAGGAACATGAAGTAGCATGCTAATAGAACCGGATGAACGTATATACTTACTCCTGGAGGTACACAATACTTTAACATCATAGCTAATATTAAGGGAACCATATTTATGGGTTGAGCTTCTACAGGTAATACTTCAGGTCGAGTAACAAAGTATGATAATGTTAAACCTAAATAAGCTAGGGGGATTGTTACTAGAAATCCAGCTAATGGACCAGCTAGTCCAAGTTCTATTAAGTAGTTTAAATTTGGTGGTGGTGCTCTCATGTTAATTACCGCTCCAAATGTACCTAAAAAGCCTAGATTTGCTGGTGGTGCTGGTATAAAATATGGTGGACTTACAGGTATACCTCTATGCCTTGCAACAATATAATGTGCAAACTCGTGTATAGCTAAAGCTCCCATTAATGTTCCTAAGAATAGTAAAGAATCCTTTATTATAGTATATGTGTTTAGTTCTAACCCTAAACCCTTCCAGAATTGCGATGATAGGTACCATCCTGATATAAATATCATCGCCATGGTTATAATCGTTAATATTATGGGTACTCTTGCCCTCCTCCTACGTTGCTCTTTTGGTATAAGGTGTAGTGCTAGAAATCCTTCATTAGTAGTTAATAATGGCAAATAGTTTAGCTTTATTATATCCCTATATAGGGAATTGAACTTTTCATCTACGTCTTCAAGCCCTGGTTCTACTATGAAAATGTAATCTCCTCTTTCACCTTTCTTATGTGCTATTATTTCAAAGTACTTTGAAGTAATGCTGATTAATTCCTCTTCATTTACCACTATTACTCTAGCCTCCTATATTTTAAAAGCTGACTTAGGGGTATAAGTTGAATTCTTCCATCAGGTAGCCGCCGCCTAATGGTTATTGGGAGTAACCCTCTTCTAAGTTCTTCTTCTGCAATAACTATCGGATCGGTTGTCTTTAATTGTGATAAGTCTATTAATGGAGGTGCTCCTAGGGATAATTGTAGTGCTCTTGCACCTATAATTCTCGCCTTCTCATACTTAGTTAACCATGGTGGTCCTATTACTTGAGATCTTTTCCAAGGCCTATACAATCCATTAGTCACCATATACCCTTGTTGGAACTAATTAGCTGAATTATGAATCAGAGAATAAAAAATATATGGTTAATAAAAGTTAATTGTTTATTGAGGTAGGCTAGAACTCAAATTTTTCCTTTCCGAATTCCTCCTTGCCCTTTTCCTTCTCCTTCTTCTTTGGAGGTGAAGCAGCTATTACGTCGTCGATCTTTAGTATTGCTGTTGCAGCTTCGGATGCACTCTTTATTATCTGCTTCTTAACTATTGCTGGTTCTAGTACTCCTATAGATGTCATATCATCTATTACTTTTCCTCCAATTACATCGATTCCTGCATAGATCTTCTTCTCGTCCTTATGTTTCTTAACTAGTTCAGCTAATGTATCTAAGGCATCTAGTCCTGCGGTTTCTGCAAGTACCATTGGAATTTCTTCTAGTGCCTCAGCAAATGCTTGAATAGCTAATTGTTCTTTACCTGTAACCGTTTCAGCATATTCTCTAAGTCTAATAGCTAGCTCTATTTCAACTGCCCCGCCACCTGGTACTATCTTTGGTTCTCGTAGCACGTTCCTTAATGCATGTAATGAGTCATTAATACTCCTTTCGACTTCATCAAGGAGCATGTCGTTAGCTCCTCTTAGTAATATTGTTACTGACTTTGGATTCTTACATTCTTCGACGAATACCATTTTATCGTTACCGACTCTTCTCTCTTCAACTAAACCTGCATATCCTAGGTCTTCAGCTGTGAGATCACGAATACTTGTTACTATTCTTCCTCCTGTTGCTCTTGCTAGTTTTTCCATGTCACTTCTCTTAACTCTTCTTACTGCAAGTATTTTCTTCTTAGCAAGAAAGTGCTGTGCAACATCATCAATACCCTTCTGACAAATAACAACATTAGCACCAATATTTGAAATCTTATCAACCATATCCTTTAGTATTCTTGTTTCTTCATCTAGGAATGCCTTTATCTGTTCAGGGCTTGTGATGTTTATCTTAGCCGTTATTTCAGGTTTCTCGACTTCTAATGGGCAGTCTAGTAGTGCTATTTTTGCTTTTTCAACTCTCTTAGGCATACCAGGATGAACAACTTCTTTGTCTAGGACAATTCCGTAAACTAGCTTGCTATCTAGAAGGCTTCCTCCCTTCTTCTTCTCAACCTTAACGTTATCTAGTGGTACTCTATATGTTCCTCCAGGCATTTTCTCGGCGACTGTAAATACAGCGTCTATTACCATGTTTGCTACTTTCTCAAAGGTAGCTCCTGTTCCTATGTATTTGCTAGCTATTGTTGTTTGAACTACTTGTTTAAGTGTAGGCTTAATTTTCTCTCTATCTTCAGGCTTATCTAGATCTCCTAGGTCTAGTTTTATGGCTATGTTATCTATTTCCTCAATGGCTTTTACCATAGCCTTCTTGAATCCTTCAATAATTATTGTTGGATGTATTCCTTGTTCTAGTAGGTTCTCAGCTTTTTCGAGAAGCGTACCAGCAAGTACTACGGCTGTTGTAGTTCCATCACCTACTTCGGCATCTTGTGCTTTGGCAACCTCTACGAGGAGTTTAGCAGCTGGATGTTGAACTTCCATTTCCTTAACTATTGTTGCACCATCATTGGTTATGGTTACATCACCGAAACTATCAACAAGCATCTTATCGAGACCACGAGGTCCAAGACTTGTCTTCAATACTTCAGCTAGTACTCTAGCTGCAAGAATATTGCTCCTAAGGGCATCTCTACCAGTAGTCCTCTTAGTCCCTTCTTTTAATATTAATACAGGTACGCCATACAGGGCCATAAATTCACCACCCATACTATGTCTTATGCCGGAGATTCCTTGGGGAGCGCTTCTATATAAACTTTTCCCTAATATTTATGTAAATAGTATAAATTATGCAGAATTTAAAAACATCAACTACTTAAATAGCGGTGGTGATGTGGGTGGTGAAGATAGAAGAGACCGTTAATAGAGTGCTAAAAGTATATAGCAAGTTTATAGATAAAGAGGATATAGATTCAGCTAACAAATACTTACTTGCATGTATTGAATCACTGATATATGAGTATAAAGCAAATGAAATATCAGGTGAAGAGCTTAGAAAAATAGCTGAAGAACTTAGATACAAGATAATCGATGGACCAAATTATCTTAATCCATATATTATGGAAATCCTAGGTATATTAGAGGAGGAAGTCAGTGAAAATTCAATAAATGAAGCTTTATCAAGAATATCTGCATTACATAGAGAGGAAAGATTGGATAGGTTAGAAGTTTAAGGTGATAACAATATTTACATGTACAACATGTAAGAGAAGAAAAGCAGTATTTTTTAGAAGAGCTTCAGGAGAAAAGCTTTGCCCTAACTGCTTCATTAAAGGTTTTTTAAGAAGCATTCAAAAAACTATATCTAAATACGAAATGTTAACGCCATGGGATAACATAGTTGTATTCTTTGATCCATATATACCTTACCTATCTATAGGATTAATGTTAGCTTTAGGTATTATAGAATCTAAGTTTAATACTAAGATGTATGCTCTTGTTCCGTCAACATTTAATAAAGGAAATCTCAAGGTACTTGATGAGATTAAGTCATTAAGTAAGTATAAAGAAGTTAACATACTTACTCCCAATGTTGAATTCAAGTGCCTTAACGATAACTTTATCAAGATCTTTCAAGAGATATTAAAGTACATATCTAGTTCTTTAAAAGTATACAACTTAAAGAACCTGAAAGTGGCATTGCCCTATACAATAGAATTGCTGACATATGCTCATCTATCTCTATGGCTTAACAATATGTATAAGTTACTTAAGTTTATTCTACCTAAGTTCAATACTGATGATGGAACTGAATACATATATCCATTCTATGGAACGTTCTCTAATGAGATCCTCTACTTTAACTATCTTAACAAAGTATACAGAATTCACTTAAGTCCATGTGGTAGGTTAATAAATGTTCAAGGTGACGCTATATATCAGATGGTAAATGACGTGGCGTTACATAATATTGAGCTTCTTTATGCTAACTTAATAGCTGCTAAGGAGCTCTTAGAATCTAATTCTCATACCATATCTTCTTAGGGTTTCTCTAACACCTCTCCTAAGAATGTATACATCCTTATAGACATCACCAAGAGCTCCTCTTTGTTCGAAGATTACTCTTCCATCGAGATATACTTTAATGTATGGTGTAGTGCTTATGCCCTCTCTTATGAAGAGTTCCTGACATTTATCGCTATATACTTTAACTAGTTCAGCAGGTGAATTAACCCATCTTAGTTCTCTATCAAGTCTTTCTAATACTTGCTCAAATCTTCTAGACTCTTCACTATTATCTAGGAATGCTACTAGTACTAAGCTATATTTTGATAGGATGTTGTAGTAGTCGGATGTACTGTTTGCTGTTCTTACCATGATTATCTACCTATTACCTCAAGTTTATTTTACTAGGCGCTCTATTTTAGATTTTAGTATTGATGAAAGCATCTTTCTTTCTTCAGATGAGAGGAAGAGTTCTATGTCAAATCTACTACGAGGTGCAGAAGGAGGCTTTATGTATTCTCCTACAAGTACATAACCTTTTTCTAATACTTCCTTAATTTCGCTAATTGAAGCATTTTCAGCAAACTCCATAAGCTTTTCTTTAAAGTCTATTGACTTCTTTAATTCTCTTTCAGTTAAGCTATTGCCACAAATAATACATGTAAGGTCTGGAATTACTGCTCTAAACCCGCATTTAGGACAAGTAAAAGGTGTAGGATTTCCATATTTTTCCCATAGTATTCTTAAGTTATTTATTAAATCTAACCTCTTGTACTTTAATGCTTCATGGTATAGTCTTGGAGCATTAATTCCTGCAACTTCTTCACCATTCAATATGATGAATTCTAGTTGTTCAGGGGCTAGCTTTTCCTTTAACCTTAGGAGCTGCATAGATATTAGCTTAGCTATATTCGTAAAGTGCCTTCTAAGCCTTGATATAATTGTATCAATGCTAGGCTTATATCTTGCTTCCCCTACTACAGCTTCTATAGCAGGTTTTAGTACTTCAACTAATTCTTCATTAGTTAAATTTAGTAAATCTAATCCAAGAGCTGAAGCTACTTCACTTACCACAGAACGGGTATATGAATCTATATCAATGGTCTTTCTCTGATACATTCTTCTACGTGTTCTTCTCGTAGTTTTTCGCCTAGACGAACCTTCACTATTAGTAGATTCTTGTTGAACATCCTTTACAGTCCTAGCCCTTCTGCTTGCCCTACGTCTAGGCACTATACCATCCATGATAATTAATAGATGCTATACCTTCAAATTATGAAAAACTAAAATAGCGGATGTGAGTAATCTCTATCTCTTGCCCTAGCCAATTTTCGCTCCTTTATAAACCTGCTAATTAAGTAACTTAATACTATTTTAAGCTTATTTTTATGTCTTCTCCTTACATCTCTTAGTTTTGCTTCAAATTCATAGAGATCTGGTTTTCTATCTCTAAACCATGCTTTTGCTAGTTTATTATAAATGTACATTAGTAGGTCTAGATATTCTTCGTCGAGATCTATATCATATTCATATTCAACCACTATATCTTCTATTAGATCTCCTATTACATCATCTATTACATCAGCAACACTCATGTGAGAGTACCCGGTAGTTGTTTTTGAGAGCTAAGCTAATAAAAGCTCCGCTCACGAAAATACCGTACATCATACTATTATAGCCTATAATGGTATCTCATGTGTCGTTAACTAATTCTAGATGAAGGTATTCTAAGTTCAATATTACTTGAAAAGACCATTAATAATACCGTCATTTACTTAAAAAACCAATATTTGATAGTCTTAAATACATTGATTGAGCCATTTATTTGCTCAGACGAGGGTGATTTATTGGAAATTTTAAGAGAGGGGTTAATCAGTAGCATCAGAGAAGCAGTAAAAGAGACTGGTAAGCTAATTATAGTTAAGCGTACTGGAAAAACTCAAAACTTTGATGAGGTTAAAGTACTTAATAGTATTAAAAAGGCAGTCAAAGACCTGGATATAAGTGAAGATGAAATTCATAGGGTATTTGAAAAAATTATAGAGGAACTACTAAATAAAGCTCGTATAAATAATAATAAGTTAATGACAAAGGATATTTCTGATATAATTGAAAAGGTCATGATAAATTCTATGATATATAATATTGCATGGGAAGAAGCTGCTAAGAGGTATGCCTTAGCTAGGATATATAATGATGTTTATGGTAAAGGTTGTTGGAAGAACTTTGATGAAAAGGACCTCGAGTTAACATTTAATGCTATTAAGCTCCTTGAAGTAAGGTATTTACTAAAGGATCCAAATACATTAAGATACAAGGAAACCCCCCAGCTAATGTTTAGAAGAGTAGCTAGAGTTCTTGCAAGCGTTGAAGAAATTTACGATAAGAGTTCTGAAGAAATTAAAAGAATTGAAGAAGAATTCTATGAACTTATGTCAAACTTAAAATTCATACCTAATAGTCCAACATTAATGAATGCTGGTACAAGACTTGGAATACTATCAGCTTGCTTTGTAGTACCTGTAAGAGATTCTATGACCACATCAAGAGGGGATGGTATATATGATGCTGTCAGAGCACATGCAATCATAACACAGCATGGTGGTGGCGTAGGTTTTGATTTTTCAGAACTTAGACCTGAAGGAGATATAGTTGCAAGTACCAGTGGTGTTGCTAGTGGTCCTCTTTCATTTATGAGGGTTATAGATGTTTCAACAGATGTAATTAAGCAAGGTGGTAGAAGACGTGGAGCTAATATGGGTGTACTTCATGTATGGCATGCCGACATAGAGAAGTTCATTAAGTGTAAGTCCGGCGAACTAAAAGATGTAAATTTACAAAACTTCAATATAAGCGTAGGAATATATGATAAGTTTATGGAGGCTGTCCTAAATGAAGGTAACTGGGCATTAATTAATCCTAGGAAAACGAATATATCGTTAAGTGTAGGCAATGATTCGAGATATTATGCCATGGCTAGAGCGAGACACTATATCAATGAAGAATGGGTACAGGAGGTAATTATAAATGAGTTAGAAGAAAATGGAGGAGCTATACTTCTAGAAAAATCTACACTTATTACATTTGATGAAGCACTAGCCATAGCTAAAAATGAGCAAGCAATTACTAAAACAATTAATGCGAAGAAATTGTTCTTAGAAATGGTTAAAGGAGCTTGGGATGGCGGTGATCCAGGACTTTTATTCATAGACACAATTAATAAGAGACATCCAGTATGGTATATTGGTAAAATTAATGCAACAAATCCGTGTGGTGAAGTACCCGCTCTTGAATGGGAAAGCTGTAATTTAGGAAGTATAAATCTAGAGAAATATATATACTACGACGAAAACGGGGAACCTCATATTGATTGGAATGGTCTTGCAAGAGATGTAAGAATAGCTGTAAGATTCTTAGATAATGTTATTGACGCCAACAGATATCCATTAAAACAAATCGAAGAAGCCACAAAGAGGACTAGAAAGATAGGTTTAGGAGTTATGGGCTGGGCTCATATGCTAGTTAAGCTAAAGATACCATATGATAGTATAGATGCAGTATACTTAGCGTATCATCTAGCTGAATGGATAGCATACAATGCATATCTTGCATCAATAGAGCTAGCTAAGGAGAAAGGACCATTCCCTGCATGGAACCCTAAACTCTATAGACCTATATGGAAAACAGCTAAAACAATAGAAGAACTATTGAAAACATGTAAAATTAAGGAAAGGCCTTCAGATAAAGTATTGAAGATTATAAGTGAAAGGGGAAGTGTTAATTGGAATACTGTTGAAAAGCTAATGTATGAGTATGGATTAAGAAATGCTTGTGTTATTAGTATAGCTCCTACAGGTAGTATTAGTATTATAGCAGGTACTAGTAGCGGTATTGAACCTATATTTGCATTAGCGTTCATTAGAAGGGTTAGTGTAGGTACGTTTATTGAAGTAAATAGGCTATTCTTAAAGTTCTTAAAGGAGTATGAACTTGATGATCCAGAACTCATTGTTGAAATAGCTAAAGTTGGAAGTATATCATACATACCATTCCTGCCAAGAACTATTAGGAAAGTATTTAGAACAGCACATGACGTAGATTCTATATGGCATGTACTTCACCAAGCTTCATGGCAGCAATGGGTTGATCAAGGTGTTAGTAAAACAGTTAACCTAAGACATAATGAACCACCACAAACAGTGTATAACATCTACATATTAGCATGGAAGTTAGGATGTAAAGGTATAACAGTATTTAGAGATAAGAGTAGAAAATGTCAGGTAATTTACTTTGGATTAAAGGTCGAAAAAGAAAGAAAACATAAGCCTATAGAAGAGGGCGAGGAAGATAAAGGTAGAGTTGAGAAAATAATTGATAATGTTATGAAGGAGAGCACTAGAGTAGTTAGAGAGGGCACTAGAATAAGTACTAATAGATTTAGAGTAGGTAAAGAGGAGTTCATAGCTGTATCAGAAGAATATGCTGGTGGATGTCCTACTTGTGATATGTAACGTTAGATGAATCTTATTTTAGTCTCTCCAGCCCTTTGTATAATCCTTCTTAGCAATTCGTCTTCATAAGGTACTCCTACAAACTCTACAATACCATTTATAGCAATTGTAGGTACTGTCATTACGTTATATTTATAGGCTATATCCATGTTTTCAAATGCTTCAATAACATCTGATACTATTAATCTCCTACCTGAAAGCCATGATTCGTAAGCAAACATATGTGCAAGTAATGCTGCATAAGGACAATAGGGGCATAAGGGTGTTACTATAGTTTCTATTTTTATTGGTTTCCTAATTCTTTCTCTTATTGCCATTTTTGTATGTTCTTCTAGACCTGAATCACCATTACTAATCCTTATAATTGTTTCAACAAGAGCTTTAATTTCTTCACCAGCTGGTGTACCAGTCCATCTAGCATATCCTTCAATTAATGCTATTGTAGGTATTCTCTCTACCCTCATCTTATAAAAACATTCACTATCTCTTTCTCTAATACATGTTTTAATTCGTAGGAGTTTACCTATACCGGGTTTTTCAGGTGCTACTTCATATAATGTCTTAACTATTCTAATAGCTGAATCACAGTAATCGCACTTATCACCTATAAATAGATACATATCTACTGGCTTAATCATATTTGCTAATGCTTCTTTAAGTGCTTCAAGGTCTTCTTTTGTGAAATTTACATCAATTTGATTATTCATATTCCTTCCCTAACCATCACTCTAATTCATTAGTAGGTTTATATTTTTATTTACTGTAAAATAATGTGATTAATATAGGTAAATGCTACTATTCCAAGACCCCATAAAGTCTTGATCAATGTTATTGCGTATTTTTGGACAAAGAAAGAAGTGAAAAGTAGATATTTAAATTACCTTAATCCAGGACTCTAGGTCGATCCACCATTCATGATATGATGTATTTATGACCATATATGCTGCATTCCTGTTATAATATGGTGGCCCTATTCTTGAAAATAATGTTACAACCTTATTACCATGATTAATCTTAAATCCTGCCTCACAAGGTTCGTGACCTCTAACTATTATTTTAGTATTAGTTATTTCAAGGGCTTTTTCAGTAATTTTTGGACCAAATACTTTACCTGCACCTCTAGGTGATAAATCCCAATATTCAGTATATTCAACAGGGTCATTCCATAATATTTCCTCTAAGATCTTTAGATCAGGTTCCCTCCTATCTAGTGATAGATACTTCATATAGTTGATTTCCTTATTAGTAATTGTTGGAGGTCCACCATGTAAGAATAGTATTGATTTTTCAGCAATACATACATATGGTAGTTCTTGGAATAATTGAAAGAACTCGCTATATAATGTTTCACCAGTATTTTTACCAAAGTATCTATATAAATGAACTATGAAATCATGAGGATAGGGTATTAGCTCTGGCGGTGGTTCATGATTTCCCCTTAGTACTACAACGTTTTCAGGATACATGGTCTTTAACTTTAACACAAGAAGTATACTCTCTAACTGGTATGGACCCCTATCAATGTAATCTCCTAGGAATACTAGATATGCTCCTTCTCTCAACATCTTTAAAGCTTTAACCTTATTCATAATATTCAATAATGTCTCTATATCACCATGAATATCGCCTATAACTATAAACTTACCTTCACTAGGTAATGTAACTCCTAAATTTATTCTATATGGCTTTTTACGTTCATTTATTAATAAGTTCTTCACTTCTTCGATAAAATTTCTAATACTTGATGGCTTAAGCTTCATATCCCTTACTTCACTATAAATATCATCTAGCATGGCCATAAGGACACCTTACTCTATATCCTTGTTTTCTGTCTTTCCAAGCTCTTTAATAATAGTTCTGGTAATCTCCTTAGCTTGAGTTCTAAAATTCTATAACTCCAAGGTGATAGAGGTATTCTAATAATATTATATTCAGGCTCAAGTTCTTCTATGAGCCTGTAATCTAATGAATATAGAAGTGATTTGATTATTTTCGCAGGTATATACATTTCAATTAATCTAAATTCATTGCTAAAATTAATTAAGTGAAAGAATGCATCAACTTCCATGTCTTGTGCTTTAGCTTTAACTTTGTAAATTAGTACATCATATGGTCTAAGCTCTAGTAATTTAATAGTCTTAACAACTGACCTGTAGTTTTTTAATATTGTAGGTTTGTTTATTAAAGACCAAGTAATACCAAGTACCTTAGCTAATGGTATTGAGTTTTTAGAAAGCTCTACATAGAGCTCACCATATCCTTTAACTATAAGGCTTCCAGGTTTTATATGAACTTTTACAGGATTTGAGGAAGCTAATGATATTACTTTAGAATTTAATGCTATGCATATAAATTGGCTTTCAACTTCAACGTTAGAGTAAATGGAGTTAACTATACAGAAGGGTTGTTGGAAGAATACGTTAACATTGTAATATTCATGATCATATTGTATTGAGATATTATTACCCATTACAAAGAGCTTATCCCCATTAAGAGCATAAACCTTATCACTCTTAACTGTCATGCCATTTATCGTATATTCCTTTGAAATTGTTAAAAGGCTCCCTTTTTCAATTACAGGATGTATATAGTTGAAATCATATATACTCGATGGAGGTAGCAAGAAACATTCTTTATCTTTAACATAGACATTAGTCCAGGGTACAGCATTTACTAATAGCGTTGAGTTTCCTTTCTTTAATAAACCTAAATACATATAGAATTTTAATAGCTCATTGACTATTGTCCTAGGCTTCCAAGGGGTTTTAGTTAATATGCCTTTTAGGGGAGTTTTAGCATAGAGTACTCTCTTGCATCCATCATGCTTAGGTATTATAGTAATATGGTCTCCACTTAACCCGTATAATTTAATGCATTCATCTATATTTGTTCTTAAGACTTCTAGACCTGAAAGACGTGCAAGTAAAGGTAGCTGCATTAACCCTAGGTATTCTGATGGAATATCCTTTCTAATAGTATCGATATGCAAGCTCTATAGCTCCTCAATTAAATTCATTACCTTTAAAATAGATTCCCTTAACTCTAATATATTATCTAATGATATCCTCTTAGTAATATATACATTCCCATTAATTTCCTCCCCATAGATCTCATGGTCTTCAAGTAATTCTAAAAAATTATTTACATCTTCTCTTAGATTACGGACTATTATTCTTAACTCAATATGTTTCATTTGAGGATTCCAGCTAACGTTAACCTTTAATTTATCATCTTTAACACCAATGAATTTAATGTAATTTATAGCTTTACCTCTAAGGTCGGTGATTTTAGCTATTGATGACGTGATATTTAATTTTAATTCTTTTAAAACATTACTAATTTTCTTAATAGCTTCAATTATATGAGGGTCCGACCACGGTAATTCTGTCATTAATTCCTGGGGGGGCAAGTGTCTTCATCCCCATATTTTATCAGAGGCTACCATTTACATCACTTTTCAGTAGCGGTCAAGTTCTTCATCCTGACTATTTCTAGTAGCTTTCTCCTCCTATAAATTCTAATAATTTGAAGCCATGTATAAATCCATAGTGCTATAAAGCTTAAAGGAATTGCTGCTTTAATTATGGAGTCAAGTACATAGGATTTCGAGAATGCTATCTGAGTTTCATAGTATATTATAGCTACTAGTATGAAGTATCCTAGCCATAAATATAGATGTAAGAGTAGTGGTACCCTAATCAACTTGAAGATTTTATAGAGATTAGTATAGTTTAAGTACCTATAATTGCTATTATCTCTCTTATTATTTTCTTTGAGCTCTTCCATGAAGGCTGTCATCCTCATTTACTTCGCGCATAGATTATTCTAGAGGGATATGTAAAAGCTCTTCCACTAATATGCAATAGTATTCGAGCTTTCTTAAAGTCCCATCCACGCTTAGGATCATAAAATTCAGGTTTAACGTGTATTTCAAGTATATCTGCGATGAATAATGCTACTTCACCAACATGTACTTCTTCTACAACTCTACATTCGATAAATGCAAGTGCATCAGCTAATCCCGGTACCTTTATCTTATTAGATTGATGTAATGTTAAGCCTGTAACCTTAATTTTATCCTCTTTTCTACCACTTCTAGTACCTACATACCATACTTTATCTATAAGTGATAAATCAACAACATTAACTGTAAACTCCTTGTATTTATGGATTAACTCATAAGTATACGATTCTCTATCAATCGCTACCCCTAGTCTTGGAGGTTCTTCACTTAGAGGGGTAACCCATGAAGCCGCCATAACATTATACCTACCTTCACCTCCAGATACTATCAGGTATACGGGCCTAGGATGTAAGACTCTATAATCACTACTCTTAATTCTTTGAAACACGCTTACACCATGAAGAATATGTATGTTCAGGTAAATTAAATTAAAATGCTTACTTCACTATACTCCTAGTTTCTTGACGATGAATTAGGATTGAATTTAACCTTCTTGTTCTTTCCTTCTTAGTTCTGCAAATTCTCTAAAGAGGGGTTTGTTCTTAAGCTTCTCATATAACCGTTTAGTATGAAGCATTATGTAGAGTTCCCAACTTCTTAGAGCAGGGCATATATAACATCCTATTCTGTAAAAACCATAATCATATAGTGGATTAAGAGGTATATTGTTTTTAATTAGATATAGCTGTACATGTGCCGTACTCCATAATTTTAATGGGGCTACATAGATAGCATTTTCATTAACTATTCTTATTGGTGGTCTTAAACTTCTCCTTTCAGATTCAGCGTCACGATCTCCTACAATGACTAAGGTCCTACTTTTACTAGCTAAATCCTTTATCTTTGACTCTATAGCTCCAATTTTCATACCCGTACACCACCTAAAATTATGTGTTGGTAATGGTTTACGCCTTTCAATAATCTCTTTATCAATACCTGCATATACTTTAATGACCTCTATACCTAGCTTCTTCTCCATTCTCTCAACATAATTGATGGTATCTGGGAACTCTAAGCCTGTATCACAGTATATGGCTTTAATCTTATTCTTATCAAATACTTTAGTAGCTAGTATTAATGCAGCCGTGCTATCCTTACCACCACTCCAAGGAATGATAACTTGCTGAGCCCAGTCTACGTACTGTTCAAGTAATTTTATAGATATCTTTTCATAGATGTTTAGTATATCTTCATTAGCTCTAATTATATTTCCTAACCCTATATTAGGATAGTTTATGATATCAAATGCATTCCCTGTAGGCATTAACCCTTGATCGGGTATTCTAAGAACACCTACCTTCCCATAACCAACGTATATATCATGAACGCCCCCTAGTTTTCTAACTAATAATGGGATAGACTTTATAGATAAACCAATAACCTTGCTCAAGACCTCTGTAAAGCATTTTCCTATAGCTAAAAAGACATCGTACGCAGGATTAGGCTCTATACCTTCTAACGCTATTTCACCTATTCTATTAAATACATATGCGTTTAATCTGTTATCCCATGTTACAAGTACTCTAAACATACATCTCGCAACTTCAAATTCGTGTGAAAGCTGTTCAAGCCTAGCATTTCTAACTCTAGCTCTAGGTACAACGTGAAATACTACATTAGGATACTTTAATTTATTTAATTCTAAAGCTAATTGCCTATCCTCTCTACCAAGGAGGACTACGAAAAACTCGTAATCATTGATAATGTCTTCTAATTCTCTTGTAGCTTTCTCTATAGTTCGTGCCCCATGGAGTGTACTAACTCCTATATTCCAATTAGGGTAAAATGTAGAAATCATTGCCTTAACTGCATCAGCATCTCGTTTACTACGAACAATTATTCTAATCATTTTATTCCTCTCTCATCAATCTAAAATCTAAATTTATAATACTATTTATAAACTATGTAATACTCTCCTAGTTTTAGTGAAAAGCCTTGTCTAGTGCTATTGAAGATGCTAAGAGAGCCGTTGCAAAGCATGCCTGTAGTTTAATAAAGGATGAAGATTATAGGACTATAGCTGTTGGTACAGGTACGACAGTTAGATATTTCATAAAATATTTACCAGAATACATAGATGTAGAAAAACCATTATTTATTGCATCATCATATGATACAGCAATATTATTGAAGGAAATAGGTGCTAAGAACGTTGAGGTAGGTATAGCGGGTAAAGCTGAAGTACTTATTGATGGGGCTGATGAAGTTGATAAGAGATTAAATATGATTAAAGGTGGTGGAGGAGCTCATACACGCGAGAAAATACTTGCATATTTAAGTAATAGGCGAATATACATAGTAGATTATACTAAGATTGTTGAAAAAATAGGTGAAAAGCACCCAGTTCCATTAGAAGTACTTCCCTATGCCTATAACCTAGTACTATATTCTCTAATGAAGTTAGGATTTAAAGCTAGGTTAAGAGAAGGTAGAGGTAAAATTGGACCTATAGTAACAGACAACGGTAATTTAATTATCGACGTATTTACAGGACCCATAGATGATCCATATAAATTACATAGAGTACTTAAGGACATTCCAGGAGTTATTGAAACAGGAATATTTACTGGTATAGAATGCGAGGTATATGTAGGATACAGTAAGGATATGGTTAAGAAGTTTACGAAGAGTAGGAATTAATAATGATAGAAGCGAAGACTCCAGATGATATATCTAAAGAAATAGATAGGGCCATAGTTGAAGGCTATAAACATCCCAAGTTAACTGAAGCTATAGCCGGTATAAGATTCGTTGAATTAATTATAGAGGGAACGACTCTTTTATGGATTTTTATGGGTAAAAGTGAAGATCACATAATAATTCCCAGGACTTACTGTTCATGTAAGGACTTCATAATTCATGTGCTAAGTCAGAAGAGAAAGCTTTTTTGCTATCATCTGGTAGCTCAAGTTATAGCTGAAAAAGAAGGCAAATATAGAAGGGTAAATGTTGACATAGATACATGTAGTAGAATAATAAATGAAGTTTTAGAAAAAGGATTTAGTACTACATTAAGAAGAATAGTGCTAAAAAGTTAAAAATAGACATGTGCAATAACATAAACCTAGAATAAATGTACATGGTGTAAAGATATGGGTAGAAGGAGGCGTAAGAAGGCGCGCAAAATTATTAGGGTTAAAAGGACACTACCAAAAGTTTTCCAATGCCCAAACTGCGGAATTAGAGCTATGACTATTGAATTTGTTGAAAAAGGGCAACCTGGAAGCAGTAGAGAAGCTATAGTTAAGTGTGGACAATGCAAACTTTATGCTAAAATTGAAGTACCCTACGCATTCCATGAAGTTGATGCATATAGTAGATTTCTAGATCTATTCCATGAAGGTAAAGTTGAGTATACATTTATGGAAGAGGAGGAAGAGAGGGAAGAAATAGGTGAAGAAGAGAGTTTCAAGCTATCTACAGAAAAAGAAGAATAACAATGAGTTAATTCATTTCACCCTTATAGATCCTGAAAAAACAGTTAATGATTTAGATAAGCTAAAGAATAACGTAAGGGTTCTCGAAGAAGCAGGTACTGATTGCTTTTTGATTGGAGGTAGTACTGGTATTTCACAGCACGATGTAGATCTAGTAGTAAGAGCTGTTAAAGAAGTAAGTAATCTTCCAGTAATATTATTTCCAGGTAATGTAACAGGTATTTCAAAATATGCTGATGCAATACTCTTCATGTCCTTATTAAATTCTGATGACCCCTACTTTATCATCGGAGCTCAAGTTCTTGGAGCACCGCTTGTATTAAAGTATGGCCTAGAGCCCTTACCAACAGCATATATTATCGTAGGTTATGGTGGAGCTGCAGGATATATTGGGAAAGCTAGACCAATACCTTTCGAAAGACCTGAAATAGGTGCTGCATATGCATTAGCTGCTTCTATGCTTGGAATGAAGTACATTTACTTTGAAGCAGGTTCAGGAAGCCCTAGACCAGTACCCTTAGAATTCGTTAAGTTTACTAGAAAACTAGTCAATAATGACATATTCGTAATTGTTGGTGGTGGTCTTAGAGATCCAGAATACATTAAGAAGTTACATGAACTAGGAGCTAATGGAGTAGTAACTGGAACGATACTTGAAGAAGATCTTAAACGAGGGATTAAGTTAATAGAAGCTATTAAGAAGAAGTAAGAGGTTAAGGTGGAGGATTCCTATACTTCTTTATAAAGGCCTCCTCAACGTCTACTTCAAGGAGATTAGCTACAGATAAAAGCCAGGCAAGTACATCAGCTATTTCCTCTTGAATATTCTCTCTATTTCCTGATAATATCGCATTTGCTAGCTCGCCTACTTCTTCAACAAGCCATGCAAATGTAGCATAGAGCCCTCTACGACTATCTCTTTCATAATATGCATCCCTAATTAATTTCTGGGCTTCCTTAATCCTCATAGCGTTTACCCCTTAACCTCCTTCTTAATCATTGAAGGTATAAAAATATTAAGTTTAATTATAATAGCCTAAGATGAGGTGTAAAAATGTCATCAAGGAGGCGTAGAAGAGAAGGTCCCGGACCATTTACAGCTGCCGGATTAATTAGGTTTTATGAGGAGGTAGAGGAAGGTATTAGGATAAAACCATCTATTGTAATTATAATAGCAGTTATATTAGTGGCTACTGTAATAGCGTTGAACTTCGTAAAACCTATACCTGTACCGTGAGAACACCAATGAAAAATAACTAAATGCCTTAGTTTAACATGCTAGATGTATGCTTTTCTAGCAATAGGTACCATTCCCAAGTTTCATCAATCCACTTCTCAATCTCTTTTATATCCTCTTCAGAAATTCCCTTAAATCTTCCTTGAACTTTTAGGTATTCTATAATAGGTTTTCTCTTAGATTTATCAGCATATGGTCTACTCGGCGGACTTATCCTAAATACACCATTATGGTATTCAAAGAGTATCCACATACCAGTTTCAATTGCTAGTTTTGCTATCTGAATGGTCTTTGATGCATCAAATCTCCACCCTACAGGACATGGAGCATGAAGATGTATATATTTGAATCCTTTAATTTTACTAGCCTTTCTAACTTTCTCTATGAAATCCATTATATATCCAACACTTGCTGTAGCTACATAGGGAACTCTATGTGAAACCATTATTAATGGTAAGTCCTTCTTATGTTCCTTCTTTCCAACCCAAGTTGTTGTAGTCCATGCTCCTCTTGGTGTAAGGCTACTTCTCTGAATACCTGTATTCATGTATGCTTCATTGTCAACGCATATGTATATTATATTATCATTTCTTTCAGCTGCTCCACTAAGAGTTGCAAATCCTATATCAGCTGTAGCTCCATCACCTGCCCATACAACAACGACAGCGTCTTTACCTAACATTTCATATGCCGCCGATAAGCCTGCAGCTGTAGCACCAGCAGCTGCAAACACTATGTTTACTACTGGAAGATTAATTGAATTCCTTGGATAAATTCCTTGAATTATTGTCGAACACCCAGCTGGTACTACTATTACAGCTTTATCTCCAAGAGCCATACCTAAAGCTCTAAGTCCAAGAGCCTCAGGGCAACCTAAACAAGCGGTCTCTCCTGGCAGTAGATACTTTTTATTAGGTAACTCACGAATATTAACCATAACTTATCACCTCAACCACCATTCCTGTCTCTTAATAAATGTTCCATATTCTTCTACTTCATTTATAAACTTCTTAAATATCTCTGTGAAGTCATTAACACCTACATCAATTCCTCCAATACCCGCAAGAACCCCCTTCAGTGCTATGTTTAATCCCATTAATGTTGATGACACTTCAATGAATAATGGTCCTGCATTACCGAAGGATATTGACCTATCGATTACCATTACACCTTTTTTGCCTTTAGCGACATCAATTATTTCATTTATTGGGAATGGTCTCACAAATCTTATTCTAAGGACACCTATAGGATATCCTTCCTCTCTTAACTTATCTACGGCTTCCTTAGCATCACCGCTCCATGCACCCATAAGAATGACTATATATTTAGCATCGTCACACTTATATTTTTCAACAAGACCACCATATTTCCTTCCAAATACTTTGCCGTATTCTTCATCTACTTCTACTATAACTTTTCTGGAATTATTCATAGCTTCTTCAAGACTTCTCCTCAACATTGCGTAATCCTTAGGTAATGCTAGATTACCTATTTGTAACTTATTATTAGGGTCGATGACGTATAGTTGTTTTCTTTCAGGAAGCCAAGCATCTACCTCCTCTTGGCTAGGGATATCGACAGGTGCAACCGTATGACTTAATATGAATGCATCTAAGCCAACAATCATGGGGAGATTAACTCTTTCATCCTCGGTTATCCTAAATGCTTGTAGAGTTAAGTCAAATACCTCTTGATTGTCTTCAGCCAT
The DNA here is from genome assembly GCA_964467535.1 of uncultured Desulfurococcales archaeon. Lineage (GTDB taxonomy): Archaea > Thermoproteota > Thermoprotei_A > Sulfolobales > WANQ01 > CAYXRT01. Next base: position 67,224 of record CAYXRT010000006.1, read on the forward strand.
AGCTATAATCCAGCCCGTATCTCTTTGATCCATAATATCACTATGATCACTCCATATATTCCATGGAGGACCTATAGATCTAGTAACTACAGCCATAACTAATGGAACTCTTGAACCAGCAACCCACCATAATACTTCATGCATATATAATAGTCCATGACTTGAAGTAGCTGTAAATGCACGTGCTCCACCAAGTGCAGCACCATAGACTGCTGCAAGAGCCGAATGTTCACTTTCAACTCTAATCATTTTAGCATTCATTTCACCCTTATCAATAAATTCAGCTAATTTCTCTACAATCGTTGTCTGTGGGGTAATAGGGTATGCTGCAACAACTTTAACTCTAGCCCTTCTAACAGCCCAAGCTACTGCATGATTACCTGAAAGAGCCATTAAAACCACGACTACTCACCTTCAGGAACCATACTTATAGCTTTTGTAGGACATACAGAAGCACAAATACCACAACCTTTACAGTAATCATAATCTATGGTAATGTATCCCTTAGGATCGCTAGGCCTTTCTATTACAGAATATGGGCAATGAAGCCAGCAGAGAAGACATTTAACACATTTTTCATGGTTTAGTACTGGTCTAAAGATTCTCCAAGTACCAGTCTTACTACCTGAAGCACCAAAGCTGGGTCTTGAGAGTGGGGCCAAGTTCGCCTCTACTTCTTTCAACAATAATTAAACACCCTATCCAAACTATGTTATATAGGATTAATAACTTTATCCACATAAACTACTTCACTTTAATGACCTCATGATATGCTCTTTCAACAGCTTTAGCATTTCTCACTCCTAAATCACCTGCCCACGTATGTCTAATGGCTTTAAGTGTTGAATCTAAGGAAACTATGTTTGTTGCCTTAACGAGAGCTCCAAGCATAGCCGTATTAACTATAGCCCAGCCCGCAACAACAAGCTTTAAATCTAATGCTATCTTAGTAGCATTAACTACATAGACTTCATAATCTCCTTCAATTTCCACCTTCTTTGGTGAATTAATTATTATTTTACCCCCCGGTTTAAGCCCCCTAAGCACATTAACGAGCCTTAATAAGCTAGGATCTAGTACAATAACAATATCTGGAGTTCTTATACCGCTATGAATTCTAATAGGCTTATCAGATATTCTTGCATATGCTTCAACAGGAGCACCTCTTCTTTCAGCACCAAAGAATGGAAATGCCTGTCCATATTTACCTTCAAGTATAGCTGCATCAACAAGAACTTCAGCTGCCTTAACAGCACCTTGACCTCCTCTACCATGAAAACGGAGTTCGAGTAACACTTCTCCTTCACCCGAGCTCATTAATGGACTCATGTATGAATAAGTGGAAAACAATATATAAGCATATATTAACTACTACTTCAATCGAGAAGATGGCTACCCCAATAATCCACATACCCGGCCCTGAAGAGCTGAGAAAGCTTAGAAAAATGGCAGGTTTATCTCAAAGAGAACTTGCTAAATTAGCTGGTGTTAGTCAATCACTAATAGCTAAAATTGAAAAAGGAAGTATTAATCCAAGACTTAAAACCCTTGAAAAAATACTTAAGGTCATCGAGGAAAGACTTTCATCAAGGGATATGGCTAAGAACATTATGCAAACACCAGTTATAACGGCTAGGCCAAGTACAAGAATTATAGATGTTATTAAGGTTATGGAGGAAAAAGGTATATCACAAGTACCTGTAGTCGATGATAATAATATGCCTATAGGGACAATATATGAATCAACAATAATGAAGGCACTACTCAAAGGAGGTAAGAAAGCATCAAATTATCATGTAAAGGACGTTATGGAGGATCCTCTACCAACAGTTACTGAAACAACAACTCTACAAACAATAGTACAATTACTCCTAGAACATCCAGCAGTTTTAGTTGTTAGTAAGAAAGGAGTTATAGGTATAATAACGAAAATCGACGTAATAAAATACGTTTTACAGAAGCTCGGTGAGTAAACCCACACTTGACCCACTGCAGGCGAACCGGTCCCACTCCACCCGAACCCACACACCATAAGCTCCAGTGGAACTCATTATCATAACCTCTAAGAAACCCCCGCCCCCCTCCACTTCCACTGGAGAAGGATCCCTACTCCGCTCTAACATAACCAGATTAATATATACATTAGTTCCAGGTTTATACAAACATATCAATATAATTGCATTTGTTACAATATCTATGTTACTATATTACATTATTTAATTAGGTATTTAAGAGCGCGGGCTCCTTAATACTAGAATACTTCTCCAGTGGAAACAGAGGGGTGGGGGCGGGGTGTGGATTCGCCTGGAACCCACTTTTTCCCCACTTCACCTGATATCGGGCAGGTGTGGGTTCGCGTGGAGCCCACTGGTGGGATCCAGGCGCATTGTAGGGGTTTTAACCGGGGGGTTAAACATAGCTACTCTATCCATTTAAAATCTTTTTGCATTCCATGGAAGCTCGTTTTCTCCATACCATACCTAGTTAAGGGTTTTGTTAAATGCCTCATTGATCTTGCTGGTACGGTGTATATTCCGGGTTTAGGCTCCTTTCTCTCTACACGAATGATTACTTTCTTTGCATAAGGATCTCTAAATCCGCATCGAATACACTTATACCCTTTATCTTTACCCATCGACTTCATGGTCTTACCGCACTTTGGACATTTAGGGTTTTTAGCTAGTATTAATGGACTTAACCTTAACACTATTATTTTCTCAACAGAGAATGATATTGTACCTGGCTCTAATCCTGGACGTACAACTCCATGTAATATTACTTCATCTCCTTTACGTAAATTTAATGCTATATTTCGCAGTTTACCCGTAGGCTCATATACGTAAGCTTTTATCTCACCTGTTAAGTCTCTTAATGCAAATTCTACATGGCCTCCAGGTATCTTCCTAGGATTAGAAGATACTATTCCTTGAATTTTAGCTGTTTGATAAGGTCTTAAATCACCTATAGATCTATAAACCATATGAGCATCAGTTCCTTGATTAGTTCTAAATATCATCCATCCACTTATTGGCTCATAAACTTTTACATACTTTAAAGCCTTAACTAATATCTCTGGACTTTCACCTCTTATACCAAATAGTACTGGATCGGGTCCTCTTGGAGCAATTAATACCTTACCGGTTTCATCGTCGATATTATTAAATGTATATGGTTTAGTAAGCTCATCCATAACTTTTACTGATTCTTCATCAATTAACCTATCTCTTAAACCCCAATAATCAGGGCTTCTATATGCTATAAGTTCAAATGTATAATCTTCACCAGGTCCTAGACCTCCAATAGCAGCAAGTGCTCCAATTACCCCTCGACCTTCTTCACCAACAATTATTGCTTTAACTTTCCTACATATCTTTAAAGCTACACCTAGATCAACAATATCCGTTAGTGCTCTCCTATAAATCCACTTAATTAAGCTATTTACATTACCTCTATATACTATGATACCGGGCCTTTCATTTCTCCTACTAATACTTGATACGTATTCCATTGACAAGGAGCTAATTTCGTCGATGAGGTCCTCTAGACATCCACTATATTTAAACCTCAGTGCAACTGCACCGTTTCCTCTAGTTCTCCAAGGTACTGAAGGATTTAATCTAATTAGATTAGGGTAATCTATAAACTCTACGCATTTTTTTGAAAGGAGTTTACGGGTAAGGAGGTAAGAAAAATGAGTTGTACATCCACCTATAGGTGAATCGTGAGCATCTAATCCTATATGAACTATATCATAGTTCACTTTTTAATCTCCTTACCCTCAACAACAATCATCGTTAGAGTCGACCTTACTTTTGGCAGTTTCCTTATCTTAGTAGTAACTATCTCCTTTAACTTATCCATGTTTACAGCTGTTACCTTAGCTATAATATCATAAACTCCATAAACAATATATGCCTCGGTTACTCCTTCAATTTTAGCTAACTCGTTTAGAACTTCCTCTTCAGCTCCTATATCCGTATTGATTAATATTATTGCCGTTGCCATATCTACCCCTAAGTCTAACTTACTAGTCCACCTTAAGAATCTTATTGATTAAATAATTCACCGAGGCCTCGGCTATAACCCGCCTTCTGTACTACGGCAGCATTAGGCTATGCGGCCCCTACCCCTCACGCGGACTTCATAGAGGGCTCGGGCCTTGCTCCCTCGGGGTCGGCCGTTTCAACCCACCCACTACCATACATCAGCGGGTTACTGACCCCCTGTTGCCAGGGGGTCCTCACCGCCTCATAGACATCTGGTAGTGGGGGTTCCGTTTCTGTGCCGTTGCCACGGGTTTCCCCGTACCCCATTACGGGGTCCGAGTTCCGCGGGGAGGGCGGAGTTTCCTCAGGGGCCTTAAAAGGCCCCCGTAGCTGCCAGCCGAGGCCTCGGATCATCCACTCCTAATATTATTTAATTTTGAATTATTAACTTATCTAGTTACAAGAGAAAAAGAAGTAAAATTACTTTACTTCATGAATAATCCTACCTTCAGCAACTACCATTATCGGATAAGATCCTAGATTAAATGGATCTTCATTCCATACTACAAAGCTAGCCCATTTACCTTTCTCCAAGGAGCCTAGAATATCATTTATTCCGAGTATTTTTGCATTATTATACGTTATCAGTGATATGCATTCTGATTTACTCATACCAAATACTCTAAAGAATCTTAGCTGCATAAACAGATTTCTTTGAAGTACTACAGGGTGATCGCTCATTATTCCAAAGAACGGCTTAACTTCAACTAAATACTTTACATTTCTCCACGTAGCATGTTTAAGCTCTGTTTTATATGGAAATGAATCTATAGGTCCATAGACAAGAGGTATATTAGCCTTCTTTATTTTCTCGAAATGCTCTCTTTTATATAAATCATGTGCATGCTCTATAGTTGCTTTAAACTTAAACTCCTTCATAAGCATTATGAGCCCAGCTATATCATCAGCCCTATGTACATGAACTCTAAGAATTTCCTCACCCTTAATTACCGGGAAGAGAGCTCTAATTTCTGGTTCAATTTCTTCGGGTAACTTTTTACCTTCTTCAACTAGTTTAAGCATATCTTTTGCTTTAATAAGCCACTTCTTAAGAAGCCCTATAACACCCATTCTAGTAAATGGTCTTATACCCTTCCAATCAACGGTTTTCCTAGGATTAAATCCTAGCGCCATCTTAACTCCAGCATACTTAATAAATGCATCCTCTATATCAAGACCATAATTTCTTATGATTACACCTCTACCTCCAATAACATTACCGCTTCCAGGAAGTACGCATGAATATAGAACTCCCCATTCAATAGCCTCCTTAAAGCTTGGATCATCAAGGTAAACGCTATATAACGCATCAATTAATGGCAAGACGCTATCCATTCTTTCATTAGATTCCCTTTCTTCATCAGGCTCGCCAGCTCTCGCCATACCGATATGGCAGTGCGCATCGATAAAAGCAGGAGTAATAACAGCTTTATCAAATTCAAAAACTTCTTCAATACCTTTAGGCCTTTCCTTAACAATACCTTTAACTACCTTATCATCCCATAATAAGTATGCATTCTCAATCACTTCACCAGGCTTTCCCAAGTAAATTAAATTAGCTTTAATAGCTTTCACGATTAACACCCATTATACCTTTAAACCAGTACTTTAAATTCTAAAATGGTCTATCATAAGAAAACGGCTATTAGTTGAGACGGGTTTTTGGAAAAAAGAAAGATTATACTTCGGGTTTAGTAAACATTACATTATCTACTAAGATGTATGGTGTTCTTGTAGGTATTCTAACCTCCCACCATTGTATGTCATAACGTGTCTTTGATAGACCTATAATGTTCTTTAGTAAATTAGGGAATGTATCTGCTATTCTAAGCCTTTTAACTAAACCCTTGATTTCTCCGTTCTCTATATATAGTAGTAGATCTCTTGTAACCGTAGAGAATTGTCCTTCAACCCAGTTTTGATATCTAGTATACCAGTTATTTAATATGAAGAATCCTCTTCTAATTTCTCTAATCATCTCTTCTTCGTTCATATCTCCTGGCTCTACTATAAGATTCCATGCAGTTGGCATAATCCATCCAGCATTACCTGTAGTCTTGGCGCCCATTTTTGAAGCAGTTTTTGAATTATGTAGGAATGTCTTAAAGATTCCCTTGTCAATTATATGTTTCTTAAATGTGGCAACGCCTTCATCGTCGAAGCCTCTAGCCTCAGGAAGCATAACTTCGTGAGGATCATCGATTACTATGAGTTTTTCAGAGCCTATAACGTTACCTGGTGGTATCTTCATAAACATTGAGAGACCTAGCATAGCCATAAACGCTGATGCAGCTCTAGCTACATATCCTATAAGATTACCAAACACTAGCGGTGAAAGAACAGCCTGATATCTACCAGGCTCTACATTTACTACTTGATAGTCTTGAGCTGCATACCTACCTGCCTTAGCTCCTACTTCAACAATGGCATTTTTATTAAATCGCGTTGACGCCCATGCCCAATGACCTGAAATATCACCTTTAAAAGCACGTGCATAAACTTGAATAAAGCTTTTATCTTCAGCTAATTCAGCTCCCTTGCTGGTCACTAATGCATAAATCCTATATCCAGTATGTAGGGTCCCAGCAAGTTTTTCAGCGCCTTCGTTGTGCCCTGCATCTATTAATGCATTAACAACTTCTATGGCTTTATCTGTCTCCTCTATTAATATCTTATCAACAAGGTTAGTAAGAGGCTTTCCTGTTGGTTCGGGGAGAGGAGCATAAAGTTCAGTAGGCTCAATAAATTTAATTCTATCCTTAGCTTGAACCACGAGCTTATCTATATCCTCCCTATTACGTCCTAAACCTTCAACAATGAGTATTTTTTGGTTCCTAACAAGATAAAGGTGTATCTTAAAGTCGGCCCATCTTTGAACAACAGTTATTTCACTATTGGCGAACTTAACCATAGTTCTCCTACTATAATTAACTATTGCAGCAACTTCTTCAAATCCCTCCTTAATAGCTCTATCTACAGCATATTTTGAGAGTTCAATTACCTGTTCCTTCATCTCGGAGCCACCCCAAGTCTAATTTTTGATAACTTTACATCAGGGCCTCCATGCCATACAGGTACTGGCTGTGAAGGTTCACCCTTTCCACATATACCGGGATGAAATCTTAAGTCCTTAGTCTTACCAGTAATTAAGCTATAGAAAGCCTTAGTGGTAATCTCTAATACTGGATTTCTTACAGGTTCACCTATTTCACCATTCCTAATCATATATGCTTCTAGTCCAACATATCGTTGACCCCATCTAATATCATCTATATTCCACTCCATATAATTCTTAATATAAACACCTAGCTTTACATCTTCTATAAGTTCTTCAAAGCTCATATCTCCTGGCTCTAAATATGTAGTAGACATTCTTGGTATGGGTTCACTAGCATAATCTGTAGCTCTTGCGGCAGCATTACTTTCAACTCCATAAATATATGCAGTCCACCTATTATGTAGAGGTTCATTAATAAGCCCCTTATAGTAAAGGTATCTGGCTCTAGCTGGAACACCTTCATCATCATATAGGTAGAAGCCAAAACTACCTGGAATAGTTGGATCATCGATCACTGTAGCATGTTCATTACCTATTCTCTCCTTACCAATCATATCCATTTTTACATAGCTTTCACCAGCTTGAGCGGCCTCTCTACCCCAAATACGATCAGCCTCCATAGGATGTCCAGCACTTTCATGGACTATTAACCCTACAACTTCACTACCTATTATAACATCTATAGGTTCTTTAGGAGGTTCAACTCCCTTTAAGAGAACTCTTTCGACGGCTTTAGCCTCCTCTTCAAGTACTTCATTCATTCTCCATTTTTCTACAAGCTCTAAGCCTCCGCTTTCACCAAAATCTAGAATTCTTTGAGCAGTTCCGCGCTGGGGATGTGCCAATACAAAGTTTATCATAGTTCTAACCCTTGGAATCTTACTCTGAATCCAAGCTCCATCACTTGTCATAAGCTCTTTAACTTCACATAGCTCTGAATAAATCACGGCAAATGATGCTACCTTAGACTCCTTAACGCTCTTATTAATAATCTTCCATAACTCTTTAAGTTCAGAGATCTTGACATCCATAGGCTTAGAATCAAAGTCTTTTAACGCTATAGCTTCGTATTTAGCTCTACCAAACTTGGCTTCTCCAAGACCTCTTTTAGCCTTTACCCTATTAGTGAACGTACGTGCATATAATATAGCTTTATCAACGGCTTCTCTAATACTATCCTTACTTAAGATGCTTGTTGAAGTAAATGATAAAACACCATCATACATAACTCTAATACCAATACCTCTACGTTGAGTAATTCCAGCGCTAATCACACGGTCATTCCTAAGTATAATGGAGGTTTCACTATTCAGATGATACCTGGTTTCTGCGTAGCGTGCGCCTTTGGAGAGAGCGTAGTTTATAGCAAATCTAAGTAAATCCGTAACCAAAACCCTAACACCGAGAAGTAAGTAGTACTCCAGTTAATTAAACTAAACGATTTAGCTTAGTAAAAATGTCTAGTATAGTATGCTTAATTATTAGCTTTTGTTAAAACCCTCCCTCTATCTACTATAACTACTTGTTTAGCTATGTTTACTAGTGAGTGATCATTTGTTGCTATTGCTACGTGAATTCCATTTCTCACATAGTCCTCAATAATTTTTAGTAAGCTCTGTCTCCGCTGTAGATCTAAGTTTGCAGTAGGCTCATCCAGTAGTAGATATTTAGGTTTAAGTAACAATGCTCTAGCTATACATGCTATATGAGCTTCACCGGCAGATAGTTCTCTTACCCTCCTATGAGCTATATGCTTCATATCAAATTCTTCTAGTATTTCCAATGCTTT
>CAYXRT010000007.1:0-11066 GCA_964467535.1 uncultured Desulfurococcales archaeon
CTCAGGTGTTTAAAGTATTTGAAGCTTTAATGCAAATTAGATCAAGGATTGCCTCTTTAGGTCTTGACCCAGATAAATTCACGGCCATTGTCGCAGGTATTGGTGAATATCTAGCTAGAGAAGCTGCTAAAAGAGCAGGTTTTAAAGACATCATGAGTATTAGTGAACTTGTTGGTAGTGATATCTCTAGTGTTCTTCCCGCATATGCTACTGCCCTAATGATGGTACATGAAGTTTTAAGACATGATTAAGCATGTCGTTAAAATCAGTGGACAAGCATTATGGTATTCTAACGATACTCGTAAGCTTATTCTTAAAATTCTTGAATTAAGTAAGGAGAATCATTTCTATAGTAGTTTCTGGTAGCAGCTATTTGCTAATTTGGTTAGAAGACCTCAAGATAAAGTAGGATACGATGATAAAGTAACCCATCAGATAGCCGTCAAGTCTATGGAAGTTCACAGAGTCTATTTATTTGTTTAAGTAGCCTTCTTCCATTACTTAACCATCGCGACGTCGATCAATGATGTAACCAGAGAATGGAAATCAGGAAGAGTACTCATATTATTACCCTTTGAACTGCTTAGAAAATATCCTAAACTTCCAGAGTCTTAGTCAGTAACGAGAGATTCTATGTACTATCTATACAGGATACTTACTTCACGTGAATCGCGTATTATTAAGTAAAGGTAGTTGATGGGATATTAGATGAAAAGAGCGAATTAATACACGTAATTCATGTACATGTAAACGAAATACCTTTAAGTCGAAGGATCATTGTTCTTTGTCTTCTTATTTAATCCTCTTCTCTAATGATAGTAGTATAAGAATTGTTATTAAAAATAGTGTTAAGCTCGTTAGGTATGGTAATGTAGGATATAGTGATGCTAACAGTCCAGCTATGAACGGTGCTACAAGTCCTACCAATCTTTCAAAACTTGATATACCAGCTAGGATACTACTTGCCTTGTTGCTCGGTACCTTACTGAATAGCCATGATCTATAAAAGGGTAATGATAATGTGTTCCCGAACTCAGCCATGACATTAGCCGCTAATATAGCATAGAAATTAGGGACTAGGAACATTATCAGGGCCCATAAGGTCCTCAATATAAAGTATAGCGATATGACCTTAAACTTATGCCTAGGATGTATACGCTCAGATAAATGAGTTGCCGGTAATGATGCTAGTGTAGATAAAGCTATAACGAGCATTACCTGAAAGAAAGACATCTTGAGCTCTATCATCATGTAGTTTATTAAGACTATTTCAGGTGCTAAACATAGCGCGAGAATCTCCAGAGCCTCTATGGCAAGTATAGCCTTAAACTCTTTATCAAATTTGAAGGTGAATACATCACCTATTCTTTCCTTAGCATCAAGTTTAGGCAGATACCTAGCTAGGTATGCTACTGTAAATACAGAGGATGCTCCTATAGCTATGAAGCCTACAGCATAATGTATTGGCTTCGAGAACAATACGCCTAAAATGTAACCAAGCACAATAAACCCTATAGCCTCACTTAACAAAGGTAACCTCATATGCCAAGCATACACTTCTTCGAGTCTACTCTTAGGATAGAGTAACTTCTCAGCTGCTTGGTATAATGGATAGAAGATCCTAGAGATTTTACCTATGAGTAAACCTAAAGAAATCATTAAAGGTCCTAGAAAACTGTACGATAATCCATAGAGAACATTCTCTATACCATCTAATGCATCTATTAGAATGAGACCATGCCTAATAGCTACCCTATCAAAGAGCTTACCAATAAGGTAGGTTAAGGGAACTGATAGAATGTTTATTATTGTGAAAAGTAGCCCTATTTCAAGTATAGAATAGCCTGTCATGAGCATATACGCTGGCAACATATACCATGTTATGAGGAGAGGTGATATGATCGTATGGTACAGTATGTACCTACGAGCTTCTTCAGGTATCTCCTCCCACTTCAAAGACCCTCACCCATAGACTCTTTGATTAATAAATGCATCATCGGGTCTTGAGCACCATATGTTGCCGAATCTTCTTTCCTACTAGTCTGGAAGATAATTAATAATTATTTGGGTAATATATACAGTTAACACAATGTACATTGTTCAAGATTTCTTCAATTCAGTAACATAATTCATATAGCTGATGGCTATAAGCACGATTCTATCATTTCAAAAAAGGCTACAGGACTCAGAGCTATAAACTTGATATTATTTTCGGTTCGAACTTACTTAGTCTATTATGCTTTATACGTACTATGACAAGACTGCCCACATAGGCTTTAGCTATAACAGGATCTGGATGCACCAGGGCTATTAGTGATGAATATGAAATCATATTTTGTTTCCTGAAACTTCGCACTGTAGTAGGGGGTTTACTATGGCAGAGAAAGATCAAAGCTTGTTCTTGTAGAACATGCTGATTTCTTTAGGATGTCTAAATATTGAATCTCTAAACCTTATTGATATAGTCTATAAAGTAGATGCTGATATAGTTATGATGGATACTAAGATTAAGGATGGTAAATCTACTTTCCAATTCCTAACAGATGATCGCCTTAAGCTATTTGTAAACAGAGCTAAAGATCATGAATTATCAGCAGCTATTGCAGGTAGTTTAAGTGTACGTAGATGCATTGAACTAGAATAATGTTATTGGATTTAGAATAGTTGCGTGTTAGTGACAGTAGACTATCTAAGCTCAAAAAGATACGGCAAAAGCTTAACAACGTTCTTTGAAGAAGCAAGAAGGTAGCTCTATTCTCTTGACCTAAGGGGCTTCCATCAGCTATGATCAGAGTAAGTAACATTAAAATAGGGGTCACAATAATAGTTAGGCAAAATAGATCTTAATAGACCTCTGAAACCTTAACCAAATCTGTTTCTTAACCTTCCCGTGAAGAGGAAAATTATCAACAAAAGTTATATTTCACCATAGAGTTAAACTACATATGCCTAGAATTAACGGTATACTCTATTCATATTGTGGCCTTGTTTGTAGCTTTTGTAAAGCATTTAGAGAAGGTGAGTGTAAGGGATGCGATGTACATGCAGGGGTATGTGAATTTGCAAAGTGCTGTATTAGGCGAGGATTAAGGTGCTGTTTCGAATGCAAGGATTTTCCATGTAAACTACATAGTGAAGGATTTATATGGGAGACAGAAGAATTTGGTAAACTGAAATGGAAAGTATATAGTGATGTATTTTTAAGTATATTCAAGAAGGCAAAGTGAAACTTACGACTATGATAAGCAATAATTAAGTTATTCTTAGTTGAATAGCGTACTTATTTAATTCTCCTTGTTATTATGAATTGACAGAAGGGGTCTCCTTTCGCTATACATTTATCCTCTAATGCTATGACCTCTTCTCCTGTGATAGCCTCAACTACACCTGCTAAAATTCCTCTAAAGAAATGGCTATTAGCTTCCTCCATTCTCCCTCTAAAAGGTTCGCATTCAAATAAGTCGTATGCTCTTATAAGTATGTTTACAGGTTTAAGCTTAGAATACAAGATTTCAAACCTACCATAACCACAAGCTTGAAATAATTGTAAACACGCTCTCAATATATCTATCTTCTCAGCCTCCTTAACCTTCTTTAACTCACCAATCATTCCCTTAGCACTAGAATAACCAGCATAATACATTAAAGCCTTTGCAGCTGATCCAAACCTGCTATATAAGTACCTAAGCATTTCACTCATACCAGTAATATGAATTAAGATACATCTCACATCAAGGCATAGAAGGGGATACGTTAAAACATTGACAATGAGTTCTGGTAATTGAGGTTTAATAACCTCAACGTCTAAAACGACATCTGAATCCTTTAATTCTTCTATTACTACGTCTAAAGGAGCTCTTGACTTAGTGTAATCTATGAATGAAATCATAGTTGCTTTAGGTCCAGCTGAGGGGGCATTAAGTATAGAGGAAAGAATATTGATATTATATTTAGCTATAACTGATGATGCTTTAGCTAAAGCGCCTGGGATATTTTTTAATACTAGCTTGATTAATGATATTTTAAGTCCCTTACATCTCATTGCTATAGGTAGAGATATACCCTTCGACGCAACAGTCCCAAAATTCATAGCTATTATGACATTAATAAAAATTACTAAAAAAGTATTAATAATAATCCTTTGATATTAATGGAAAAGACGTCTCTCTAAATACCATATGGAAGCTTACAGAGATGTTCCTAGATTCTTCTATCCCTTTAAGTATTTCATGGAGTCAAGTATCTTGCCTATATCCCCTTCTAGGAGTATTAAAATTTCATCATCTTTACCAGCACTAATTATTATTTTATCCTTAATCTTTATAGCTCCGCAAACAAATATTGTTGATGGTCTTCTACCACTATATATTTCAGGATAAGGAGATATTATTGGTTCAGGTGTTATACCTAATAATTCGCCTGTGTCGCTAAAGAGGGCTGCAAATGTATAGTACATTCCATGAGGGTATTCAACTGAATGAAATATCAATAGATATTCATTACTTGATATCTTTAAGGAAGCATTAGCTCCAGTTTTTCTCTCTATATTAGGTATGGGGAGTAGTTCTGGTATTGGTTCTAGCGATTTAAATGATACTACATGTTTATCTCTATAACCTACAAATATGCCTCCTATACCTGGATCTTCTATCCAAGGCCTAATAATCATCACATTACGTGAAAGTGGGAAGGAATCTCTATAACTTCTAATAATGAAATATTTACCGTTATCCTCAAGAAGTATTGGCTCTAGAAGTTTTGGATAAACCTCGCCTTTAACATAAGCTATATTAGTATGGAATGTTATAACGACGCTTTCAACCTTATATCTTGTCGGGTAATAGGCCCTGACATGATATAAATCAATAGGAGTATCAGGATCTATACGTGGATCTTCAACACATTCCGATGAAAGTATAGGTGGCAAGATGACCTTAGACTTAACCTTTACACGACCATATAGGTTATCTACTGGGATTTCAGTATATGCTATAAAAGTTCTTGAGAAATTAACGCCTCCAAGTCTTAGGAAAACACCTATACTATTTCCTCTATCTACAATAGCTGAATTGGATACTGTGAGAACTGGTATTGGTATATCATATTGGCTAACGACATATACATCTTGAGGAAGTATGTATGCTTTTAATCTTAATAAGTTTCTGTCACTTAACTTCCTCTTAATCTTCGCCTTTTCTCTGTGCCTAAGTAGTTTATCAAGTAATATGGACTCAGCATCTCTATTTATATCATCTATGAGCTTTAATATGTATTCACGAAAAGTATTGGTTCTAGATTCTTCTAGGTTAAAAGTATACGTTGGAATCATTTTCCATCCAATCACATACGATAATTAACAGATTTATTAAATTTACTATAAACATAGCATTAGCTAACTAGAAAGCTACAGCTATTATAAAACTTATAAAACATTAATGTATCTTCTCATAATACTTAAGTATCTTATGTTATTTAATTTATGAGGGGAATACAGATGATTCTAATTCAAGTTAGTAAGGTTGATGCATTTACAGACAAGCCTTTAGAAGGAAATCCCGCGGGGATAGTGTTTGGTGCTAATGGATTAAGTAAAGAAGATATGTTAAAAATTGCATGTGAGTTGAATATCTCCGAAACTGTATTTATCTTAAATCCTACATCAAGTAAAGCTAATTTTAAGTTGAAGTTCTATACACCTACAAGTGAAGTAGATCTTTGTGGTCATGCTACAATAGCAGCAAGCTACTTTCTAATTAAAGAAGGTAAAGTTAAGATAATAGAACCCATCACAATTATAAAATTTGAAACAAATGTAGGTATAATTCCTGTAGAAGTTTATGTAGAAAAGGGTGAACCAAAGATAATATATATGACTCAGGCAAGACCAGAGGTAAAGGATGTTAATATTAATGTTGAAGATATTGCTGAAGCATTAAGGGTTAATGTAAGTGAGATACTAGATACAAATCTCCCTATACAAGTAGCCTCAACAGGACTTCCATTCTTAATAATACCAGTAAGAAGCCTAAAGACATTATTAAACTTAAGACCTAACTTACTTAAGATATATGAACTCTCCGAAAAATTAAAGGTAGCAGGCTTTCACATATTCACCTTTGAAACTATTAATAAAGAATCAACTGTTCATACAAGATGTTTTGCACCATATGTAGGCGTTTTTGAAGATCCGGTTACAGGAACAGCTAATGGTACTCTAGGAGCATACCTGGTATGGAATAACGCTATCGAAATAAGCAAGCCATATACAATGATAATTTCAGAACAAGGATATGCTATAAGGAGACCAGGTAAAGTCTATATAAAAGTGAAGATACAAAACGATAGGCCTGTAGAAGTTAAAGTTGGAGGATCTGCGGTGCTTTCACTCAAGGGAGAACTAAGAGTAAAGTAATGGCATATCTATATGATTCTAAAAATATTAGCTTTCTTCAATGATTTAATTACCTTAAATAATAGTAAGTAGATATAATACAATATACCAAATAATCCCATAAATATGCAGATACCGTATATTGTCATTGTTAGATTGGGATTGTATAGAGGATTCACGTCTATGGGATATAATGGCCTTATATCACGATATAGCGGTGAATCTAGAAGAACATGTAATAGGGTTCCCGAAAACCCTGCTATGATGAAGGAATTTATTCCTAGAGGCTCCTTAGGTACGAGGAGCAGAACTCTATATAGTGGGTTAAAGACTTTCTCTAACAAATACATTACATATCCTAGGACCAATCCAAATATGAATGCAAGTAGAAAAGTATGTAAATAACCATGTAATGGATAGTTTAACTTCAAGGTTATTACTAAATAGGGTTCTATATCTATAATTATATTAGCTAATATAAATGTAGGAGCATGAATATACCTTCTAAGAGGTAATCCTAAAGCTAACGCGGGTCCTAAATGAAATGGTGTAAACGGCAAACCACCACCTACGTTACCTTATATTGAGTAGTCCTAGAATAAATAGATGGCCGTCTAATAGCTATAGAAAATAAATTTTAGCGTTATTCATAGTTATCTCTGGTGAATTATTGCTCAGGAGGATTATCCTTGTATTTATCTTAGTAATCTTGCCTGGCTTTTTCACCTTGTATTCTACCTCCAAATTATTATACTCTACCTGAAGAAAAGAGACGTACAGTTAAAGCTGCTATAGAGCATTCACTTCGTCACTTAGATGAAGGTATTTAGTTGTTGACTCTAAGACTTGATTACATGGTTATATTTAAAAATCCTTACTTTAAACATCCAATGCTTCAAGGTACTGCCTGGGAAGTTAGACTTAAAGCATATACTTTTTTCTATATACCACTATGTGAAGTTAGAATTTTTATTGATGACAAAACCCTACAGCCTCTATGTGAATCTATTAAACCTACTAACTACAAATGGCCTAGATACTGGAAATAAGTATCCACAATATAAGACATACTTCAAATAATATTTTATATATCAAAGGATGTACTGATATAATGGTGAAATCTTGAGTGAAGAATTTGATCTTATTATTATTAATGGATTAGTATATGATGGAAAAGGTAATCCCCCATACAAAGCTTCAATTGCAGTAAAGGATGGTAAAATTGTTAAAATTGGCGATATACGTAGATTTGAAGCTAAACGAGTCATTGATGCAAAGGGTTTAACTGTCAGTCCAGGTTTTATTGATATTCATTCACATGGCGATGAAACATTATTCCTTTATCCTACAGCTGATAGTTTTGTCATGCAGGGAATAACAACAATTATTGGAGGTAATTGTGGCTTTACCCCAGCTCCACTAAGAGATTGGTGGCTTCTATCATTTTGGGAGTACGATTTATGGGATGAACTACGTCCATTTAAATAT
The DNA here is from genome assembly GCA_964467535.1 of uncultured Desulfurococcales archaeon. Classification (GTDB taxonomy): domain Archaea; phylum Thermoproteota; class Thermoprotei_A; order Sulfolobales; family WANQ01; genus CAYXRT01. The sequence goes on from CAYXRT010000007.1 coordinate 7,880, forward strand.
TACCCTGAAATACTTATCCCATTAGATGAGTTTAAAAAGAAAGTTAAGGAAGTATATGGTATTGATATTAACTGGAAATCATTTAATGATTATCTAAAGAGAATTGAATCTATAGGTATTTCAGTAAACTATGCTCCTCTTGTGGGGCATAATACTATTAGGGCACAAGTTATGGGCAACGATTATAAGAGAAAGGCTAAACCTGAAGAGATTAAGGAAATGAAGGAACTAGTGAGAGAAGCTATGGAAGCCGGCGCCCATGGACTATCAACAGGATTAGACTACGAACCCGGAGCCTATGCTGATACCGAAGAATTAATAGAATTAGTTAAGGTCGTTAAAGAATATGGAGGTATCTATTCAACTCATTGGAGGAGAACAGGAATTAGAAAGGAAAGAGTAGAATTTAGACCTCCAGAGAAGATTAAAGGTATTTTAGAAGCTATTGAGATAGGAAAGAAGACTAAGGTACCGGTCCAAATTTCTCATATAATGTCGGGTTATGCTATTTATCCTCCTCCACCACCTGAACTTGCTACATCAGCAGCTAAAGCTACTATAAAGGTTATAGATAATGCTAGAAAAGAGGGTATTGATATTACATTCGATGTTATTCCTAACGTTGACGGTGGCGTATTTACCTTTAAATACCTTGCAGGACTTTTAGCTCCATGGGTTAGGGAGTTAGGATCTAGAGAAAATCTTGCTAAAGCTCTAAAAGCTAAAGATTTTAGAGATGAAGTTAAACAGGTCATACTATCTGGTAAATGGTGGTACATTAATCCTAAAGTAAATCCCTACTGGGCTGAGAAAGTAAAAATACTAGTATGTAAGAATAATAGCTATGTAGGAAAGACCTTAGCCGAAATTGCTTCAGAAAAGAATCAAGATCCTATAGATACGCTATTTGATATAATAATAGAGGATCCAGATACTAGAGTCGAGTATGGCTCATTTATAGATGAATCTGAAGTAATAGAATTTATTAAACATCCCTACTCAATGATATGTACTGACACCTTTGCATTAGACTTTAAATGGGAGATAAAGAAACCACCATACTTCCTACCACATCCCAACACGTATGCTGCATTTCCTAGATTCATAAGAAGATATGTACGTGAACTAAAGGTAATTACGCTAGAAGAAGCAATAAAGAAAATAACATTCCTACCAGCTCAAAAACTGAAACTAAAGGGAAGAGGAGTTATAGAAGTAGGAGCTTATGCCGATATAGTAATATTTAATCCAAACGAAATTGCAGAAGGAGGAGATTATTTAGAACCAAGAAAACCTCCAAAAGGAATACACTATGTAATAGTTAATGGTGAAATAGTAGTAGAAAAAGGAAAACATACAGCTAAGAAACCTGGCAAGGTTATTAGGAGGACTAGATGACATCTTTACATTCTTTTTTACTAAATATGTTTTTATGGAATTACCTTTAATCCCTTCTTTATAGCTATTCTTCTAAGTTTTTTGTCGAAGGTCGCTAATATTAGATTATAATGAAGAGCTGTTGCGAGAATTATGTAGTCATTTATTTCCCTTATATTTTGCTCACCCCTTTCAAGCATTTTTAAGGCATTAATTAATGCTCCCATAGGCTCTAATATACATGTTGTTCTCGGATCTTCAAGATATTCGCGTATCTTTAATGAGACAAAACTGGGGGATACACGGGCTAATTTGAGCATAACCCATATATATTCATAAATTACAATAGAAGGTATAAATAGCTCTTTTGCTGTATCTATAATTCTCATAGCCATATTATGGTACTCACTGTCTTCAATCGTATCATAAACTAAGACATTAGTGTCAAGAAGTAGCTTCATTCATCATCTCCTCAATAGCCTCTTCAATTTCTTCAACACTGATTCGTCTTCCAATTCTAATTGTTGTCCTCTTTTTCCTTAGTGGAATGATCTTAATAACTCCTTCCCGTTCATCATAAATTATTTTAACAATATCACCTTCGTTAATCCCTGCCTTAGCTCTAATAGTAGCAGGAATCGTTACTTGATAATTACGGGTAACCTTAACGATTTCCTCCAAATAAGATCCCTAGTAGGATCCATTAGTTACTAATATATAAGTTTTACTAGTAAAGATATATGAAAATTACTTTCAATTGTTTCCATCATAATCTTGTTAGTTTAATTATAGGCGAAGAAGCTTTATATAGAGTTAGATTTTACATTAATGTAGAGGCGAAGTTAGATGGACTTTCCAAGTATAATTAGGGATCTAGGAGAGTCCCTTATCGCTCCAAGACAAGTTATAAGAATACTTATTGCTGAAAGAAGGGGATTACTATTTGGATTCTTTATTGTACTAATATTCTCTATAATTGAAGGAGCTATTGCTACGCTAACTTTTATTGGCAAATTAGCTACCTGGATTCCAGTAGGATTTATAGGCTGGTTATTTGGAGGTTTATCACTATTATTTGGAATTACACTTTACGTGATCTTAAGTATTGGCTACTGGATTATTGGAGGCCTTATAGTACACTTATTCTGTAAATTATTTAATGGACGAGGGTTATTTGAACAAACTTTAACAGCATTTTCGTATTTATGGCTACCTGCATTTATTCTAGGTTTAGGAGCACCATTCATACTAATACTAGACTATATTACTGGTATAGGTCTATTCCTTTTATTATTCTCTATTTCATTTATATGGGGTCTAATATTATCTTCACAAGCAATATCTGAGGTACATGGCTTTGGTGTAGGCAAAGCACTATTATCTGTTATCTCTCCAACAGTTATACTCTTCATTATATTAATTATAATTCCATTAGGATTAACGTTATGAAGGTGAAGAGTCATGAATAAGAATCTTAGTTTAGGTAATATCCTAGGCATACTAATCTTATTAGGTATAATAATTGGTATTCTAACCCCAATTATAGCTTTCAAGTATAGAGGATCAAAGACATACACATCACCCTTAGAATGGTTACTTAAACTACCATTCATAAATATATCTAAGAAACTTGTAGAAAAGTATAGTTTTAGTGTTGATGAAGGTCTAAATGTAGTAGTTTATGTAAGTGGAGGAATAGAAATTACCGAAGGCATAGACAAGAAAGTTCAAGTTAAAGTATATGAATATACTGGCATACCATCCTGGATTATGGGATTAGAGAAGACATATAACATATATTATAATAAGA
>CAYXRT010000007.1:11166-21008 GCA_964467535.1 uncultured Desulfurococcales archaeon
ATACCATCCTGGATTATGGGATTAGAGAAGACATATAACATATATTATAATAAGACTATTAATACATTATATATCGATGTTAAAGGTTACTTAATTGAATTAAAATTACCTTCAAATATAGTACATTCTATAACCTTAAACATTAAAGGTGGAGGAGTAGAAATAGATACCTCATTAAAAAACCTAAAAGAATTTTATGCTAAGATTTCTGGAGGTGCATTAAAATTCAAGTTCAGCAACCTAGCTAAATCTAAAATCAATATTAATATTTCTGGTGGTGCATTGGACGGTGAACTTGATTACACAATGTTTAAGGGTGAATCATATTTATTCTTATCAGTTTCTGGTGGAGTTATAGATCTAGATGTTAGACAGCCTAGAAGCATTAAGGTTATGGTTGAAGGTAATGTAAGTGGTGGTATAGCTTCTATAAGTATTGGAGGAAGTCATATTGGGAATTTCTTTAAAGACGAAGGCTATGATGTTGCTGAAGGGAAATTACATGTAGTTTACCGTATCTCAGGAGGAGTTATAGATCTTGGGATTTACAGATGAATGAAGATAAATTAGTAATTCCAGAGGATAGACCTCTAGCTATACGTAGGGTACTTGATATATTAAATAGCGGTCCAAAACTCTCTATACTCAGAATATTATTAGATCATGGTGAAGTTACAGCAAAAGAAATTGCTGATAAACTTAAAATCAAGTTACCAACAGTCTTATCACATTTATCGGATTTAATAAAAGCTGGGCTAGTTAAAGTACGCATTCTAGATGTTAAGGGTAGAAAAGTTAAGAAGTATTCATTAGTATCTAAGAAGTTTATACTTAATATTGATTTAAGTATACTACTTCATTTGGAAGAATATGAAGCTGAAGAAAAGCTTAAGGAAATAGAATACCTAGCAATTCAGTACATTAACCTTAAGCGCAAAAAGGAAGGCCTACCTTTAACTATTAGTGCTAGGGATGTCGCTAAAGAACTTGGAATAGACATTAATACTGCTATAGAGGTTACTGACTTCATAAATACATATACAGATAAAATAATAAATTACCTTAGTAGTGAAGCATTAGAGTTAATTAAAAGTAGGGGTAAAATTAGTGGTCTAAGAGAATTAGCCTCATTAATGAATGTTCATCATCATTGGATGGCCCTGATAATACAAGACCTTAATAATAAGGGGTTTATTAAAGTATTGAATGATGGAACTATAACCTTATCCTGAACATGTATTGTTCTTAAGTAGCTATATTTATTATAACTCCTTATTTTACTCCTTGGGGATATATTTGCTTTAGGCATTGTGCTAACTTTCTTCCTTTATCCGTTAAATATACTTCTATTATTCTTTCCCTAGAATTTACTTTATATTCAACAAAACCTCCCTTTTCTAACGCCTCTTTAACCGTACGATAAAATGTTGTTTCTGGTATATTTGCTTCCTTTCTAAGTTCCGAGACAGTGAGCTTCTTACCCTCTTCTTCAGCCTTGAGTAGAGCTATAAGGGCATTAACTATATGACCAAAACAACAGTACCACCATTCACGATACCTAAGGGCCACCTCTGGCCCCAGATATAGGTCTTTACTTAAATATTGTTATAAGATGCTTCATGCAACTACCTACTACATAGTACAAAGTAAACAGGAAAAGGATATTTCTCATCTTCTTAATATGATATTATAGCTACAACACACTTTAAAATAGTTAGTAAAAATTAAGGGAATCTAAATGGTGAAAGGGAAAAGTAAAGAGAATTGCTCCTTAGAATTCAATCTAAGGGAATTATTATTAATTGCAAATGCTCTTATTCATTTTATGAATTCCAGAAAACCTAATGATATGTATCAAGAGTATATGAAGATTATTCAAAAAATATATGACGCCATAAGAGAAGCTAGGTCAAGAGAGTAATATAGATAATATCGACTTACACAAAATATTTTCGTTCTTTAATTCTCCTAGGCTCCAATGCCCTCAAGTTATAATTACTTTTCCATGGTAATAAGGAACCATTAACATGACTATTTTGTCATTTTGAATTCTTTTTCATTAATTGGCTAAGTTCTTAGTGAATGACTTCTTAAGAAGTGTTTCATAGATAGGTTTCAAGGTATAAGTCCATGTCTATGTGGGAATATTAACAAACTTTTTTACTATTAAAGATGAAACTTTAGTATCTGAGGATTATTATTAAGTAATGGTATAGGAGATGGTAGGTAAGCTGCCTCCTACACTATTAAACAAGTACATACTTTCACGTGTGGGTATTAAGGATCCAGCAGTCATAGTAGGTCCTTCGATTGGTGAGGATTCTGCTGTCATAGATTTAGGTGATGATAAAATCTTGGTTGCTCATTCCGATCCCATTACAGGTGCTGTAGAGCTTCTAGGCTGGCTAGCAGTAAACATCGTAAGTAATGATATTGCTGTAACAGGTGCAAAACCTAGATGGCTCTTGGCTACAATATACCTACCTGAGGAATGCGATGAAAGCCTTATTGATAAAATAACTTCACAGATTGATGTAGCTGCTAAGGAGTTAAAGGCAATGATTGTTGGAGGTCATACGGAGTTTACACCCAAGCTTGATAGACCACTTATCTCTATGACTGGAATAGGAATTACTACTAAAGATAAATTTGTTAAAACAGGCGGAGCGATGGAAGGTGATGTAGTTTTAATGACCAAAACAGCAGGTATTGAGGGAACAGCTATACTATCTACAGATTTCTCTGAAGAACTTCGAAGTAAGGGGATTAGTAATGATATTATTAAACGTGGAGCAAAATTCATTAAAAGGATAAGTGTAGTTAAGGAAGCATTAATACTAGCTGAAAATAAGCTTGCAACTTCGATGCATGATCCAACTGAAGGAGGAGTTCTTGGAGGATTAACTGAAATAGCTTATGCTTCAAAAAAGACTATCGAAGTATGGGAAGAAAAAATACCTATAGCTACTGAAACACAGATCATAGCTAGAGCCTTAAATATAGATATACTTAGACTTATAAGCTCAGGAGTTCTTATTGCAACCATACCTAAAGATAAAGCAGAAAAAGCCATAGAACTCTTAAAATCAAATAATATTGAAGCTTCAGTTATCGGTATAGTAAGAGAATATTCAGGAAATTTAGTAATTCTAAATAAAAGAAATGGTGCAAAAGAGTACATAGAAGAAGTATATGTCGAGGACGAACTTATAAGACTATGGAAAGAATACAAGAAGTAAAGTGAGGTGTCATTCATTGAATAGTATTGATGCTGAAAAAGAAATATTGCCATTTGCACGATGTCCTCCAGCAGTTAACGGCAATTGCCTACGATGCCCCTTTAAAGGAAGATCGATTATTTATGGGCCATTCAAGTCTAAAAGACGAGGAATATCTATAGGTATAAACTTATTCCCATGTGTAAAAATTTGTAGCTTTAACTGTGTTTATTGCTTCAGGGGTTCAACGAATAGAAAGGTAGTTAATTTTACTGAAGGATATCTAAGATTGACAACTAAGGTCATAGAAGGAGCGTTAAAGGAAGCCATAAAGAGCGTAGGAAAAGTTGATGCAATAGATTTTTCAGGAAGCGGAGAACCAACACTTCATCCTAGACTAAATGATTTCATAGATATAGTTAAAAAAGTTAATAAGGAAATGGGATGTAATGCAAGTATAGGTATATTTACAAATTCTTCGACCTTGAATAATCCTAAGGTAATTAATACTTTAATAAAACTGGATCATGTAGAAGCTAAACTTGATACAGTTATTGAATGGAAGTTTAAAATTATTAATAGACCTCATAAGAACTTATCAGTAAGCAATATAATAGAGAATTTGAGGAAATTTAGGAGAGTTTATGATGGGTTCTTAGCAATTCAAATAATGCTTCTAAAGTATATTAAAGTCTCTAATTATACTAAGAGAGACGCAATACTTATGGCTGAAGCATTAACATCTATAGAACCTGATGCAGTACATGTGTATACTGTATACAGGCAGCCGCGTTTAAAAACAGTTTCTAAACCGAGCTACGATGTTATCAAAAGATATGCAGATATTTTATTAAGTTATGGTTTACGCGTAGAAGTATTTACGTAGTTATTAATTATAGGGCGGTTTTAATGAATTCAAGTAGTGTTATTATTCCAGTACCTAGGGATAGGAGGTTCTATAAGGGTATAGACCTCTTCCTGCTATGGGCTGGCGGAAATACTTGTTTAGCAACAATTTTTACTGGAGGTATTATAGGTCCTCGTCTAGGGATACTAAATTCAATAATGATTATATTAATTGCATCAGCTATTGGCGGATTTCTACTAGGTTTAGTTGCAGTATTAGGTGAACGTAAAGGATTACCGACAATGGTTCTTACTCGAAACGTTGTTACAATAAAGGGATCCTACCTAGCATCCATACTTAACGCTATACAGCTCATCGGATGGACATCGATATTACTCTATGCTAGCGCAGAAGCAGCATCACAAGCTTTAAAAGCCTTGTTTGGAGAAACGCCCATATCAAATATTATGGTATGGATCATAGTTATAGGAGTTATTGAAACCATATATACAATTATTGGACCTGAGAAATGGATTCTGTATCAGAGAATAGCTGTAACTACGTTATTAATTGTACTGGCATATGAAACCTACGCATTACTTAATTATATGTTGTCTAATCCTATAGAATTATCATTTCAAGCTAATTTTACAGATTTTCTCTGGGGCTTTGACATGGTACTTGCAACAGCTATTTCATGGGCACCATTAGTTGCCGATTATTCAAGGTTTGCAAAAACATCCTTAGGTGCAATGTTTGGAACCTGGTGGGGTTATACTATAACAAGCTATGTATTATATTCTATAGGAGTGCTAGCTGCTGTAATTACTAAAGCATACCTTGGTGATCCAACACAAGTAGCTATATCTTTAGGCCTTGAAATGTTTGTCTTTATTTTCATAGCGATAAGTGCCATTACTACAAACTTATTAAACATATATTCAGCAGTTATATCAACAATGAATGTTTTCCATAAAGCGAATTATAGAGTTCTCGTAATATTTTATGGTGGTATTTCTACAATATTGGCCTTATTTCCAGTATTCTTCCTATATTTTGAGGAATTCCTATATTATATAGGCTCAGTATTCGTTCCATTAATTGCCATATTAATAACTCACTACCTATATCTTGAGCGAATAAAGAAACCAGCTTCTAAAGTTAAAACTATAGGACTCATTAGTTGGATTACAGGTATAAGTATTAGCTTATTAGTAGTTAAATTTGTTGGCTTTGGAGCTACATTAATAGCTTTAATTATAACATCAATAATTAATGTAGTTTTACTCCATATTACATGAACACTTAACGACAACGTTTAAAGTGTTATCTTCTTAGCTTAGGGTTAAGTATTTCATCTAGAGCATGACCTATGAATATAAATGAAAGTGCTACTAAGAGTATGCATAATCCTGGTGGTAGTACATACCACCATGCTCCTTTAATTATTGCTTGTGATTGTTCCGCAAAGAATAGTATTGTCCCCCAGCTTATGTTATTTGGATCACCTAGGCCGAGAAAGCTTAGACCTGCCTCGATTAGTATTGCGTTTGCTATATTTAATGCTATGTTAATGTATATTAATGGAGCGACGTTTGGTAGTATGTGGATAAACATTATTCTCATAGATGATGCACCTGTAGCTCTTGCAGCTTCAATATATGAATATTCTCTTACAGATAATACTTGTGATCTTATTATCCTTGCCACTGAAGGCCAACTTGAAATACCTATTACTAAGATTACATTGTATATGTTTGGTCCAAGAATCGCCGCTAGTACTATAATAAGTGGTAGACCAGGTATAACTAAGAATAAGTCTGTAATTCTCATAAGCACTTCATCTACGTATCCACCTATATAGCCCGCTGTTAAACCTATTACTGTTCCTATGAATGTAGCAAGTGATGCAGCAAGTACTCCTACCAGCATGGAAACTCTAGCACCATATACTACTTGACTAAATAGGTCTCTTCCAACTTCATCACTCCCAAGAAGACCAAACGTTAACTCCTTGGGAATAGATGGATCAAATATTCTAACCCATTCGGGAGGAGCAAAGGGTGGTGCTACACCTATAGACTTAACATCATATGGATCGTATGGAGCTATATATGGTGCTAATATGGCTATGAATGCAAATACTATTAGTATAACTAAACCTATAATGCCCAACTTATTTCGTTTATAAATATCCCAGAATTGCTTTATTCTTTCCCTATATGTCCTTAACTCCACCATTCTTATTCTAAATACCATCCCTTACACCATTCTTCTTTCATATTTAATTCTAGGATCTAAAACTGCATAAAGTATATCAGCTGCAAAGTTAGCTAGTACGACGGATAAGGTTATTATAAAGAATACTCCTTGAAGTACAGGATAGTCTCTTTGTAGAACTGCTTCATATATTAACCTTCCTACACCAAACCATGAAAAGACTGTTTCCGTTAATGTAGCTCCTCCAACAATAAATCCAAAGCTTATAGCAGCAGCCGATACTATAGGAAGAACAGCATTTCTAAATGCATGAGCATAAAGTACCTTCTTCTCAGGTAATCCTTTAGCTCTAGCAGCTACTACATAATCTTCAGTTAACGCTTCAAGGAGGGAATTTCTCATGAGTAAAGCAAAGCTACCAAATTGTATTAGAACTAAACATAATGCTGGTAAAGTCATATGCCATAAGAAGTCAAGTAAGGAGGCTAAAGGCTCCTCAGGTGGGGGTCTACTCATAGTCCCCCCTATGGGGAATAAGGGTATGTATACAGCTAGCGTAAGTAATAATATCATACCAATCCAGAATACTGGAACAGCATAGAATAGAAGTGACGTTGTAACTACGGTAACATCTACCTTAGATCCTCGTCTACTTGCAGCTATAATACCCAGGACTATACCTATTATTATAGCTATAATCGTGGATACACCAAGTAACATTATAGTATTTGGGAGTCTTTCAAGAACTATTGTTAATACAGGTCTTCTCCAATAGAATGAATATCCTAAGTAGCCTGTAAGTAAGTTCTTGATGTATAATATGTATTGCTCCCAGAGAGGTTTATCAAGACCAAACATTCTTCTAACTTCATCAATCATTTCTGGTTTGAGAATTCTTTCTGCAACAAGCATCGAAACGGGGTCTCCTGGCATGAGCCTAAATATTACAAAGTTAATACTAGCTATTATGAATATGGTTATCATCAGGTATACGGTTCTTCTTACGAGCCATCTTGTAAATGACATCAAAGATCCCATGAATATGTGTTTCGTTTTAATAAAGGATTAAAAATATTTTACTTCTATTTAATATCTGTATACACTTAGTCAATGGAATTTGCTACACCCTTCTCCTAAATAATGCTATAGCTGCTATGATGATTATTATAATCAACACAATTACTCCGATCACTAATGATAATGGCATTCCTGGAGCTGGAGTTGGAGTAGGTGTTGGCGTTGGTGTAGTAGTTGTGGGGGTGGTCGTTGGAGTGGTTGTAGGTGTTGTTGGTGTTGGTGATGGGGTTGTTGGCGTTGTAGTTGGAGTAACTACTGGTGTAGTTGATGGTGAGGGTGTTGTAGTCGGTGTAGTTGTTGGCATGGTGGTTGGTGTAGGAGTTACCTTCCTCTCTGGTGGGAATTTGAAGTAATTCTCGTTTGCTTCTAATTCTATGAATTCTCCATGTACCCATCTAACGAATTTCCATGGACCAGATCCTATGGGTTTCTCTGGTTCATACTCTTCAGGTTTCTCAATTTTCTCCCATATATGTTTAGGTATAATGTATATTAGTACTCCTACATTGTATAGGTTAATAGCAGCAGTAATGTTAAAGTATACCTTAACAGTATACTTATCAACTGCAACTGCTCGAATCATATTCTTCAGGTATGGTTCAAACATTGGAGCTTTCTTTTCTTTGAAGTAGTTTAATGTAAATGCTACATCCTCTGCCGTTACAGGTTTACCGTCATGCCATGTTATGTTTTCATGTAGGTAGAATGTAATTATTTGTGTTCCATTAGGTAGGTTTTCAACTTTATACTCCTTAGCCATCCATGGAATTAAGTTTCTATTGAGATCCTCCTTAAGCAATGTATCGTATATTAAGCCTATTACGAAGCTGTCCCAACCACTTGTTATCTTGTATGGATTTAGGGTTTTTGGTTCTTTTAAGACTGGTATTCTAATTTCTCCGCCAAACTTCTTACCTTTTTCATGTAGGTTTAGTAGGGTCCAGAAATTTATGACGCCAGTACCTTTCATTGGTAACCATCCTTCTAGCTTAACAACTCTATATGCATCGATTATGTATCTTTCAAAGAGAGGATAGTCAGGTATTTCTTGCATATGCCATTCCTGGAATTTCCATATTAATTCCTTAAGCTTCTCCATAGTAGGAGCTGTTAATATTTCATCGATTAATTTGTCCCAAGTTTTGTTCTTATAGCCTGGATCATTCCATCCACCAGGGTAGTCTTGGCTTGAATGATATAGTAGTGATATTGGATCCCAAGGAGGCCACCAACCATAAGTCCAGCAAACCATATCAAATTTATGCTGATATACTACGAGATCGATCATGGTACCGTGTTCTGTGGGTGCTGCTTTACAGGGTATTCCTATTTCTTTAAACCAGCCGGAAATCATTTGGGCCATTCTGATCCTCATTGGGTCATAGCTTGGTATCATTATTGTGAATTCTTTTAAGTTCTTACCTGTTCTAGGATCATTTAATATGCCGTCACCGTCTGTATCCTTAAACCCTAATTTCTCTAGTATTTCTTTAGCTTTAGTTAAGTTGAATGGATAGTCTTTTACTTTTGGATTATGCCATTCACCATGTCCTGTTGGGATACAGCTTGTAGCAGGTCTTCCATATCCTAGTAATAGGACTTCAACTAGCTTTTTCTTATCAATTGCATGTGCTAGGGCTTTCCTAAATTCAGTTATATTGAATGGATATTCTCTACAATTAAATACTAATGGGAAATATTCGGCAGGATCTGTTGTCAGGGTCTTAATATTGGGGTCTCTCATTATTTCTGCTACTTGTGTAGGTGGAACACCAGGCCATCCAAGTGCATCTATTTCTCCTTTCTTCAAAGCTAGCATTTGTGCTTCTTGAGTTGTCAATACCACAATGTATAGTTTATCAGCCTTAGGACCTAGGAAATAGTTTTCCTCAGCTATTAGCCTCATGGGTAATGCAGTTAATGTACTGAGCGCTATTATTAAGGTAAATAGGATTCCTAGTGTTAGCTTTGCGTTTTGTCTGCCCACATAAATCCCCTAATGCTATTTCAAAACCAAGGAGGAGATATTTAAACTTTGCGCACTGGCTTCCCAATCGCACGATTACTGTAATAGTAGTTAATCGCTAATTTGTTCTACTAATTATTCAAAATTAAGTTGAAGTTAGCAATAGAGATATTTGCTATTATGGATATGGGGTAAAAATAGAAACCATGAATATATTGAACCGGGAGCTCATAGTATCAGGTGAAAAATAATGAATTTAACCGCTATAGTACCGATTAAGGAATTCGATAAAGCTAAAAGTAGACTTTCAAGTATATTACCTCATCATCTACGTAAGGAACTCGTAAAAAACATGTTAAAGGATGTCCTTAGAGCGCTAACAAATGCTAATGAAGTAAAGGATGTTATTATTGTAACCCCTAGTAAAGAAATTCATAACGTTACATCATTATTTAGTAAAGTACATATAGTCTATGATGAGGGAAAAGGTCAAATACCTGCTGTCATGAAGGCA
>CAYXRT010000007.1:21108-65016 GCA_964467535.1 uncultured Desulfurococcales archaeon
AGTACATATAGTCTATGATGAGGGAAAAGGTCAAATACCTGCTGTCATGAAGGCAATGCAGTTTGCATTAGATTTCATAAAACCCGATGCAATACTATTAACTGTTGCTGATATTCCTCTTATTAGACCTCAAGACATTAATGAAGCAGCTAAGTTAGCTAAGCCCTATAATACTATAGTTCTAGCTCCATCAATTGATGGCGGTACGAATATCATGGTTCAGCACCCGCCAAGGCTTATTGAGTTAATGTATGGTGAAAATAGTTTTTACAAACATCTCAAATTAGCAAGAAGTAAGAATATAAATGTTAGAATATATAGATCAAATACTGTAATTCTAGATGTTGACGATATTAATGATTTAAGACAATTAATGAATATGTGCTTATCGATTCATGAATGCTTCAACGTTGATACGTGTCTATTCCTAAGAAAAATTCAACATATAATAGCATAACTTCTTAGATTACCTAGGTTAATTCTTCTAAGGAAGGCATATTATTAAATATATCATGGGAGAGAATATGAACTTAGTAGTCCTGTCTGGGGGAACAGGTACACCTAAGTTATTAGAAGGACTAGAAGTAATTGTAGGACAAGAACGCTTAAATGTTATTGTAAACACAGCAGATGATTTCTGGTATTATGGACTTTACATAAGTCCTGATATAGATACTGTAATCTATCTCTTCTCAAATTTATTAGATAAGAATAAGTATTGGGGAATTAGGGATGATACATTTAATGCGTTTGAAATGCTTAAGCTCTATGGAATGCCTGGATGGTTTCATTTAGGTGATAGAGACTTAGCAATGCATATTTTTAGGACATATCTTCTTAGAAAAGGCTATACATTGACAGCAGTTACGAAGTATATATGTAAAAGGCTTGGAGTTAAAGCAAATGTCCTACCTATGAGTGATGATCATGTTGAAACCTATGTTTTAACTGATATAGGTGAACTACATATTCAAGAATACTTAGTTAAGTATAGGTTTAAGCCTAAGGTATATGGTATTACCTTCCCTGGTATTGAAAAGGCGAGTGCAACCATTGATGTTTTAAAAGCTTTGGATGAAGGGGATGCTATAGTACTCGGTCCAAGTAATCCTATAAATAGTATAGGGCCAATATTGAATGTAAAAAATGTTAGAAGTAAGATCAAGGAGAGGAAGGAGAAGGACATCCCGGTAATAGCCATTTCACCTATTATAGGTACTAAGGCTTTATCAGGACCTGCTCATATATTCATGAAAGCTCTAGGTTATGAGCCAACACCATACGGTATTGCTGAAATATATTCAGATATAATATCGGATATAATAATTCATAAAACAGATGAAAAATACGCTAACATCATTAGAAGAAAGTTAGGCATAGAGGTTCATCTCGAAAATATAATTATGAAAGATTTAGACGATAAAATAAGATTAGCTAAAAAGGTATTAGAAATTATAAGCAAGAAATCAAGTACTAAGCAGCCTACCTGAATTCTCTTTTAACAATTATCATATCAAGGAAATTTAATCAAAGTTATTAGATAATATAGTATTATTAGAGTTGGTATAGTTAATGTAATGAAGACTACATCAACTTTCTTAATTCTTATTTCGTTCATGAATGTTCTTCTATTCGTAAATCCAAAACATCGTGATTCTAGGGCTTCAGCTATACTATCAACTCTATTCAGAATTACAGTAAAACTTGATATAAGTAATGATACCAAGCTCTTTAGGCGACGTATAGGGTTAAGACTTGAATCTATAATTGAACCTCTAGCTCTATGAGCATCATATACTAGTTGAATATCTCTAGCTACTGTAGGTACAAACCTTATTGCCAAGACAATCATGTAAGCGTAATAGTATGGTATATGAAGCTTTACAAGGAATTGAGCTAGGTCTTCAGGTGAAGTTGATGATAATACTATGGAGAATAATATGAGTAAATTAATGATCCTAAGCGTTAGGAAAGCTGATATCATAAGAGCATTGGTTAGGGTATAGTTTAACCATATATACATGATGTATAGTACTATAAAGAAGAATAATGAAACGGTAAATATAGTTTTCAACCCCCTTCTCAACCTACTAGGAGAATACCCAAATATTCCAAGAAGTAGAATATAGGAGAGGACTATTAACTGACCTATAAATGTGTTAATTAGCACTATTATTATAATTATAGCTGTTAAGAATATGAACTTAGTTCTTGGGTCTAGTACATATAGTAGCTTCTTTTCCTTTCTAAAGATAAATGCTTCATATGCTCCTTTTATTATGCTCTCCACTACCATTATTACCACCTAGAATTCTCTTAAGAACATCTAAAGCTTCGTAAACACTAATGGGCTTATATGGATTACCCAGTTCTATGTATTTTTCAAGCTTGATAAAGAGATTAGGTATTGGAGGAACTAGTAGATTACTCATCTCCATAACCTTATAGTCGTACAGTATGTCTCTAGTAGTTCCATTAGCTATTATAGTACCATTGGATAAGACTATGATGCGATTAAATGCTGAAGCAACAAAATCTACGTCATGTGAAGCAGCTATTACTGTTTTTCCTTCCTGCACTAGTTTTTTAATGATTTCAATTAACTGATACTTATTACGCCTATCATATCCTATAGTTGGTTCATCTAACAAGATAATATCCGGGTCATAGGATAATGCTATAGCTAGTACAACTTTCCTTAACTCACCACCACTTAGTGAGAAGGGAGATTTATCAAGTAACTCCTTTATGTTAAGTACTTCAGCTACAAATCTTATACGTTCATCAATTAAACTACTAGGAAAACCAAAATTCTTTAGAGTAAACTCCAGCTCTTGCCTTACAGTTTCAGCAAATAATATGTGATATGGGTTCTGTGGTACAAATCCTACATGTCTTGCTATTTTAGAAGTAGGTGTAACTTTAGTATTCATTCCAAGAACTTTAACGACTCCTTTACTTGGCTTGAGAAGTCCATTAATATGCTTAATGAACGTAGTTTTTCCAACACCATTAACACCTACAATTGCTATGGCCTCTCCTCTCCTTGCAATAAAGTTTATGCCTTTAAGTACATAACCTCTAGCATCATTATACTTAAACCATACATCCTTAAACTCAACTACAATATCACTTACCATACAGGGTTACACCTATCTACGTAGGATTTTCTTTAATGTTTCAACAGCTTCATCTATACTTAATGGAATACCTCCACTATACAACTGCTCTTTCTTAAGCAATCGGAAGAGTAAGGGAATTTTTGGTTCATCAACACCTACATTACCTAATATACCTTCTTCAATTACCGTGTACGGATCTGCACACTTAACTACAACTCCATCATACATTACAATAACCTGGTCTACAAATGGTATTACATAGTCGAGCCTATGTTCAACTAGTATAATTGTCTTATTGAATTCGTCATGTATTTTCTTTAATAATCTAATGAAATTCCATGCAGTTTTTAGATCCATATTTGATGTTGGTTCATCTAAAACTATTATCTCCGGCTCCATGGCCAAAATTGAAGCTATAATAACTCTTTGCTGCTGACCGCTTGAGAGCTCGAAGGGAATGTAATGTCTTAGACCTTCTAAATTTAAATCCCTTAATACTTTGTTAACTCTTTCCCTTATCAGATCACGTGGTAACCCTAAGTTTTCTAAGCCAAATGCAACCTCATTCTCTACAGTTAAAGTTACGATCTGGTTTTCAGGATCTTGAAATACCATTCCAACATATTTTGAAAGTTCTGCAACACTATGCTTTCTCGTATCTAGTCCCATAACTTTTACTAGTCCCTTAAACTCTCCCTCATAGAAATGTGGAATTAATCCATTGAATAACCTTAGTAAAGTTGATTTACCTGAACCTGTAGGACCAACCACCAAGCTAAATGATCCTTCTTTTATACGTAATGATATGCCCTTAAGAGCCCACGTCTTACTATTCCTATACTTAAACCAACAATCGTATACTTCAATAACATCCCTACGCAATTAATGTCACCACCTTACCCTCTATATAATGGCATAGTAGCTTATCTCCCTTTAATTCTTAAATATATTAGATATGATATACCAATGTTTATTAATGCTTGAGTAATGTTGAATACCATTAATGGAATTACTAGAGTACGTGCTATATATTCAGGCATTCCTATTAGTGGTGGAAGAACATAGTAGTTCATTAATGCCATAACTAAAGCTCTACTTACTGGAGGTATAGTAAATACACCTATTCTTCCTTTCAATGACATTATATTCCAGTACTTAGCTACTACGTATAGTGGTATAATCGTTGATATTTCAGCACATCCCTTAAATAATGCTCCTATCCAATTTCCATGAGCAAGTATGCCAAGACAACCTAATAGTTGAACAATAATACCGGCATAGACATTATACATCATTGTCGCTAAAGTTGCCGGAATTCCTGCAGGATCATAAGTAACTCTTGGAAGTGGAGGATACGGTATATCTAAAGGAAGGACCTCAAACACTATAGCCATAGACCCCAATAAAGCAATCATAGTTAAATATTTCGTCCTTCGCATGTACATGACCTCGTCCTACCTCTTAACCTTTCTTACTCATTACCTTATGATTAGAACTCTATTATAAATATAAACATTCATTACTGCATATACACGTGAGGTCAAACGTATAGTAAGGTCAGGGGGCATTACCTTGAATGTCTTAATTACATTTCCAATTCGTGGACGCTTGAGCTCTATTTACGATCTTTATCCTGGTTCACATAATCTTCTTACTCAGTCTAAAACATAATGCTTCTCCTCTATTGGCGTCTTAGTAAGTATTATCCTTCCCTAGGTATTTCCTCTACTACTTTGACATTCTTAAGAGTTAAAGCAAAAGCACCAACGTTATGTATCACACACTTTTTATTTGGCCTCTAGGCTTTATCAATTCTACTTGACGGCCTTCTAATAAAACATTCTTTTTGAGACCTCTTGGATGAAGGAAGAACTCGTACTCTGTGCAATCTTAATGTGGTCAATAATTGGGGCAAGAGCTAGACGGCTAAAATAAAGACAAAGGTAAATTCAAAGTAAAGGCAATAGAGAATTACATTATCTTTGAACTACTGGACTGAAAGAAAAGTAGAACTACTCCAATCAGGATCAACAAGAAATTAACTTGCTCTAATGCTTGAATGTTCTCTTGTTTCTACTATATTGCTTCCTTCATTCCATGTTGACCGCAGGAACTCTATTCTTCTTAGAAACACATGTTTAAGCTTTGCCATCATTACCTTTTTAATTATAATGTACAAAACCCTTATAATTGGAAAGAGTCCAAGCCAACATGGGGGTAAAGTGGGCAGACTTATTTACTTTTTCACAAGTTTACTACTAATCACATTCATTCTCTTAATAGCATATAATATACTTAACGAACATGAAACCGAGAAATCTAAAATAACTGAATCTAAAGTAATCCTTAATGTCCTTGCATTCAGCGACCTAGTCAACAGCATTTCTAAGAAAGAGTTTTATGAGTTCGAGTACGAAGAGTTTACCTATAACGTTACAGTTATTCAGTCCAATAATATGAGTATTGCGATAAGTAAGAATGGTCTATTATCCATATACTTAGAAAATAAAGGTGATAAAAAAAATATATGAAGATTTTAAATGGATAATATATGGTCATAAACTTAAGAACTTTCCAGAAAGATTTAAAGGATCTATAGAGCCTAAATCAAAAATCGAGATCTATAAAGCTTATTTACCTATGGTCTTTACCAAGCCAGGCTTCTTCAAAGTAATAATTGTTAGTAGTAAAGAATTAACATTCAATGTAGTACTTACCTCACCATCAGACGAAATAAAGATAAAAGAAATGGTACCAAAACTAGCACCTATACTTGAAGTAGAATTTAATACAACTAAACCACAGATATGTAAAGTCAAATTACCAAAATATTCATTATACATAAAAGTCGAAGTTAAACTAAATCCCGAGAGACTTAAACCATTTCATGTAATTGATAAGCCTTGGTTTATAGATGTTGAAGTTAAGAAAGGTATTGAAAGTATTCTTCAAAGAATTGATAATCCCAAGATAAGAGAAGTTTTCATAAGGAGATGGGGAGGAAAAAACGTTACCGTAATTACAATATACGTTAATAATAAAGGTAATAAAACTCTAACCATACTCGATTGGGGCAATTATGATGTTTATGTGTTTGATATTTATAAAGAGAAACTTGTTGGTTATTGCGGCGTAAAAGCACTTGTAATGAAGCCTTTTAGGATAAATGTAGAGCCTGGACAACAAAAACCACTAATAGACTTAGTCATGGAGTACGAGAACAAGTGTCTTTACATTAATGGACATAAGTGTAGTTCAAAACTAGAACCAGGAAAATATATTCTCAAAATAAACTTAAACACAAAACCTTTCATTACTGTAACAATGGTCGTAGTATTTAAATTACCTGAGAGGTGAGAGCTGTGAAACACTCAAAAGTATGGGTTACAATCACGGTATTTATGTTATTTACTATTCTAACCGGGTTGTTAATCCCAGTGGCGCAATGGGTTTCACCGCCATACGGATATGTAGTGTGGGACATTAACAATAACCTTGTCTGTATTCGTGATAGAGTGATAACCTATTATTTAAATCCCCAAAACAATGATGGATTAGCAACAGATATAGTGGAAAGCACAATCATTACAGCTGCCAACACCTGGATGGAAGATGACGGTGCTACATTTAATCATTTAAGCTATGGTGGTATAAATGAATCTCTGAACATCGACGTAGTTGCTATAAACGAAAGCGGAACATGGCGTCTTTACAGAGTTAGTGATAACACTCAGGGTATAAATTCCGTACTCTTTGATGATTTCGAAGACAATGCTAGTAGTGGCTATCTTGCAGTAGTTTTTCCCAGCGAGTGGAATATAATACACAGTGAAGAAGATTTCACCATAGTAGCATTACTTGAGGCAGACATGGTTTTTAATGATGCTTATCAATTTAGAGTTGACGGATATGATTATGACTTATTAACAGTAGCCCTTCATGAATTTGGGCACTTCGGTCCAGGCTTAGGTGACGTCTACGCTACCAGTACCGACATCGAAGATACTAGACAGGTCATGTATGCATACACTGGAGTGAAGAGAGAACTAAGATGGGGTGATATAGCGGGCTTAAGATGACATTATCCGAGAATTTATGGAGGATATAACCTGTATCCCGTTTATACGATTAGTGGAGCCGATACTGCCGTCCAAGATCTTGATGGAGACGGAGGGATAGATATGGTATGCATATGGGGTGAATATGATAGCTCAGAGGACGACACACATATATGGGCTAGAGTTGCATGGGACTTAGATCCACTAACTGGAGTGCCTAGTCAAGTTTATGGATTTAAATTGATTCATATAACGTCTGGTAGGGTAAGAGATATTGGTGCAACATTTGGAGATATCAACAGAAATGGTATTATCGACTTAATAGTATCATTTACCAATGAGACCCGTGCCTATTACATGGTATTATTTGATGTAACTGCAACAACAGATCATACATGGAGTTGGCAAAGCCAAAGTGAAATATATGGTGTGCCTGGAAGTATAGGGGATTATGGTACAGACGTATTGTTAATTGACATCGACGTCAATGGAGTCCTAGACCTCGTTGTGATTAATAGTTTTTATAGTACAAGTACTGGAGATTACTATCTATGGTATTATATAGGATGGAATCTTAATACTAATGGAGTAGCAGATTCCTGGGATGCTAGAGGAACAAGTTCCATAACATTATTCTCATATGTTGGATGCGCAGCTATACAACCCGCAAATAGGATTTATGTTATCGGATCAGCCGCCTCAGGTAATTACATAACATATCGAATCGTTAGAGTTAATGCTACAGGTTATATAGTCGAGAATATAACCAAACGTGCACCATTATATGTGATGCCTAATCTGCGAGGCTTCGGTATGGATTCCATAGATGTAGGTAACTATCAATATTTAGATATAGTATTACTATGGGTTGATGATACGTACTCATATAGCATTATTGAATGGGAAAGCAGAATAGATTCACATCCGTAAAGGCAACTTTTCATTGCAATTAAATGAGGAAGACTATGAACATGCGGCATTAACTAGTCCGTTAATTTCATTTCATAAATGGGAAGGCTTTATCCTTAATTATTTTTCAGTAATTTGTTTTAAAGATAGTTCGTTACATATAGTTATTGAATATGTTCTTTCTTCGGCTTTTGTTAAGAACTCCTCTAACAATGTAATTACACTCCTTTTAATGTTAGACTATCTAAGCACTACAAGCTTTCTATGTTGGTCTAATCATTGATCTATTACCCCATTAAATGAACATCTTAGTTCATTCATAGTCTTAAAAATGATATTGGAATACGAATTGTAATTTTTGTGTTAAGTTTCAATGAAGCTTTCTCCCATTAATATCTTTCGAGGTCTTGTAAACTTTAAGTCGTGAAACTTTGGGCATCTCATAAATTTGTTCAGCTATTAAAAGGTCTGGAGTAGATGGTGTTGTAAGCACCTTAGCTTCATATGCAATAGAACTTAGCTTCCTAGCCTTCCTATAATCTTATGATAATCTCTCTATACTTACTTTACGATCATAGATTGCTATTACTGTTACTATTGTTGCTGAGGTTAATAATATACATATAGCTTCCAAGATTTAATCGTATTAGGGTATAGATAGTGGGTATAGTAGATGTTGTGATTTCTTGGAGTAAGAGGAAACGCGGTAAAGGGTACAAAATTATGTGTATCGTTGCTGGTGCAACAGTTTATGGTATCTTAATACCACTGACTATAGCTTACGCCTCATTAATGCTTGATGAGATGCTTGGCTTAAAGTTAGGCCTTGAACCATATAATATCGTCCTTGCAGTGCCTCTCATAGTTTTTGGCTTATTCTTTATATCTTGGGCTGCCTGGGCTCAATGGCATATAGGTAAGGGAACACCAGCCCCAATGGCTCCTACACAAAAGCTAGTAGTTTCAGGTCCCTATGCTTATTGTAGAAATCCAATGATGTTTGGATCATTACTCTACTATCTAGGCTTAATAATACTCGTGAACTCAGCTACGGGTATAATTATAGTTGCAATAATAGAAGCACTATATGCATTATATGTAAAATTCATCGAAGAGAAAGAGCTAGAGTTAAGGTTTGGAAAGGAATATGTAGAGTATAAGAAGAGAACACCATTCCTAATACCATGGCCTAGAAGGAGGCAGTAATAGTAAAAAGAATTATCCATTCAGATAGATTTACTATATAGCCTTAGCCTATTGTAGTATGTTCCCTTCATGCTGCTTTAAACACTACATTAAAATTACTTAACATAGGTCTATATGGTCTAAGAGTTAATAGGTCACGATATGCTTCAATAAACCTCCAGCCCGCTTTCTCAGTAATTTCTATTAGTTCATGAAGAGCATATACTCTTAACTTAAACGAAATTTCATTAAGATACTCTAAATCCTTACCTCTCCTCCTATAAAAGATCCACGTATTTTCTATTATTGACGTCTTAGGATCAAATCTCGGCTTCTCTATAAGGACCATTTCCTCATCAACTTCATTTAAACATCCTTCAGCTTGAAATAGTCCAGCTCTTAAAGCAACTACATCTAAACTGACTGTATTCAATATTAAGAGATAGCCTTCATTTCTAGTAATCCTCCTAATGTTTTCAAGAACTTTAATATCCTTATCCTTGTCAAGATAGTATCCTATTATTGTTGACCAATACATAATTGTTGCATCGAACACTTTATCCTTAAGAATCTTATCTAGCTCAAGGGCATCACCTACTAAGAACTTCACTTTATCCTCAACATTATATTCCTTAGCCTTCTTTTGAGCATCTTCTATAAATATAGGTGATATATCTACTCCAACCACATAATAGCCATGTTTAGCTAAATTAATTGCTATCCTTCCATTCCCACAGCCAAGGTCAAGAATCTTAGATCCCTGATCTACACCTAGAGTTTTTAGTAACCTGACTACGAGTTTCGTTTCCTCTTTAGAAGTCTTCCATTTTGCATTAAGTACTCTTAGAAATAAATAGCCCTTATCTATGAAAAACTCCTTTACCCAATTCCTATCCTTACCAAAACCAATAATATTCACCGATTAAGTACCTAAATAGAGCCTTTTAAAAGCCTATTCGTTAAAAGGAGCGAATTCTCACTATTTTACATGAATGCCCTTTAATTCCTCCTTTAAAGCAATTTCATATAATTGTTTATCTCCGGTCATAAATTGATCAGCATTTACATATTTTGCTGAAACTATCTGAAGAGCATCTGCTTCATAAATATGATACTTCTCTATAAGCTTCCATGAAGATATCAGAAGCTTTGTTCTTACAGGAATTATTTTCAAGATATTTAATTTCGCTAACCTTATTGTCTCGCTTATAAACTGAAGCCTAGCGATCTTGTAGTCATCTTCGCTAAGCCATTTTCTCTTTAAATATTTATCAAATACTCCTAAGACTTCACCTATGTTCCATAATGAAAAAGATATTTTTACTTCACCATTAAGTGCTCTCTCATATACTCCTTTAACTATTTGACTTCCACTTTCAAGCACATACCTTTTAACAATAGCACTTGAGTCTAGGTATACCATCAAATGCTAGAACCCCCTCATTTCGCGTATTACTTCTTCCGCCTTTGTCTTAACCTTAGGCTTTACAGGTCGAATAGTAATTGATGTTTTTGCCCCTGACAACATTTCTTCAAGCTCTTTAATTACTATGAACTCGGTAAGGTCTTCTTCTATAATCTCTTCAATTGCTTTACTAAGCTGTTTTAATCCTCTTTCTGTACTAACTTTAAGCTTAAATTTTTCCCATAGTTCCTTGTCAATGACAATACTAGTCTTAATCTTACCGCTCACCCTACTACCCTATGTAAGGTATAGAGTATATACTCCTATTTAAGCATCAAAAATATCATGAAGTAAAGGACATCAATGTTGTATAAACTCCAACCTTGGAAGCGATTTCGTATTGTCTTTTGTCAGCTGTTATAAGAGTTGCCTTCTTGGCATGGGCTTGTGCTATGAAAAGCGCATCATATATGGTTATCTTGTACTGCAATGCTATTTCAAACGCTTGATATAGGTATAAGTCTTGAGGTTCTATCTTAAGTATAAGTCTCTTAATATCAATTAAATCGTTTAGGAGAATCAACGCCCTTTGCTTATCGATATCTCCTAAAAGCCTTACCCTTCTTCATATAGCATTAGCAGTTTCCTTTATAGCAAGATCTAAAGTATAAGGTCTTTCACGTAAAATATTACGGGCTTTCTCCCATCCCTTTTCTTTAAGCAAAAACATAGCTAGTATTGATGAATCAATGACTTTCTCTGTCACTTTTCAGCCACCTAACAATGGTACCTGGAGGAAGCTCTGGGATTTCATTTAAATGCTCTTCAATTCTTTTAAGAGCCTTATTAATTTCATATTGGGTTATTTTATCTTCAATAAACTTTCTAATCTCTTCACTCCAATTAATTTCCTTAAACTTATCCATCTTTTCCTTAAGCTTCTTTGGAATCCTAATGCTTATAACCACGGACACTCCTACCACTATGTAATACGTTATTGTAATACAAATATATAAGCTAATTCATAATACGTTATCGTAGTCTTAGGTTGATGATTTGTCTACTCGGCTCAACTCATGGAAATATTTATGTTGAGTTATCTTAACTATAGTGGTGGGTAAGGTATGGGTAAGCTTATACAATTTGCTATGTGTGGTAGTGAGGGAGAGGAATGTAATCCTTATGCTTTAACAGCTCTTCTTGAAAGACAGAGGTTATTACTCTTAATAAATTCCAGGCCTCTTGCTATTGAGGATATTGCTAGAGAACTAAATATGCCCATAGAAGAGGTTACTAGACATCTTAATGAGCTTACTAAGTGCGGTCTTGTTAAGAAAGTAAATGATCTTTATAGACCTGCATTTGCAATATTCACATCAAAAGATCAAAAAATTCTGCTGCCTTTAATAAATGATTTAATTAATGATATTGTTGAAGTTGTTAAAAATAATATGAAGAAAGTACAGGAAGTAATCAATGACTTAGTAATTGTTAAGAGAGGTCTTAGATTTAATGACTTAGAGTATATTATTATAGGAGCAGTTACGTTGGATTATGAAGGACTCGATGTACTTTCTGAAGAAAATCTACTTCTTAAGTCTAAGAAAATGCCTGGTGGCGGAGAGTATATTTTTACAGGATTTGAAGTAGGGTTAATAGATCTAAAAGAGGCATGGATGTGGGGTCATAATGGAATTTTTGGAAAGTATTGGTTCAGCTCTCATGGCAGACTACCTCCTAAAGGTGGAAGAATAGCATTTCCTGATCTCGCATGGCTATGGTATAGTGGAGGGATAGGCCTCGATAAAATTAAGTCTAAGATGATTGAAATAGGAAGTATATTAGAAGCATTAGTATATGAAGATCTTACTCTTAGAGATCTACAAAACAAGTTAAATATTGATGAACTAAGTTTGGCCATGGATTTATCTCTACTACTAACATTGAAGTATGTAACGGTATTAGATAGAAATGTATGGAGATTGAATATACCTGTATTTACAGCAGAAGACTATGAGAAGATAAAATCTTTATCAAGGTTAATACTTAAAGCTATAGCTAATAGATTTAAGAGTAAGTTAAATATCATTAAGGAGTACTATAGTAGAACATCACCTGCAAGAAATAATATACCTCTTAAGGAAGCATTTAATCAAGTATACCATTTAATATTCGAAAACGCCCTTAATACATTAATAGAGAACAATGTAATTAAAGGGCCTTCATTAAGGCTTGACGATGGAAGATACTCAATATTTATGGTTATTCTTAGAGAAAATGTGCTTTAACCTCTATGAATGTGGGTAAGTGTATAACGGGCATTGAAGGGAAGACTATATGTGTAAGAGAAACCTGGTGATACTTTTTGGACTTACAGCATTACTAAGCTTTTCCACTAGCTTTTTAGGATGGATTCTTCCCATATTAATCAAAGAAGCTGGAGATATAGCCTTAGTAGGATGGCTTTACTTCATAAACTACCTAATAGTCTTCGTACCTGGCTTAATGAGCGGTATTTTTAGTGATATAAAAGGTAGAAAACCACCAATATTAATAGGACTAACAATTGCCATAGCAGGGATTTTTCCTCTCCTTATGGTAGTTAATCCTTTTATTCTTTTTATCTTCTTGATATGTCGCTCAATAGGAGGAATAGTTGTTTCATCACCATTATTAGCTATGTACGCCGAATCTGTCGAGAATAGATGGAGGGCAAGAGTTTTTGCAATTAGTAGAATGGTTAGACTAGTGTCTATGGCTGCAGGCTCTATAATTCTAGGAGTGATAGCAGGATGGCTTAGCATTCAAGTTGCATTAAAGATTATTTTAATGCTATGGGTATCTGCATTTATACTATCGTTATTTCTTACTGAAACCAGAAAAAGTGTAGAAAAAAGATATTTTAGTATTAAGTTACAGCTTCTAAGCCCGCTTAAAGGTGCTAGTCAAGTAATCTTAGGAGTAGGTTTACCTTTAACCATAATAGTTATAGTATTAGCGATTATTCAGCCACTAACAAGTATTTATCTACCTCTACACCTTAAGGAGGTCGCAGGGTTAAACCTTGAAGTACTTGGAGTATTTTATGCATTGTGTGGATTTATTGATGCAATTTCAGCTCCTCTTGCAGGCTACGTAATTGATAGATATGGTGAAAGAATAGGATACCTGATCTACGTAATAACGGTGTTTATATCTTACATGCTTTACCTACATCTTGTCGGGAAAGTATATGTGTGGATAGCGTTGCTACCCTTAATATTAAATTCCTTTGATTCAGCATTTTCAAATACAGCCTTTCTCTCCTATACCTCGAAGATAACCAGTAAGGAGAATAGAGCTACAGTATTCTCAGCCTACACCATAATTAACGAAGTATGTATGATACCTGGTCCACTCATAGGAAGCTACTTGTGGAGTATAAACCCTAATCTCCCATTATTAGTATTTGCATCAATAGGACTAATATTAGTTCCTATAATTATGAGACTCAAGTAGAAAGTAAAGTTTATGAATATTCATAAGTGTTCATACCTCTACGTGGTTTCATAGAAAATGTCAAAGTTTATATTTAGAAATAGTGATTCAATATTTTGGGATACCGTAATGAAGTCAACAACTATTACATTGCCTAAGAGTATTGTTGAGGAGCTTTACAAAAGAGCTCGTGAAATGGATATGAGTATTGAAGAGTTCTTAGCTGAAATAGTTACTCGCAATCTAGACCCCATTAATAGAGGTAGAAAGTATATTGAAGCTTCTATTGAATTACTTAAACAGGCTGAAAAAGAGCTTAAGGATGGAAATCTAAAACAAGCATCTGAAAAAATTTGGGGGGCTTGTGCGTTGGCCGTTAAGGCCCATGCATATGTCAAAACGGGTAAGAGGATTACTAGTCATGGAGAGTTATGGGAGTATAAGAATAAGATTGCTGAAGAATTAGGTGATTGGGTTCTAGATGTTTGGGCCCACGCTTCTTCAATGCATATAAACTTCTATGAGGAATGGGCAACGCCTAGGGATATTGAGAAAGCCCTTAAAGCAGTAGAAAAACTGGTTAAAGCAATAATCAAAGAAATTCATAACCTTTCAAAATGATGTAAATAAAAACCCTTACTTTAGACTCCATACTGATCCTTAAAATCGCTCTCCATTAATACATCATGTCCCATGATTCTCCAGAAAACTTGTAATTGCTTGAGTAAAGAGTATCTTAAGCTTAAGGAGCTGGAATTAACTGAAAGAGAATACCTAAAATACTACATGAAGATGTTGGTTATGTAAACCACCATTTCTTACCTTTTAAATCTATTACAATACCTAGAGCCTCAATACACTTATCTGACCTGGAGTAATGAGAGCTTGTGCTTTAATCTCTCTAACCTCATTCTTAGAACTAACTATTATACTCACTTCACCACCATGATATGAAGCACCTCGTGTAAGGCCGGGTCCTTCAAATTCTATAGCAGAACCTACTTCTAAACCTAGTTTTTCAGCTAAATCTATAGGTAACGATACCATAGGTATTGGAGTTTCAAAACCCGTGTTCAGTAAGGCTAAAGCTTCAACACATCTATTCTTATAGCATATTTTAACCTTTATCCTTAAAGCCACAAAGCTACCCCTAATCTTCATCTTCTTCCAACGAATAACTATGTTACGCTTCCTCCTAGCCTCCCTTTCAACTCTCTCAATATCTTTTAAGAGGTTTAATATTTTCCTCCTTACCAAAGTATCATCTCCCTCAACTCTATATTGTTAGAAGATAAGGTATTTAGTCTATTAGGAGGTCTTTACGAAAATCTCTCCTAATAGCGTTAACTGGACTCATCTCAATAATGTATATTTCAGTATTCATAAGAGTAGCTTACTTTAATAGAAACAATCTTGCAATAGTTATTGACAAATTGAATCCATTAAGCTTAGCATAAACTTTACTCGATTAAGTACTTCCCTTATTACATATTGTGAAAAGTAAGTGCTTTACCTTATCATTTTATGTTCTTAGGCATTAATGTCCTTAATCATACATTGAAGAATCCCTTGCTTAAAAGACTAGTTACGTAATTAAGCTTAAATTCTAAGAACTCTTAAATAATGATGGGTAACGATCATGTCCATTGCATGGTTATGGAAGCGTATATTACATGTTGATTTAGATCATAGAAAACATGAAATAGTAAATATAGATGATATAGTTTACAAGTTAATTTTAAGTGGTAGGGGTCTTGCAATATACTTACTTCATCGCTATGGGCCTAGAGGTGTAAGTCCATTAGACCC
Organism: uncultured Desulfurococcales archaeon; assembly: GCA_964467535.1. Taxonomy (GTDB): domain Archaea; phylum Thermoproteota; class Thermoprotei_A; order Sulfolobales; family WANQ01; genus CAYXRT01. Next base: position 37,074 of record CAYXRT010000007.1, read on the forward strand.
TAAGAATCCATTAATAATAGCTCCAGGGTTATTTGTAGGTTCGGGTATTCCTACAGGATCAAAGACTATCATCGCAGCTAAGAGTCCATTAACGGGGTTTGCGGGAAGGGCATCTGTTGGAGCATGGCTAGGATATAATTTAAGGAGAGCAGGATTTGATGCCATGGTTATTACGGGTTCTATAACTGAGCCAAGTGTAATAGTAGTAGATGATGAAAGTATAAGCATTGAAGATGCTAAAGATCTATGGGGATTAACTGTCAGTGAAACTAGAAGAAAGCTTAAGCAGAGATATGGCCCCGGTTATGCTGATTGCATTATAGGTCCTGCAGGAGAAAAGCTCTCTAAAATAGCTTGTATTGACTGTAATGGTAGACAAGCTGGAAGAACGGGTTTAGGAGCTATTATGGGTTCAAAGAATATTAAAGCAATAATAGTTAAAGGTGCAAAAGATCTAAAACCCTATGATGAAGAAAAGACTAAGGAGCTTGTAAAGAAATGGAGTACTGGAATACTTGAACATCCATCAAGTAAAGGTATTATGAACTATGGAACTCCTGCCATGGTTAAATTTACTGGCGAAATTTATGGTGTACTTCCATCACTTAACTGGAAGAAAAGTACACTGGAATGGTGTCCGGATGCAAAAGAAGCAGTTAAAAGACTAGCATATTGGGCTCCAGATAAGAGGATAGGTAGAAATCCATGCCCATATTGTAATAGACCTTGTAGTTCAATAATAAAGGTAAGGTATAAGGATAAAGAAGTTGAAGTAGATGGACCCGAGTATGAAACTGTTTATGCTCTTGGCACTAATTTAGGCTTTTGTGATGTAGAACCTATTGCTATATTAAATTACTTTGCTGATGAATATGGTCTAGATACTATAAGTCTAGGTGGAACTCTTGGATGGCTTCTTGAAGCATTAGAGAGAGGAATATTAACTAAAGATGATGTTGATGGACTTGAACCAAAATGGGGTGACTTAGAAGGTTTAGTAGAAGCTATACGTAAAATTGCCTTAAGAGAAGGTAAACTAGGTGAATTATTAGCTGATGGAGTTAAAGAGGCTGTAGAGAAAATTGGTGGTCGTGGTATTGAATTTGCTATTCACGTTAAGGGGTTAACACTGCCTGCATATGATGCTAGAGGACTAAAGGGTATGGGATTAGGATATGCTGTTTCAACACGTGGAGGAGATCATTTAACAAGTGCAGCTTATGCTGTAGAAGTTCCTAAAATGTTATGGGTATATAGGGATGTAGATGCTAGAGAATATAAGGGTAAAGGAATTTTAATAAAGGAGCTTGAAGATCTAATGGCGCTCTTCGACATAACAGGTCTATGCAAATTCTCAAGACACGTCTTTGGACCAGGAGAACAAGCTGAAATAATTAATGCCTTAACAGGCTTAGATATAAGTGAAGGAGAAGCCCTACATATAGGAGAACGCACGGTTAATCTTGAACATTTATTTAACTTACACGAAGGACTAGAACCAGTAAGAGATGATATCCTTCCACAAAGAATTCTTAAAGAACCTATAACTGATGGTCCCAGTAAGGGATTAGTGCTTTCACTTGAAGAACTCGAATCCATGAAAAGAGAATACTATGCAGCAAGAGGCTGGAATCCATATACTGGTAGACCCTCTAAAGCTAAACTAATATCACTAGATATACATCGACTAATAGATATTGACAAATACCCTATAGACACTACCATCTAGATATCTAATGTCATCTAGTTTACTCGATGTACTAGCAATATACTTAATTACATTTATTTTTGATATTCATTCTCTAAATCTTGAACACCGCTCCTGTATAAGCTGATGTAGTCATCTTTGAATACCTAGCTAAATATCCTTTAGTTACCTTAGGTTTAGGTGGACTCCATTTCTTTAACCTTTCTTTAATTTCGTCTTCAGGAACTAGGATGTCAATTCTCTTATTCTTAATATCAATTCTAATACGATCTCCATTACGAACTATAGCTATAGGTCCTCCTTCAGCTGCTTCTGGAGAAACATGACCAATTGCAAGTCCTCTAGTAGCACCTGAAAATCTTCCATCAGTTACGAGGGCTACGAATTCCTCTAAACCCATACCAGTAATAGCTGCTGTAGCTGATAACATTTCTCTCATACCAGGTCCTCCTATAGGTCCTTCATACCTTATTATAACCACATCACCAGGTGATACCTTATTATTAAGGATGGCTTTTACAGCATCTTCTTCACAATCAAATACCTTGGCGGTTCCTTCAAATATAGGTACTTTTTCAGGAGCTGCTGAAACCTTTAGTACAGATCCTTTTGGAGCAAGGCTTCCTTTCAAAATTATTATACTACCTCTAGGACTCCACGGATTTTCTATGTTTCTAATAACATCTCTTCGAACGACAGCTACATTAGATAAAAGCTCTTTAACGGTTTTTAACGTTATAGTTAGTCTATCTTTATGTATTAAACCTAGTCTATCTAGTTCTTTCATTACAGCAAGTACGCCGCCAGCTTCATATAAATCTACTACAAAGTATGGTCCTCCAGGACTTAATTTACATAGTGTAGGAACTTTCTCACTAAGTTCATCAAATATGTCAAGGGAGATCTCTATTCCAAGTTCATGGGCTATTGCTGGTAGATGTAGTAGGGTATTAGTTGATCCTCCTAAAGCTAAGTCAACAGCTATAGCGTCAAGAAAAGCTTCCTTCTTCAATATCATGCTTGGAGTTATGTTCTTTTCAATTAGTTTAACTATTAAACTTCCAACATATTTTGCAAGCCTAATCCTCTCTGCATAAACAGCAGGTATAGTACCATTTCCTGGAGGTGCTATACCTAGAGCTTCTGCTAAGCAATTCATAGTGTTAGCAGTAAACATTCCAGCACATGAACCACATGTAGGACAACATTTATCTTCAATTTCCTTAAGTTCTTCAAGAGTCATTTTACCAGCTTTGTATTTACCTATAGCTTCAAATGCATCCTTAGTATCTATGTATTTGCCTTTCACTTTCCCAGGAAGCATAGGTCCTCCAGCAATAAGAATTGATGGTATATCAAGTCTTGCAACTGCCATAAGCATTCCAGGCACTATTTTATCACATGAAGCAACTAGAACAAGAGCGTCGAATCTATGTGCTTCAGCCATAACCTCGATACTATCAGCAATTATTTCTCGTGAAGGTAAAGAATACCTCATACCAATATGACCCATAGCTATACCATCACATACACCTATAACACCAAATTCTATTGGCGTAGCTCCCGCCATTCTAATACCAGCTTTAACAGCTTCAGCGATATTCCTCAGATGTATATGACCAGGTATAATCTCATTCCAAGCGCATGCAACACCTACTATTGGTCTTCGCAGTTCCTCATCTGTATAACCCATAGCCTTAAATAATGATCTATGAGGTGTTCTTTCAATACCCTCCTTAACAAGACTACTTCTCAAGCTAAAACACCTAACATAATTCTAACATATCTTATTCTGAGTAGTTAATATAAGTCGAGTTAACATATTAAAGTATAAACATTACATGAGACCTACAGCTCTCACACCATGAATTCTTAAATATTTAGTAACTTTCTTAACAATGAACATGGTTAATAGAAGCAAAGCCACTAAATAGGTTACTGAGATAGTGATTACTGTCTGTAATCCAAGATAGGGTTCTAATCCAAGAACTCCATACCTAGTAAGTTCTGCTGCATGAGTATATGGTAATAGGAGTGAAAGTTCTCTTAACATAGGGGGCATTAAGGCTACGGGTACGCCAAGACCACCAATAATGTACATGAATATATTAATTATATCTAACATTACGCCAGGTACTTGGAGTCTTAATCCTAAAGCAGCTAGTGTTAACCCATATAGAGTTGCATATAATAATACTAAGAGTAATCCAGCTATGAGAAATAATGGGTTATGGCATATAAATATGGATTTACCAATGACACCTACGAATATTATCATAATTAATGGTATTGCTATTAAGCTAACTGTTGATCCAGTTATGAGTCTACCCGAAATAAATAATAGCGGATTAACGTGGTGAATTATATGTTCTTCAGCAAGTCCTGTAGCTAGTACAAACCAAGTCCATCCAGCTATTAGCCATACAACATTATTCATCATACTCCACTGGATAATACCCCAGAAAGTAACTAATGACATCATTGTAAACCTTTCTTTAGGTACAAACATTAATGCTCCTAATAGAAATACTAAGTACCATAATAAATCTACAAGTATCATATTTAAAATCCCATACTTATAACGACCAAGTCTTAATGTATGAACCCATATAATAGCCTTTAGTTTACTCCTGAATACCACTCTTTAAAACCCTCCTTTCAATAGCTTTAATGCCAGGTATAGACATTGAATTATATATAATTGCTAAACCAGCAATAAATCCCATTAATACTATTAGTGCATTAAATGGTGGTATATGATATGTTGCTAATAGTTTAGTAGCTGAAACAACATAAGTTAACGGTATAACTAAGCCTAAAGCTCTTAGTACTTCAGGTAGTATTGTCTGAGGATAGAATACTCCTGCTACAAGTAACATAAATGGGGTAAGAAATGCTGCTATATTAGTTTCTTCACCAAGAATTAACGTTAGTCCTGCTACGATTATAGATAATCCTATAAGAGGTATCATTGCTAAGTATATCACCATTAATACTATGAAAATTTTAAGAGAGCCAATAATACCTTCAAAATATGTTGCAATAGGGAGTATAGAGGTTAAGGCTATGAAGCTAGAGATCATGGAGTCGGGTATGGGGCCAAACATTACAGATAATATGAATCCTGGAGGACTAGATACTATGTAGGGAAGTGTACCAATCCATCTATGTCTTAATGTAGCGCCAACTACCGAATCCACAATACTTATGCTTGAGACCATTATACCTCCTGATGCGACAATATAGAATACAGGGTTAGCAATGTTCATCTTAGTCCTATATTCCTCAATGCTACCTAGTAACATGCCCAAGCCTAATAGGAAAGCTGCTGTGATGTATGGCCAGAATACCATAAAGAACATTAATGACTTATTATTTTTAAGCCAACAAATATAAGCATACAATCCAGCTCTCATAACTGAAAAGCAGTACTTTAGACTAATCATATAGTCTCCCCTGTTAACTTTATGAAAACGTCTTCTAGTGTTGGTTCAACTATTTTTGCCTCACGAACTCTAGCACCAATACCGAACAATGTATTTATTACTCTATGTATCACCCTTTCCTCTTCACCTATAGGGGTAAGGATGCGAATTCTAATGTATCCTCCTCTCCCTTCTTCAATACTTAATGTAGTACCAACATCTCTTCTTAGCATTTTAAGTAATCCGTTTATAGAGTAGCCTGGTTTCCATACATCGATTACTATAGGAGTTTCCTTAGACACAAGTCTCTTTAACTCAGGAACGGTACCCATAGCTATAATCTTTCCCTTATCTATTATTGCTACCCTGTCACATATCATCTCTACTTCAAACATATTATGTGATGTCATTAGTACTGCCTTCTTTTCGTCTCTAGCTAATTTTACCAAGAGGTCACGTATTGCTCTAGCACTATGAGGATCTAAGCCGAGAGTTGGTTCATCAAGCATTAATACTTCTGGATCGTGGAGGAGAGCACGAGCAATACTTAATCTGGCCTTCATGCCAAGACTGTATTCTTCATAAAACTTCGTATAGCCTCCTAGTTGCTTTAAGCCCAATAAGTCCATAAGGTAACGTATCCTATTTTCAAGTTCAGCTCCCTTAAGACCCCTTAGCAATCCAAAATACTTTAAGTTTTCATAACCAGTTAATTTCCAAAAGAAACCTCTCTCAACACTTAATGATACACCAATAATTTCCCTAACTTTTTGCGGCTCATTTACTACATCATAGCCCATAACCTTAGCCGTACCCTTATCAGGTAAAAGCAGTGTTGCTAGAATCTTAACAGTTGTCGTTTTACCAGCTCCATTAGGACCTAATAACCCAAATACCTCAGCTTTCCTTACATTAAATGATACCCCCTTAAGTGCCTTTACCTTCTCAATACGCCGTCTTATGAAGCCTCTCTTAGTAATATATGTTTTATGAAGGTCGATAGCTTCAATAGCATACATCGCTGTTGCACCTTAACACCAATTCTATCTATACCGTTAGTTACTGTAAATAAAATTTAAGCGGAGAACACTAAACACTAAGATGCAAAGCCAATGATAGACTATTATTGTTCGAGAGAATAGTTTTATAAAAATACATTAAACTCTATTAATCTCGGGAATTACTTCATGACCGGTAAACGTAATCTAGTGATGCTATTTTTAATCCTAGTAACTATAATCATTGTTGAACTTATATTAATTACACAGACTATGCTTAGTGAAGTAAGAGAGAAAGAAGCTAAACAAATTGAAAATAAATCCATAGAAAAAATCCGTATTTGCAAAGTAATGGCTTGGCCACTACTCATAGGTGTAAAGAATATTGGTAACATAGAAGTTACTGTAAATAGAATTTGCATAATGGATAAAACTGATAACTATAAGATTATTAAAATATGGACAGGTAATGTAACGATATCACCAGGAGAGATTAAAATTATAAGAATAGACTTTCATCCCATACAATACCATTATTATTTAATAAAAGTATATACTAGAGGTGGTGCTAAAGATACAGTGATTTTCCCAATACATTGGGAGATACCATGTCCTAATGATATTTCTCAAAGTAATGACTAAAATGATAACAAATTCTTGAATATAAGACACCTTCTGTAATCAAGCTATAGCGCATTAATAGTAAATGGAAATATAAGTTAAGTTGCATAAGAAAGTCTGCAAGTATCATAAGATAAATAACTTAAGTATGAAATAAAATACTAAAGTTATGGTTATAGAACGATACAAGATACTAATACTATAATATAGCTATTTCCCTTAGCTATGTTGAGGTCATTAGATTATGAAGTAGAGCTATATATTGTCGGTATATTATGGTAATTATGGCATTTTCCCTTATATTAATAACTTCAAGTTCATTAATGGTGTCCATACTATTATGTATTCCAGGTTTAATGATGGTTATACTAGTTAGTGTGATCTTTACACAAATATGTCTTAATTCAAGAAGCATATACATGCTAGCACATGTATCATATCATCAAACTAGTGGAATATTGGCATTATTCATAGATACTAATCCATTATAATTCAACATAGGTATTAGAATCATATACCTATCACGAAGAATCTTAAATCAATTAATTATATAATATAAATATCTATAGTTATGAAGTCATATTGATAACTACATACTAGGAAGGGTTAAACATTTAGTTCAGAGGAAGCTGCTATAGTAAATTCTATTTACATTAAATCAAGATATCCTAATCTCACAGTACCACTATTACATTTACCAAGACATATAAAATAGAATCCTACTATGGTCTAAAGCGAAGAACTTGTAGTATACACCATACCTTCAAGGTATACTAGAAATGCTTTAAAGGTTATAAGTATATTCTTTATGTATATGCTTTTAAATTAAAAAAGAGATAGTTATGTAATAGGGAGGTAGTCGTCTAGGTCATATCACTTGAGGAGTGATGTTATGGGCTATGTTCGTGTAAAAGGTGTCATTGCTAACCCGTTCAAGAGGGATCTTAGAATAGAGGTAGAATTCATAGCCGATACTGGTGCAATATACACCATGATACCTAAACATATTGCTGAGAGACTTGATCTTGAAGAAATTGATAGAAGAAGGTTTAAAATTGCCAGCGGTGAAGTAGTTGAATACCCTGTTTCGGAAGCATACATAGTAATAGAAGGTAGAGGAGTTACAAGCCTTGTTGTTATAGGATCTGAGAAGACCCCTCCACTTCTAGGAATTACAACACTAGAACTACTAGGATTTCAAGTAGATCCAGTAACAGGAAAGCTAAAGCCATTAGAGCTCATGATATTATAAACTTTGCACGATATGAAGATGTCTTAACTATATGATTGAAGAAAATATCTATGTTTGGACTTAGTTTATTTAGGTATTAAGTTTTTATTTCTGGTGGTCGAACATATGTTCGGTGGAATCTATGCCTAAATATGCGATTATAGTTATCGATATGCTTAACGATTTTGTTTACGGAAGCCTTAAATGTGATAGAGCTAAACTCATTATACCCAACCTTAAGAAGCTATTAGATAAAGCTAGAGAACTTAAAATACCAATAATCTATGCAAACGATGCACACGTACCTGAAGTAGACCATGAATTTAAGCTCTGGGGCTCACATGCAGTTAAAGGTACTTGGGGCGCACAGGTAATCGACGACATAAAACCTAAGGAAGGAGACTTTATAATAGAAAAGAGAAGGTATAGTTCATTTTATGAAACGAGCCTAGACCTACTCTTAAGAGAATTAGGTGTTGTTACCGTTGTCTTAACAGGTCTACATACAAATATATGCGTAAAACATACAGCAGCAGATGCCTTCTATAGAGGATACAACATAATAGTATTGAAAGACTGTGTACAAACATTTACCGATGAAGACCATGAATGGGGGTTAAGGTATATGGAAAAAATCTATGGAGCAAAGATAATGACATCAGAAGAATTCCTAAAAGAAATAACAAAAACGTGACGGTAGTATTTCTTTGAAACAGACAACATCATGAATCTAATATCCTTTTTATAAATCTTATAGTATTACAACACTAATGCAAGTAAGCCCGCATTTAACATGAACATTATTGATAAAATAGCGCTATAATGGTAGATAGCATTTAACCTTACAGTGAAAACGTTCTTTGAACCTTAACTTATGATGCTCCTAGCGAAAAAGGAATATAAAAATCATATCATAATGACGAAAAGAGCTGGCTAAAGAAATGAATCTTGATAAAGCTGCTAAGAAGTCGAAGACGCTAAAGTTATTCATAGAAGTATTAAAAGATCCTATGAAATAAATTAATAAGAGGATAGATATGCCAAGGTACATAGAGAGCATATATGTCGAAGGATTTAGAGGGATAAGGAAGCTAAAAGAACCAATAAGGTTAACAAGGTTTAATGTAGTTATAGGAAGGAACAATACAGGGAAAACTTCTTTACTTGAAGCGCTATACATAATGCCAACACCATGGGAAGGATACTTGGATCCCATGATAGGTAGTGAGAGACAGCATATAATAGCTAGATTGCATGGTGGTCACCCCTCATTAATATATGCGTATAGTGGATTAGCTCAATTACAATATAAAATCATAAATGCTACCATAAAGATCTCTTTGTCGGAAGGGCGTTTGCATAATGTATTGTTTAATGACCAAGAGGTAGATAACTATGATAAATATAAGAAACTCTTAGCTGAAACCTTAAATCTCAATGAGGAACAAGTGAGTTATTTCACACTATTTATACCAAATGATACCGTATATCTGCGTGATCTTTACACTAGAATATTAAATAAATGGGACTATTTAGTTAAACATGGCTTGCATAGGAAAATAGTTTCTGAGCTCATAAATCCCGTTGTTTATGACGTCTTTACAGAGGTTCTCATAGAAAGAGGTCAACTTAAACTTCGTAAGGAAATTAGTGAAGATATTGGACCACTATATATACACATAGCTGACCAAGGGGATGGTATTGAGAGGATATGTCTTGTTGCATTAGCTTTAGAGTATGCTAAACCAGGTTTAATATTATGGGATGATATCGAAGTCGCAGCACATCCAGGTCTCATAGAGGGGGTCATAAGATGGCTGGCATCAAAGGAGTGGCAAGTAGTAATAACTACCCATAGCATTGATGTACTATACACGCTTACATATGTAAATCCCTTAGATGCTCAAGTCATATTACTAAGAAAAACAAAGGATGATATAGTTGAAGCAAAGACGTTTAGCCTTGATGAAATAGAGGAGCTTCTCTCAAAAAATATCGACTTAAGAAAAGTAGCGGATGTATTGGAGCTATGAGAGTTACTAAAGGTCTAAGGATAAACGAGAAGACTATAATATTGTTATTAGGTGATGGGGTAAGAGAAGAACGATTAGTTAGAGCTATATCAGAGAAATACAATCATAAAAAGACCTTGCTTATACCAACAATAGGTTATGGAAAGGTAGGACTCACAGGTGTAATAGAGAGATTATCGCTCCTTACATTACTAACCAGGGTAAATAGATATGCTATAGTAATCGATAAAGAACATGTGGAGTCGATTGATGAAGTCATGTCAAAGCTCAAGGAATACGGTTTCACAATTAATACTATAATTAATTTAGATAAAGATTTATGGGAAATTAAATGCACTAAAGGACCAAAAGATATAACGATAATATTTATGGCGGTAGGGTTAACGGCTAAAGGTCGTATAGAAGAAAATATAGCGAAACTAATCAGGTTATTCTATGGTGAAGAAGTTAACCCTGATAAAGTAGCTATAAATACATGGCTGAGGAGACATAATCTAAGAGATCATGAACTAATCAGAGAAACTCTCGAGAGAAGTAAGGAAAAGTTTAGAAAAGCTTTCCCGAATCTTATGACTTTCATAGAGTATTTAGCTAAGGATCCTCCGTAACAGGTTTGTAAAACTAATAAAAATATTAGGTTTACATTCCATCTTATGTCACTTCATTGTTTCTAACTAGCTAGATTAACTGTTATTACTCTAAGAGCGTTTTCATATGCTATTTTTCTTATATCATTATCTGTTAGTCCTTTATCCCTTAGTTTCTTTAATAGTACTTGTACCTTATCTATAGATTCGAATCCCTTTGGTGCTGGTAGGCCTAATAGACCTAGAAAGTCTGTTCCTATAGCAATAATTCTTGAACCATACCTTTCATAAATATATAGGAAATGTTGTATAAGGTCATCTAAAGTTGGTACAGGCTTTTTAGAAATAAGTGGGCCAATAACAGATAAGCCAATAACTCCATCATTCTTGCTTACTGCTTCTAATATTTCATCGTCTATATTTCTTGGAGTATCTACAAATTTACGTATATTTGTATGACTTATCATAATTGGCTTCTTTGAAGCTTCTATTACCTCAAGAACAGTTCTCTTACCTGCATGAGCTACATCAATTATTATGCCAAGTTTATTAGCCATTTTTACCAGTTCCTCACCTTCGGGTGTTAAGCCATAGTCTTTCTTTGATAAACAGCCGGAACCATACTTATTATTATAATTCCATGTAATGCCTATACTTCTTAACCCAAGCCTCTTTAACAAGACTAGGTCATAAGGGTCATCGATTGCCTCTGCACCTTCAAGATGAAGTATAAGGCCTATTTTTCCCTCACTTTTCAATACTTCATTAACCTTATCTATGGTTTCAATTAAAATTACCTGATTATAAGTATCTATAAGTCTATAGTATATGGTAAAGTGCTCAAAGATAAGTGATTGGGGTACACGATATCCTACTGCAGGTAACCACTTTCCATACATTTGCTCTAGTTTCCTTGATGTTTCAGGATGAAATGTTTCAATACCTGGAAAGATTGCAGCAAATACTATCTTAACATTACCACGAATATATTTAGGTATATCGGCATCTCTCCCTTCAATATCTTTACTGAAATCACCAAGAGGTACTCCTCCTCCATGATAGAAGAAGTATGCTGATATATCTTCATGTAAATCTATTACTGGTAGCTTCAAAATCTACACCATGAAATGTTTAGAATAAATCCTATTTAACCCTAGCTTTAAACCATGGAAATGATATTACGAGGAATTCGATCATAGGATAGTGGAGAAAAACGCATGACCTCTATCTTATTCTATGATATTTAACTACTTGATATATGCTATAACGTCTACTTCAAGTTCTGCATTTTTAGGTATCTTAGCTTCTATTACTGACCTAGCTGGCTTATGATCTTTAAAGTACTCACTATAAACCTCATTAAATTCACTAAACTTGCCAATATCACTTAGATATACCGTAACCTTAACTACATTTTCTAGCGAACCTCCAGCTGCTTCTACTATAGCCTTAATATTTTCCATAACTCTCCTAACCTTCTCCTTAAACTCACCTTCAACTAACTTACCTGTTTTTGGATCAATAGGAATTTGACCAGATACAAATAACCATCCATCAACAATTACAGCCTGACTATATGGTCCAACAGGTTTAGGAGCTTTATCTGTTTGAACAACCTTTATGGACTTCATATCTCTATACCTCATAATAACTGTTAGTTACTTTACGTAGACTTTTAAGTATCACCATATACTAAGTATTTTTCAACAAGATCAACTACTCTCCTTACAGGTATGCCCGGTACAATATGGTTATCTCGACCTATCATTGTTTGTGACTGAAATAGTGAGTTTAATATTGCTTCTTCTATAGCTTCAACTACAGCCTTAAATAAAGGATTTAACTCTGTATCTGGTATTACTTCGAGCTTTAAAGCCCCCCTAGCCCTATGAGATATACGGTAACTTGTTGAAAATGCAATAACTACTTCTCCGCTACCATGACTTGTAAATCCTCCTACTCTAGCAATACCTATATGAGCTCTTCTAGCAATTCTCTTAAGCTGCCTTGGAGTGAGTGGGGCATCTGTTGCTATAACAATATTTATAGAACCCTGAACATCACCGACCTGTTCTTTACCTAGTAGTTTACCTATAGGAACACCAGCAATAATTAAGTCTTCTCTTCTACCAAAATTACTCTGAACAAGAACTCCAACCATAAACTGGCCCATAGAAGTCTCAACAACTCGTGAAGCAGTTCCTATACCCGACTTATAGCCAAAACTCCTTACACCTGTACCTCCACCAACAGATCCTTCAATAACCTCTTGAGATGCTTTCTCTATAGCTTCCAAAACATGGTGCTGCTTTACATGTCTTCCCTGAATGTCATTCAAATAACCATCATTACACTCTAAAACAACAGGATTTACAGTAGTAGTCGTTATTCCTATATCAGGGTTTTCACGAATCAAGTACTCTATTAAGCCATCAGCTACAAGACCTACATTTAAAGTATTTGTAAGAGCTATAGGACTCTCTAAGAAACCAAGCTCATAAACCTGAATAAGCCCTACAGCCTTAGTAAAACCGTTAATTACATGAGCTGCTGCAGGTACCTTCTCTAAAAATACATTACCTTTATACGGTAAGATAACAGTAACACCAGTTCTAACAGGACCCTTACCAGGAACAAGCTTGCCTTCACCCTCTATAAGAGTAACATGACCTACAACAACACCATCAACATCAGTTATTGCATTTCGTGGACCAGGCCTATAACTCCAATAACGTGGAGTAATTCCAACATCACGGAGTCTAGGCATGAGTTAGCCACCACTCTAAACTACTCAATATCAGTATTTAGAAAATTATATCAAGCGTCCTTCCTAACGAGGTACACTAAGTAGATAGAAGGCATGAAAAAGCATGGTGATTTATGCTTACCTCTTCACTGTTTCATTTATGCTTATTCTAGTGAATTCTATTATTGTCAAAGCTACATGTTTCATACTCTTTACGAAATCCTTAATCCTTATATTCTCATTTGGAGCATGTACTCTTGAATCATAATATCCTACACCTGCACCAGTCATAGGCACTCCAACATAATTTGTAAATAAGTATAGTGGTCCGGATCCCGGCGATAATGGTATTAGGTACGGTTTTGCTCCATATACTTTCTCTCCAGCAGCAACTGATGCCCTAACTATTGACTCATCAGGTTTGGTGTATCCTGAAGGATATGCTCCATGAATTATTACTTCGGCGTTGCCAAATCCATTTTCTTTGAGAAACTCTTTGAATTTTTCAATAATTTTATCAGGTTTCTGTCCTGGAACAAGCCTAATATCAATCTTAACACCTGCTATCGAGGGAACTATAGTCTTTGAGCCCTTTCCCGTATATCCAGCATAAAGTCCCGATACATTCAACGATGGAAGTAGGTGAAGTTTTCTCAAAGCCTCGAAACCACTAAGTCCTTCAGCGAACTCCTTTATTCCAAGCTTTTTCTTTAACTCATCAAGTTCACCTATATCCATTTCCTTAAGAAGCTCCTCAGCCTCAACACCAAGATCTTCCATATCCTCATATACCCAAGGAACAAGTATCTTACCATTAACATCCTTTAAGAGAGTTAAGAATTTTGCTAACTTCCATACAGGATTAGGAACTAATGGAGCATAACCACTATGAACATCTCTAGAAGCACCACGGAAAATAACCTCTATATACACCATACCCTTAAATCCAAGAGGAATCTTAAGACGATCCTTCCTACTCACATAACCTGTCTCCCAAAAACCTCCATCAGCTTTAAGCCACTCCCTTAGATCCTCAACAGCTTTAGAAAGTGTTGGTGAACCTATTTCCTCTTCACCCTCTATAATGTACTTAATCTTTAAATCTAAATCCTCAAGATAAGGAGCTAAAGCCTCAATAGCTCCTAAACGAGCAGCTATATTACCCTTATTATCAGCAACTCCTCTACCAAAAAGCTTACCATCCCTCTCAACTAGCTCAAAGGGATTAGTATTCCATAGCTCTAGAGGATCAGGAGGCTGAACATCATAGTGATTATATATAAGTATACTTCTAGAACCCTTACCAAGCTCTCCAACAACTATGGGATGACCATCATAACTACGAATTTCCACCCTAAAACCAGCTTCTCTAAGTAATGAAGCAATAACTTCTGCTCCTCTCTTCATCTCACTACTATCCGTCCATGCAGAAACCGTTTTAATGCCAATAAGAGCTCTTAAAACATCAATGAACTTCTTATAGTTAACATCAATATATCTAATAATCTTACGCTCTAAATCATCCATCACAACATACACCCCAGGACATAAATCCATAGAACAGAACTATACTAAATATCTATGGGGAAATTAAGGAGGAGAAAGAATTTACCGCGAATCCAAGAATAACGTAAAGATGCTGAAGCGATATTAGCTATTTAACCATAAACCAATATTTTCAAATAAGTTAAGCGACATGTAGGTTCCTTTTACTGCACGTGCTCATCTAACCAAACCCTCCTTATTCCATCTACTTTATCAAATCCCCTGTCTTCAGAAGCTATTATCGAAATATCATTCTTTTCCATAACCCCTAGATGGAGAGCATCTGACGGCTTTAATTCATATTTTTTCAGGTACTTTATACTTAAGTTAAACTCTTCCTCACCTAAACCTAATATTAATACATACGGTAATACTATGGATTTTATGAACTCTAAAGTTACCTTATAGGGTATACTATACTTCTTCTCCGATAAATACAGTAGTTCATCTAGCACAAGGACATCCGTATATGCTTTATACTTAGATAGTAGGTCTATATAGAAATCCTCATATAATACCCTGATGTGTGTATTGGATATAGTGTTTAAGTATATAAGTAAATTAGAATCTATGAAGATCTTCAACTTGTAAACTCCTCTTCAAGAGATACTTTAGAAAGTTCACCAGGCTTAGGTTCTCTTCTACCCTGAATCCTCTTTAATAATTCCCTATGCCTCCTTAATGCTTCACGCAATTTCTCTATAGAAACCTTCCTAACAGGCTTCAAAACAATTCCATCCTTAATTTCAACGATAACTTCATCTCCCTCTTCAATTCCTACAGCCTCTCTTATAGCCTTAGGAAGGATGATGTAACCCTTCCTACCAACTTTAAGCCTAAGAGGCAAACCTAGTCCACCTCTAGTCAAACTATATCAAACTAATATATAAACGCTTTACACATTAGTATCCTCATATATGATGCCAATCCTTATTCCGATGGAAGAATAAACATTTCTAACTTAGACAACGAATCTAAGAATTACATAAAAAGCAGGAATATTGACTATAAACTATATAAACTATAAGGTCTATACCTTTATTACTGAATATTTGGCTTAACCACTACGGTGAGCCTATTTGGGTTTGGAAATCATTATTTTACTTTTCATTATTTGGTGGTTATTCATATTAGTATTAATTATACAACTAGTTACAGGTGAATCAACTACACCTATACCACAAATACTTGCATTAATATCAGCAACCTTAGTACTCTACATCAATATGGTGAAGAAGGATGAAGTAAGGGAATTTAATAGGCTTTTCAAGACCCGCATTACAGTAAAAGTACTATTCATTATAACGCTCCTTATATCGATCATTATAGCAGTGATCTACATCATGAGACTATTTATTTGAGTATATCTAGTTTAAGGCACAATCACTATAATACGTCCTTTATCGAAGATAAATATCACCTTATACTGTTTATCCCATAAATCTAATGGTAAAGTAATAATAGCTCTTCTCTCAATAAACAGTGAACACTTATGACTATAAACTACTGTTTCTTCAGGGTATGCATATACGAGTATTCTCTCTAGTTTAACAGGTTTACCATAATTAATTAGCATAAACGTTACACTACTATAATCATCGCTAATATTGTACATTACTCTAAGATTTAATTCTTGCTCTTCTTTAGTGGTATGAGTCATAGGTAGCGTACTACGATATACAAACCATAAGTAGGAACCAAAAATAACTAAAACAATAATTAATGCAATTAATGCAAGCTTCAATACTCTATAAAAATACCTTACTACATTATCTATACTTAGAACCTCCATAACCTACCTCCCTTACGTTAACCTTAATGCTCTAGTCATAACTATCTACTATTTAACTAAAAGCTAATGGGTTCACCTAGATTGCGTTAAGCTAGGCTTTGTATAGAAAAGCTAAAATATTTAATCACATACAAGAGCCCTAGTAAACTTAGTGTGCTATTTGAGGGGATGCTTCTTGAAGTTCTGGATTCCTACACTTCGAGATGTATATAAAGCTAGAAAAATAGTATCAAAACACCTACCTCGAACACCTCTTGTATATGATAGGAAGTTATCGAGACTACTGGGATTCCAAGTTTATCTTAAACTAGAAAACCTACAACCAATAAAGGCCTTTAAGGTACGTGGAGGAGTTTACTATGCCTTTGTTAAAAGAGATGTAGCTATAAAGAAAGGTTTAATAACAGCATCAACAGGAAATCATGGTCAATCAATAGCTTATGCAGGATCCCTTATAGGAGCAGAAGTAACTGTAGTAATTCCTCATGGAGTATCTGAAGTCAAGGTACAAGCACTAAGAGATTTAGGCGCAAAGGTAATATTCCATGGAAAGGTATTTGAAGAAGCAAGAGAATATGCAGAAAAACTAGCACAAGAGAAAAACATACTCTATGTCCATGGAGTAAATGAACCACTACTCTATGCTGGAGTAGGAACAATGCATCTAGAAAATATAGAAGACCTACCAGATGTAGATGTAATAATAAACCCTATTGGTGGAGGATCGGGAGCTTCAAGTGCAGTAATAGTAGCAAAAACAATAGATCCCAAGATAAAGGTCATAGGAGTACAAGCTGAAGGAGCTAAAAGCTTCTACTTATCATGGAAAACGGGAAGACTTGTATCAACAGGAAAAGCAGAAACCATAGCGGAAGGATTAGCAACATCAAAAGCATATGAACTACCATTCACAATACTAAAAGACCGAATAGACGACATAATATTAGTAACAGATGATGAAATAAAGAAGGCAATGAAAATATTACTAGAAGTTGCAGGACAGGTAACAGAACCTGCAGGAGCAGCTGCCATGGCAGCTGCATGGAAAATCAAAGACAGATTACAGGGAAAGAAAGTCATATTAATGATTACAGGAGGAAATGTAGAACCAAAACTACTAAAAGAAATAATAAACATGAAACCATGGTGGGAAAAGTAACATAATTAAAGATAACTCTTAGTATTTCTAGGGAGCATTTCATGCGTAACTTTCATGCATTAAGGAGGTTAATAATTTCCTTTGCTATAGCTTTAATATGTATTAGCCTAGCATTATGTATTTTACAATTAAAGTCTATGGAGGTAATTACTGGAGAACCCTATATTTGGTGCTCATTATTCATGGATGTAAATAAACATAAAATCTCTGTAACTGGGTATGGCTTTAATATGCTCATTGATGACTATCGAATTGAGCCTTGGAGAATTGTATTGGAATTTATTTTAAAGATAATCCTAAGCATTAATAGAAAACATTATACATTATCTTCAGAAAACATGGTCATTCATTTAAGTGAAATACCAACAGCATCAATAGATGTTAAGGAAATAGAAAATTTCCTAAAAAGTCATGGGTTATATAATACAGTTATTAATAATGTAGAGAAGGCTTACATTATAATCTCATTACAAATACCTAATATTAATGTTATTACTGATTATAATAATAAACCCCCTAGGATTAAGAGAATACTACTTCAAAGTCCATGGACAGCAATAGCGGTTAAAGTACCCATAATAGTTAACGATACCAATATTAACTTTGATATACAGAACATAACAGCATATAAGCCGTACAATGAACTGGAAATACACCAGGAAGAAGATCATGTCCATGTACGATGCTCTGTTAATACAAAGAAAATACCATACCCCTTAACGAGAGAATTAACCATCACTAAATCAACAGCCATTAAATTAAGACCATTAGTCAATATGTTAACATTGATACTAGTTATATTCACAATAGTATTTTCAATACTAGTAATAATATCATATATCAAGGAGTAAATAAGTACAATATAGGACATCAATACTAGTAGGAAATTAGCACTATGGATACATTAACTTAAATAATACTTATTTCTATTGTTTATCAATAATTTCTTAACTTATGGAATCATTACCTAAAAAATTACAATGTAATTTAATGGAACCCCTACTATTACTCCTTTAGATTTTAATGAACTTAACATTTCGTTAAGGTGCGTTAACTTTACAAATATAATTGCATCTACATTTGACGGAGGTAAACGTATTTTTACAGCATTAGGAAACCTATTAAGCAATTCATCAACTATGACCTTTACATTTACTCCTGAAGAATTATCATGCTTTGATAAACTCCCCACATTAGAACCTACTGATAGAATTGATAA
Source organism: uncultured Desulfurococcales archaeon (assembly GCA_964467535.1). Taxonomy (GTDB): domain Archaea; phylum Thermoproteota; class Thermoprotei_A; order Sulfolobales; family WANQ01; genus CAYXRT01. The sequence goes on from CAYXRT010000007.1 coordinate 56,138, forward strand.
ACTAAGCCAAATTCTATCCCAGAAACCACTAAGCTCAATAACCTTCAACAACTTCCTAACAACACCTGAATTTAAGCTATAGATACTCCCCCAGCCAGGTATAGTCTCAAAGTCCTTCTGTTCAAGTTTTAGCTCGTTACTAACCCAGACGACTATGAGGTCAAATTTTCCTCCAAGCTTTAACACTTTATTGTATTGCTCTATGCATTTATAGCTTGAAGTGGAGAATACACCATATATTTTATCTCCTATCATTACTTCAATAAAGGACGTAGGTATACAAGCACCTATAACCTCCTTCCATAAGTCTGCAAACCACCATTCATATATGGGAAAATACTTTTCCTTCAAAATGATTTCTTTAAGCTCTTCAGGTTTAATGGGTACTAAAGTTCCATTTCTCTCAACTAGCACTTTCCGATATACCTCTTTAACTCTTTGAGCAGCCTTAGCAGCACCTATTGAAAACTCCCTAACCCACCATTCAAAGTCCTTAGTTAAAGCCATATACGTAAGCCAGCGTCCAAAATCCCTTTCAAAGCTACGAAGATTAACAAAAACATAGTAAGCACCACTACTCTCCTTAGAATCATCAACAACTTCACCATGAAAAATCTTAAACTTAACATGTCCCTCCATGGAGTCTTCTACTACCTTTATTGACCCCTTTACATAAATTTCTCTCTCATCAACAATGGCCTTTATTATAAATGTATAATTTCCTGGCAATACATCAATATTAGCTGATGGATGTTTAGAAGCTTTCCATGCAAAATTGTATACTTTCTCTTGAAATGTTCCAGTTCCAGGAGTTAAAGTTCTATGAGGTAACCATATGTATGTATCATATACTTTTTGGCCTTTAGAGTTCATGACAGTCATTCTTAATAGCCTAACACTATACGCCTTTTCACCTATAAGCTTCACCTTCATCCATAGAGTTTCACACATTTTTACGCTAGAATTCGATAAAGTAACAATAATTTTGAGTCCAGGAATTTTCCCAATATATGTAGGACCATAAAATTCTGATGGTGGTTTGGTTATGTATTCTATATCGCCTTTTGATATCTGAGTAGTATTAACTAAAAAGGTCTTTTGATTATAATGGATATAAGTAAGTAATCCTCCAATCAAGATAATTGTAGTTATTAAGATAAGTACATATACATTCTTCATAGATAACACCTATCCCATATTAATATTGAAGTATATTTTACTATAAGACACTATGCTTTAGAACATAGTTGTTCTCAGATCTAAAACACTAAAAGAATGGTAATTAAAGCACTTAGAGTAATGATAGCTAGTATTAACGTATATTATAAAAGTAAGCTACTAAATGTACATCATTACCAGTACTACTGTTAATGTAAATAGACTTGGCGTTACAACTAATGCACTTAATATCTTTCTCGTATTCCATTTCCCTTTTACTATCATGAAGTATAAGTGTGCTACATAGAATGTCAGTATTAAGATAAATAATAGTATTATGTCCCAGAAGTACACTTTTGTCATATCTGAAAAACGTAATAAAATTATGATAAGTAAGAGTGGTTTAACCTTAATATCTATAATGTCTGTCAGGAGGATACCCAAAGCAAGCGCTGGTGTACAAAATAGTAGCGTTGTCTTTATGCATGCTTCAATAGACTTTATGGTTATAGTATGCTCTTTTCCGTTAATATCATAAGTAATAGTAACTCCATGGGAGATATCATAACCAACTTTTATACCTAATAATGCAAGAAGTAGCGTAATCATCACAAACGCTACTGTTCTACTCAACTTCTATCCCTAAATAATTGAATACATTAATTAATCGTATAAGCCTTTAGACACAAAGATAAACTTAAACCTGAAAATAAATACAATTAATATATCATCTTGGCTATGTTCTTTTCATCTCTTCTCAGATATTATTTAGCTTCTTCCGATTTCATTATAAATGATAAAAGTTAAGTTTCTCTTCAATCACTACCTCGATTATGCTCTCTCACCTACCTTACAAGAAATGCCTGAAATTACTTCTAGCTACATAGTCACTCTAACAACGCTTCCAACAGCATAAACATCAACATTAGGTATCAGCTCCTTATACATTCTCTAATGACCTTTATTCTTCCAACTTTACAATTCTTGGTATTAGTACTATGAACGGTGTTGATAATAGTAAGGTGATAGATGCAATTATGAAAAGCATTTGCGGATCTACCACATATATTATTGTAGCCATTAAATTACTTAGAGAATACATTATATTACTTATAAGTAATTGTAATGCATTAACCCTACCCCTAATGGGCCTTGGTATAATATCCATTGATACCCTAGAGAATGAAATCCATAACATACCATTGAATATAACCCATAATGAGTAGCCTATAGTTATGAAGTAGATATTAATGCTATTTTATGTGGTATTCTAACTATGAATGGAAATATAGCTAAGGAACATACTATGTAGATAGCGCTCAGTATTGAAAGTAATGTACCCCACGATCTACTTTCATATCCATTAAGGAATGCATATCTAATAAAATACGGCTCTACTAATCCTATAGTTATTGCGATAAAGAATTCAATAATTAGTATTATCTTTATATGTTTTGTTAGTTTAGGTAGTACTTTAAATTATATTAGTATAGCCACTCCTAAAACCTTCATAAAGAGCTTTAAGGAAGCTTACATTCCCTACCTTTATTGTCCCAATAAGACAGAATTGCCTTAATATAACAGCTAGGATACCTAATAGAAATGATACTATGAATAGCAGTCTATAGCCAACTGGATTATAATCACCATGACTTGCTATTGTATACCCAGCTATTAATGGAATTGGAACTGATATAATTTCAGGTAGAGTTTCAGCAATTATATTTGTCCTACCCCATATCCCGGCTTAATACTATCAGCAAATATTGCTCTTAAAGCAGGAATGTAAATTCTGACTAGACCATCAATTGCTAATGCTATTGCTATAAACCACCATGTCGGAGCTAGTGCATAAAGTAGTGATGTGAAAACTATAAGCCATGTAAATCTAACTATTAATTTCCTGCGTCCATAAATATCAGCTATATATCCTCCAGGAATAACTACTAAAGCAAATATAAAGCCTTCAAAAGCTCTAACAATACCAATGCTAGCTTCATTACCGCCTAAAGCCATTACATAATTTGACAAATAGGGGAGTATAAGAGCAGAACCAATCCCGAATATAATCCATGAAGCAACTAAGATCCAGAAATTCCTTGTAAAACCACTAACTAGGTACTTAATACCATTTCAGCATCAGTAATATTAATTCATATACTTTTCACATATAAGCTTATGTAATTTAAAAGTTAAGTAGATTCATAGTATACTAAATTGCAAGAAACCTACCTTGAAGAAACATCCAAGATGATGAAGAATCCTGCTTAAGAACCTTAGCTCCAGATTTATGAGTACTCACTCCGTATCTACGTGACTCTATCCCTTTGTTACTCTGTTTGAATCAATTTAACTACTATTACTTTATCATTTTAAGCTCTTTAATTTCTAGCATTAGTGAAGGTAAAACTTGAAGAATTAATTACGTTTCTCTTGAACTAAGATAATGTTTCTCCTGCATGCATATACCTTAACTTTTCAATTATCCTTAATTAAAAGTAGTTGTTTTAATATACTTTACTAAGACATTTTATCATGATGTCTTTATAGGGGGTATGATTCTTTTAAACAAATCCTTAACTTAAAGATAAAATAGGCTTAAGGATATAAAGTTCAATTGTTTTATAACTCGTTAAGGAGTTATTTTAGTAATTCTTATATAGTATCATAATAGGTCGAGTTTTTAGGGATCCCGGGGATTTACTTGTCTAAAGGGATCTCCCTTCCTGTAGCTATGATATGTGATAAGTTTAAGGTATGCTTATTTAGAATAGTGTTAAAGAATATTCCGGGTTCTTTAGCTAAAGTTTCAACATTAATGGCTAAGTATAATATTAATATATTATCTTCTATTATTGATGCACCTTTAGATAAGCCTAAAGCTATATTTATGGCCTTTGTAGATTATAGTAATGCTAAGGCATCAATAGAGGAAATCGTATATAAGCTTAGGGGATTGGATGTAGTCCTTGAGGTGGAAGCAACTGAACCGCAATTACCAGGTCTTATAGTTAATGATCTTGGATTTCCACTTAAATGTCTTAGGCAAAACTGTGTTTTAATACATATAAATATTATTGGAGAAATACTCAGATATCTCTATGAAAAATTTGGCTCAGCTGCAAAGGTTTTAATGTATTATGCGGGCTATAGCAGTATAAAAGATATAATTAAAAACCTAAGGAAAATAACAGGTCTAAGAGGAATGCATCTTCTAAAGGCGTGCTTAAAAATGCTTCAAGCATACGGTTATGGAAAATTTCAAGCAAAGTACTCTAGGTTAGAGCGAATGATAATGGTAAAAGCAGTTGAATTATTCGAATGTATGCCATTTAAAGGAAAATTAGAAGAACCTAATAGTCATATATTTAGAGGGATTTTAGCAGGAATAATTGAGGAAATCTTAAGGGAGGAAATTGAAGTAGTTGAAACAAAATGTATAGCTCAAGGGGATCCATACTGCTTATTCGTAGCAAGGCCACGAAAGTATTAAATATATCATTAAATATTAACAATTAATACTCTAAAGCGAAAGTTATCTCTCATAAATTAATCCATTAAGAGAAGAACACATAATGTGGACATGGTATAGTTAACCCACTCAATATCATCTTAGCGTCCTAGGATTTATACTCAGAAGCTAATTCACTACTAGTAATCACTTTTACATACTTTAATGCTTTACCCTTAAGCTTCTGATCATCTGTTACAAGAGTGCATTTATTTTCCATAGCGGTGTATAAGTAAGATGCATCGTATATTGTGAGTTCTTCTTTATAAGCTAGGTTAAAGACCTCATTTTCCAACCCCCTTACAGATAATACCTTAACTACACTAAATATGCTACCTATAATATCTATGAACATTAACGCTGTTTCTTTATTAAACCTCTTCAATAATCGATACTCCTTCCATACGGCATTAAGAGATTCATAGAGGGCTAGGTCAAGAGTTACTCCATCAGCAAATGGTTTAACTATACCCTTCTTAATTAAGTTTACAATTGAACTTGCATCGAAAAGGTACATATTACCTTCCTTCCCTATCTTCACGTATAATTCTGGCAATCTCTTCATCAGATATATGAGAAACCTTTTTACTTAACTCTTTAGCCTTTTCTTCAATTTCAATAAGTATACGCCTCTTTACCTCTTCCTCTAAAGCCCTCCTAATAATAGGGCCAGGCTTAATACCATACTTATCAAGCAGCTCCTTCAACTTACGAGGAATTTTAGCAGAAACAGTAACATAACTCATAAGCACATCATCCAAATACTACCTATAGGTAGACTTATATAAGGTTTACCATATAGTAAACATCGAGGACCTCATTTAATGAAATCATGAAAATCTTAATAAAGAATGTTTTTTATCTACTAGCTCTAATTATCGTACTTTTCATATGTTTCTTTCTCGTCAGGTATTTATGCTTGTATAATATGAAACCACTTGGCATAAGTATTGATGTAATGATGAAGCCTATCCCATAGTATAGATATGGTCTTCTAGTCTCTAAGTGACTTTTTCCAATTGTAAGAGTGAGATTTAGTTTTATGTCATTATTATTTATTACTTTAAAGATGTACATACCACTTTGTGTTAAAGGGACATAGATGTACTTAGGAATATTCCAGCCAGTAATATTATATCTACGAATCTTATCATTAGATGCATATATTTCGATAATAATACTTGCATTCCTCGGCTTTACTATTGATATATTGAGGCCTATTGCGAGATCTCTAGGTTCACCAGATACTACATCAACATATGCACTCTTACCGACAATAGTTGAAGGAACTCTACTCATTATAGAGTTAAGAATATGATATTCAATTCCCCTACTTACATTTAAAGATCTAATAATTTTAAATACATCACTAATATTCATCTTATCAATACTAATCCATACATAAACATAGCTCCAAGTACTGTAGGGATTTAAAGTAATAGAACTACCATTAGGTAAATAAACAATAGTAAAAGGTTTAGCGTAGTATTCAAGAATAGAAGTCGTTAAAATACCAATGATAAGGCATAGAATAGAGATAATAAACATCACCATGTTCTGCTTAACCATAATCAAACCCAATACGTTTAGCTCAAGAGACTTCATGAAACATTATATAGATGATATATTTAAAAACCTATCGCAACATACTAGAATACCAACTAACACAATACCTGATGTAAATGGGCAATGGTAGGGTTGGTCTTAAGGCTTAATCATGCACCTAAATAGTGTTTAGTTCTATGATAGTAGACTAGCAAGAAGGCTGTAACTCCTAGTTGAACCTGTTATATATGGGTTCAACATTCTAAAAGAGGTTAATGTTTTATACGGTTGGTTTCACTGTTATTTACCGGTGAGATTTTTGAGAATGGTGCTAAAGGTCAGAAAGAAAGGTGTTTTAATTTTACCTAAGAAATTGAGGGAGGAGGTTGGTATTAATGAAGGTGATGAAGTTCTTGTGGAAGCTAGAAAGGGAGTGATCGTTATGAAGCCTTTGAAGCCTAAAGTAGTTGATGTTGACCCGAATCTTGTAGAGGAATTACTTAGTGAAGAATATGAATTAGAGGTTAGAAAATATGGAAAAATCCTTGAAGGGAGAGAAGCTAGTTCTTGATACAAGTGTTTTAGTTGAATATATAGTAAAGAGAGCACCATATAGGTTTAAGGTTGAAAAGCTATTCAAAGAAGCAATTAAAGGGGAAGTAGAGTTATATGTTAACCCCATTACATTAAGTGAAACATTATATGTTGCTTCAAGAATCTATGAAGCAGCATCAGTACCTAACCCAAATGAAGAAGCATTAAACTACATAACATGGCTAAAGGGGAGGATAAATATCATTGAAATTACCGAAGAGGTAGCAGTTAAGGCAGGTGAGCTAAAGAAGACCCTACACATAGCTCTACCAGACTGCTATGTTATTGCAGTAGCAGAAAAAATAAATGCAATACCATTATTTAAGAGAATAGAAAAAGAAATGAAGCCAATACTTAACAAGCTAAAAGAACTAAAAGTAAAATTCCTAGATCAAATACAAATTTAAAATCAATGAACATAGCGTTCAAAGGTATAGTACACTAACGTTCTAAAGCATAGCATAATATAGCCAAAAACTTTTCTAATGAAGTAAGATAATTAGAAAGCGAGGAGAACCCAATATGAAGATAAAGTATATCGCTATAGTAAGTATATTCCTGCTAGGTATGATATCGGGATTCCTAATACATCAGTATTTAGCTGAGCATACATGTCTTCGTCTTGTAGAAGTACAGAGAGGTACATTCTTTGGCAAACCCGTTGGATATCCCTACTTCTTCTTTAAAGAAGGAGTTAAGGTAAATTTCATGAACTTTGAATTCCACGTCCTTAAAACTAAATATACCGGTCCACCCATGACTACAGACTTACCACATGAAGCTGAAGTAGAAATAGTATTCCCTGATGGATGGAGCACTAAACTCAACATATTATATGGAGGATACGTTCCCGTAGGCTTAACACGTATCTACATCATTAAACATAAGGATATGAAAGCCGGAATATTAGTAATTGAAGGTAGAGAAACAGTACTTCTAGTAAAGAAGATAGAAAAATAATTAAGGTATAATTAAGAATATGTCCAACAAGGTGTAGTATAGTTGAAGGGAGTTGATAAGGTTAAGGAATTCATTAGTAAATATAAAGTTAATGCAAAGATACTAAAATTTAAAGAAACAGTTGAAAGTGTTAAATCAGCATCTAAGGCCTCAGGAGTCTCTGAAGATAAAATACTAAAGACCTTAATAATCATCGCTGACGGTAAACCCTATGTTACAATACTACCTGGTGATAAAAGGCTTAACTTTAAACAAGTAGCAACAATCCTAAATGCTAAGAAAGTTAGACTGGCAAAGCCTAATGAAGTAATCAATATTACAGGCGTTAAACCAGGAGAAGTAAGCCCATTAACCGAAGAAATAAAGAATTTAAGCATAATAGTTGACGAATCAGTTATTAATAAGGATGAGGTATTAGTAGGAGGGGGGAGTCTTCATCATCTAGTGAAGGTTAATGTTAAAGAGCTCATTAGAATATTAAAGCCAAGAATAGCTCAAATAGGAAGATAAACACTAATAACATTAAAGCAAATCTAGTAGATCAATCCTAATATTTAATATAAAATCATTAATAACTATATACTTTTGCTCCTTTCTGAAGAGCATATTCCTCAACTTCTCTTCCAATCATTGATCCTGCTAGTATTGGTACTATGTTCTTATCCTTATAGTGTTTCCTTACAACATCAGCCTTAGCTATAAGTCTTCCCACGTCTTCATGTTTAGGCTTAACCTTAATTTCAACAACATATACTGTTCTATCTGTTACTATAAGCATATCAATATCCTCCTCATCAACTCTAACATTACGCTTCCTCAATAGAATCTTTTCCTTCTTTCCTTGGATCTCCTCTCTTAGATCATCCCATAGTGCTTTACAGTAGAATGATTCATTTAACGTTCCTAGCTCCAATTCAATTCTATTCAATCTCCTTGTATGATCTAATAATATCTTTTCTATAGTCTCAAATCTCTTGTCATGTTCTAGTAATTTTCTTTCTATTACCTCGAATCTTTTATCGTGTTCAAGCAGCTTCCTTTCAATTGCTTCAAAGCGTTTGTCGTGTTCTAATAACTTCTTCTCTATTGCTTCAAAACGCTTATCATGCTC
>CAYXRT010000007.1:65116-74133 GCA_964467535.1 uncultured Desulfurococcales archaeon
CTTATCATGCTCTAATAGTTTTCGTTCTATAGCTTCAAATCTTTTATCATGTTCAAGGAGTTTTCTTTCTAAAACTTCAAATCTCTTATTCATTTCCTCAAAACGTTTATCGTGTTCTAACAACTTTCTCTCAATAATTTCAAATCTTTTGCTAAAATCTTCTCTAAGCTTCTTAAGCTCATTAAGTATTGCATCTAGACCTATTAATCCTGCAACAGCATACCTAAATTCTTCATCCCTTCTAAGTAACTCTAATAGCTTAGCTTTAAGCACATCGATACTCATGGTCATGAATGATCACCGTAATCTAAACTAAAAGTCATTATGCAAATTTATAAAGCTAATGCATAGAATATCTGTAGTATATATGGGATCAAGTTAATCATCCTACTATTTCTGAATATACCCTTCTCTCCTGTATTCTCTTGCTATCTTAGTTGACTATAGCGAACTCCAGAGAACATGTAAGAGTCATAGTTAATGGCATTGTAAATAATAGACCTCTTTCCATGGATAAGCACTTTCTATTAGTTTTAATTAAACTACTCCTCCTATAATTCCATTAACAATACTAGAGCATTAACTGGTTAAGTAATAAGTATCATCATTAGCTTTAGGCTTACTTATTACTTTTATTTTTAATTACTTTTAAATACATAAAGTTTATTACTGTGCACCAGCTAATGGATGATAGTACACTCAGGTGCTGGCAATGAGGAGAAATGCGCTAATTATTTCAGTTGGTATAATCATCCTCCTTGTAGCTATAGTTGCCTTAGTGAGTTTATTAAGGCCGATAGGAGGGCAAATAACAACACCAATTACAACACCTACTCCTAAAGAAATCACCATTACTGATGTTATTGGGAGAAATGTAACTGTATCCTATCCTGTAAAAAAGGTAGTTGTAGCTGATGATGAAGTTGCTGAACTTGTAGAACTTATTGGAGCTGCAGGTAGAGTTGTAGGTATTGAATCTAGCATTCGTGTAAGAGGATATTTCCCACAAATGGTTGATAAGCCTATAACGGGTAGTCAACTCAGAAGCTTAAATTACGAATTAATAGCTAAGTTAAAACCCGATGTTGTATTAATGATGGATGTAGGACCAATAGGAAAAATTATAGAGAAATTAGAGAAGATAGGAGTTAATTGTATTATCATAAGCATTCGACCAGAGAAAATACCTCAAACTATTGAAATTCTAGGAAAGATTTTCGGTAAAGAAGATCGAGCAAAGAAAATACTAGAGTGGTGGAATGATAAATGGAGCTTCCTAAAAGAACGAATTTCAAAGGCGAAGATAGAAACTAAGCTTAAAGTATTCGTGGGTATGGGGTTTAGTCCAACAAATAAATTACCTACACAAACATGGGGTCAACTAGCATACTGGAACTATATCTTAAACACACTTAAAATGGTAAATATTGCTGCTAAGAAGCTAAAAGCTCATGGTGAACTAGATATTGAGTTTATTGCTAATGAAAATCCAGACGTTATAATTATTGGTGATTGGTCAAATAACTGGGTAGGATATACAATAAATTCTAGTAAACTTGCAGAAAATATGATAAAAGTAGTTAAAGAAGATCCCATATTACATGCTGTAAATGCTGTTAAATATAATAGAGTATTTGTAATGGACTATACATTACTAACAAGCTTTAGAACTGTTATAGGTGCTTATTACCTAGCTAAAGCAGTCTATCCTGATATATTCAAGGACATAGACCCTGAAGAAATACATAAAGAATATTTTGAAAAATGGCTTGGAGTTCCATATAAAGGAATATGGTTTTATCCTCGTCCTTGGTTAGGTGAGGGTTAAATGCCTGACCTTCAAACTATTTTAACAAAAGCTTTAAAAGATGAAATAACTAAAGATGAAGCCCTTATATTATTTAGGAAAGTACAAAGCTATGATAAGTTAATGGAACTTATGAGGGTAGCTAGTAAAGTTAGAGACGATGAAGTTGGTAGAGTAATTAAGTTAATGGGCTTCATAGCAAGTATAACTCCTTGTAAAGTAGATCCTCCATGTAGGTACTGTTTTAGATGGGCAAATAAGAAGCTATTTACAATGGAAGACGTACTAACTGATGAAGAATTAAGGATAGCTATAAAGGCTATAGAGGAAAAGGGTCTAAAAAGAGTTGAATTAGGTGGAGGTACGTGGTTAGGAGAAGAAGGACGTAAAATGACACTTCATAAAATCAGCGTTGTCTGCAAAGCTTCAAGAAGAATAGGTGTATGGGTCAATAATGGTCCATCCTTCTATCCTGAAGACGTCTATAAGTTTAAAGATATGGGAGTTGAAGGAATAGCTTGTAATCTTGAAACAATAAATGAAGATATTTATAGAAGGCTAAGACCAGGACTAGATTTATCCATGCGTATAAGGATAATTGAGGAAACAGAAAAAGCAGGATTAGGTATTGATAATACTCTCATGATAGGGCTAGGAGAAGAATGGAGTCAACAACATCCATATGAAGATTGGGTAGAATTCCTCTTCTACTTCAAGAAATTCAAAAACTTAAAGATCATGGAAATACATCCATTTAGACCTACATGGAATTCACCAGCCCAGAACATGCCTCCAGGATCAGTATTTGAAACAGTAAAGGCTATCGCAATTGCAAGACTAATCTACAGAAATGTAGATATTAGCGGAGCTCATGACATATTAAACATTCTTGCCGGTGCTAACCTAGCAATGCATGTTTGTCCTGTTACTAAAAGCTTTAGAGCTTGGGGTAGGCATGGAATATTCTACTTAAAGATAATTAAGCTCGATGAAGACCTAGTTATGGCTGATAACCTATTTGTAATTATTAGAAATGCAAAAGAAATGGGATTTGAAGTAGACATCTAATACAACATGCTAAACACCTAATATAGGATCATGGGATACCTGGCAATGGACAAAATAATTAGAGATGCATATGAGGAATATGAGGGTCTTATAAAGAAAAGAAAATTATTTTTAACTCTTCTTACACTAATACTCTTCATATTAATAATAACGTCTATATCCTTAGGTTCGGCATCAATATCTCTAACTGATGCTCTTAAAGTGATATTCTCACCTCTATTCCCGGGAAGTTCTAATTTAAATCCCTTAATGGAGAATATAATTTGGAATCTAAGACTACCAAGAGTTATAATGGCAGTCCTTACCGGTGCATGTTTTGGCGTAGCTGGATGTATACTACAAGTTATATTGAGAAATCCACTAGCATCACCATACACTATAGGTGTAGCATCATCAGCAGCTTTTGGTGCAGCATTAGCCATAATCTTAGGTGCTGGGATTATGGGGTGGTGGGGACGTGTAATGGTCTACATAAATCCATACCTAATAGTCCTTAACGCCTTCTCCTTTTCAATGATCTGCTCCTTAACCATAATGCTATTATCCTTATATAAAGGCGTTAGTCCAGGTACTACTATATTAGCAGGAATAGCAATGACATACCTATTCTCTGCACTAACATCCCTCCTACAATACTTTGGCACTACAGAACAAATTGCTGCTGTCGTCTTTTGGACTTTCGGCGATTTAGGTAAAGCGGAATGGTTTGATGTAGGATTAACTGCCCTTACATTACTTATCCTAACCCCCATAGTCATGATCTTCTCAAGTAGCTATAATGCAATCCTCGCTGGCGATGAAGTTGCTAAAAGTCTTGGCGTAAATACAAAAATCCTTAGACTAACATCTCTAGCCATAGCTTCACTCCTTACAGCAGTACCCGTAGCTTTCGTTGGCACTATAGGATTTATAGGACTCCTAGCCCCCCACATAGCTCGCTTAACGATAGGTTCTGACCACCGCTTCTTAATACCATCATCAATACTAATGGGCTCAATACTACTACTTGCAGCAGATACCGTTGCTAGAACTATAGCCTCACCCCTCATACTCCCCGTTGGAATAGTAACAGCCTTCATGGGAGTTCCACTCTTCCTATACCTACTCCTTGGAAGGAGGGAAAGATATTGGTAACATTAAAGATACTTAACGTAAGCTTTAAATACAATAGCATTCCAGCACTAGAAAACGTCACCTTCAGCGTCAATGAAGGTGAAATTATAAGCCTTCTAGGACCTAATGGTTCAGGAAAAACAACACTACTTAGATGTATATGTAAACTACTAAAACCTCATCACGGAACAATACTACTCGATGAAAAAGACTTAAATATATTTAAAAGAAGTGAACTTGCTAAACTCATAGGTTATGTACCTCAAATAGAGGAAGCCACCTTCCCAATAACAGTATATGAAATGGTCCTCCTAGGTAGAAAACCCTACATGAAATTACGTTTCAGTAAAAACGATCTAATAATTGTTGATAGAGTTATGAAAGAAGTAGGAATAGAATATCTCGCGTTCAGGAAAATAAATGAACTTAGCGGTGGGGAGTGGAGAAAAGTCATAATAGCACGCGCCCTAGCTCAAGAACCCAAAATACTATTACTTGATGAACCAACCAATCACTTAGACCTAAAACACCAAATTGAAATTCTAAAACTCTTAAGAAAACTAGCAAGAGAAAGAAACGTATGCATAATCATGGCAATGCACGACGTAAACCTCGCATTAAGATTTTCAGATAAAGTCGTAGTATTAAATAAAGGAAGAATAGTATTCTGTGGCGAGCCTAAACAATTGAGTTCAGACATAATAGAAAAAGTATATGGAGTTAAAGTTGAAATATTACGTGATAAAAGAGGTTCTCCAATCATAATCCCAACTTCATAGATAAAAACATGATATTCAGTATGATTGAAGATACATAATCTAAACGGAACGGCGCAAACTCATATTTCTAGAAAAGCAAAGAAAAGGCTTTGGACTTCTTCATTTATGGAGCCTTACTTATTAGAGCTAAAAAACATACTATACCCTTAAGGTATAATGTAAATTCCCAACTATGTCGAAAAATAGGAAGAGAGAAGTAGGAAAATTCATGATATTGTTTTTGCTCTTCTTGCATTATGTTTAAATACTTGTATTGTAATTCAATTACAATAAATGCGTGTTTAGAAGTCTGAGAATATGAAAGAAAAGAAGTCCATCTTAATTCAAGTACGGTTACCTAGAGAACTTGTCGAGGAGATTGATAAATTAATTGAGGAAGGCCACTATTCCTCAAGGACTAGTTTCTTTGAAGATGCTGCTAGAAGGAGACTAGAGGAACTATCTATGGTACGTAACGAGATCGCTCTTTTGGTCAAGGACTACCTAAATGGTAAAGCTGAGAAAGTCAATGAAAAACTTTCTATTGATATAAATTTAGAGGAAGCTAAACGTAGACTTAGGGAACTAGGACTAGAGGATGTTATGCGAGCTCTAGATAAGATTAGGGGTAGAGTAAAGTGATATTCCTTGATACTAAAGTTCTTGCCATTATATTTCATAATTTGATTGTTTAACTGAAGCTTTCAGCAATCTTCTTTACAAGCTTCTCAGCTTCTGGAATAACTGCTTCAACATCCCTTCTTGTACACCAACCTTCATAGAAACATACATGAAGCCCACCAGCTTCTCTAAACACCTTTCCTACCCATTCTCCTAATTCACTTACAACCTTATCCTTATACTCCCAAAGATCACGATGATTCTTTAATCTCCTCTTATCCCTCCAATACGCATAGGCCTTAATTGCTAACGCTACTGCACCCCACGTCTTTTCAGCAGCTTGCCTAATATTATCCCTAGTCAATTCCTCTTTAGCCTGTGCTAATAACTCTAAGGAAACTTTCACATACTCTCTAGCCCTATCTTCAGGATTAAGATCTCGAGAAAGAAGTTCTACCACATACTCTTCTATACTAACCCCCCGCCTTTCAGCTTCTCTCTTAATTCTTTCGGCAATTATCTTTGGAAGTATAATCGACACTATATCCCCCTATTAGCTCACTAGACATATAAAGGGACACAGATTTTAATTTTGTAAGCTATAGGCATTTCCCCTCAATCAAAGCAGAATTATTACTAGTCTATGTAAGGTATATACTAATTCCTGTCCCAAGCAGTCAGATATAATTGATGGAGTGCTTGAAAACAATATGGGTAATCAATGACCATATATTAATATCAATATTTATAATCTAGCAGAATTAACTTAAGTTACATTGAGAGTAACAATGCTAGCCGAAATCATAGCATTACTAGCAGCTCTATTCTTTGGTTTAAACCTAGTTACTTCTAGGAGAGGTCTTATTTCAGGACATGTCTATACAGGAGTACTTATTAGCATGGTGACAGGAATACCAATGTTTCTATTATTCTCAATAATTGTACAAGAACTCTATAAAGCTACAATAACATTAAGTGCTATTACAGTTTTATCACTAGCTGGAATGCTCCACTTTAGCATTGGTAGAAGTTTGCTATATAAGGGTATACACCTTGTAGGCTCTAACATTTCAGGACCTATTATAGCTTCAAGTGCATTATATGTTGTCCTATTAAGTATATTAATTCTAGGTGAAAGGCCAACAACATATGATATTCTAGGTACTATATCAATAGTAATTGGCTTAACGTTAATAACTATGAGGGGTGCTAGGATAGTTAAATCATATAGAGGACTCATCTACGCATTTGCAGCCAGCATTATATTTTCAATAACAACAATTCTAGTAAAAGTCGGCATAACATCACTAAATACACCAATACTAGCTACAGCAATATCCTATACAGCAGCACTACCACCCTACCTAGTATTACTCATACATAGCAAGTTTAGAAGTGAATTATTTAACACCGATTACAAAATCCTAAAATACCTAACACTAGCTGCATTAACTGTTAACATAGCTCAACTACTTAGATATATATCATTAAGTATAGGTGATGCAAGTTCAGTAACCCCAATTACGAACATCAGCCCTCTCTTTGGTATAATACTTTCATATATATTTAATAGGAGTATTGAGGACTTTAACATCAAGATAATTATAGGAGCTATATTAGTTGTAACAGGAGTTGCTTTAATAACCTTACTTTAAATAAACACCCCAATATCTAAACCAGTTACTTATAAATCAAAATGTTATAAGATCATGCTTGGGTAATTAAAGCCTATATACTTAACCACTTTTTACCTAGTAGATTAACATTACTTGATGGTGTATAATTATGGTTAAAAGACCCTTAGAACCAGACGACTTTACAAGAATATGTCATCTCTCTGACCCCCAAATATCTCCTAATGGTAAATACATAGCATTTACATTAATTAGGCCAAATATGGACGAAAATAAGTACATCTATGAAATATGGATTATTGATTCAGAAACAGGAGAAACAATTTCACTGTTAAGTGGTGAAGGAGATAAATCTCCTAGATGGAATCCTAATTCACAAAGCATACTATTTACATCAAGAAGAGGATTTAAAGAAGATGAAAAAGGTAATGCCCTATACATATACATGTTGAAGGGAGAACCTAGAAAACTCATAGCTAGAAAGGAGGGTATATCACAGCCTAAATGGATAAATGAAACTGAAATAGCCTTCATATCTAATGTAGTTATAAGGGATATTGATGTTGATGAAGATTATGTTGATATAAGGGATATACCTATATGGAGTGATGGTGAAGGATTTATTGATGAATATAGACCACAAATATTCATACTCGATTCTAAGTCAGGTCTCTATAGGCAGTTAACAAAGTGTATGGGTAGTATAATAACTTGGGCTCCATCAAATAAAGGCGATAAACTAGCATACATATATGTACCTGATTATAAAAAACCCTTGGTGACCGAAGTACACATCATTAACTTAGAAACAGGTGAAGACACTACCATAATACCTCCAACCAAATACAGCTTTAACCATATAACTTGGGGCCCTGATGACAAATACATATTACTTAAAGGCAATGATTTAAGGAGAGGATTAGCAACACACGACCATATATGGATAATACCAAGTACGGGCGGCGATCTTGAAAACCTAACTCGTAACCTAGATAAAAATATCTCAACAGCTATCTCAACTGACGTACTAGGACCATATAGAAGTCCAGCTAAACCAATATGGGCATCTGATGGATTTATATACTTCCCACTAAACGATAGAGGAAGAATAAAACTATACCGCATACACCCAGACCATGCTAAAATAGAACCCGTAATAGATGAAGATGCAACTATCTACAGCTTTACAATAGATAAAAACGCTAGAAAAATAGCATACCTAAAACTAAGCTATACAGAACTACCCGAAATATGGATCCTAAACCTCAAAAACCATGAGAAAAGAAAACTTACAAGCTTCAATAAGTGGTTTACAAATGAAACCATCTTATCTAAACCAATAGGCTTTACATTTAGGGCTAGTGATGGAGCTGTAATCGATGGATGGTATATACCCCCAGTTAAGAGCTGTGAAGCTAAGAAACCAGTAATACTATTCATACATGGAGGCCCTAAGGCAAGCTATGGAGCAGCACCCAACTTCCTACACCAACTATTCGCAGCTAAAGGCTACTACGTAATATACTGCAACCCACGCGGAAGTGACGGCTATAGTGAAGAATTTGCAGATATTAGAAAACACTATGGTGAAAGAGACTACAAAGACATAATAGAATTCGTTAACAATTTCCTAAAAAGAGTGCCTGATGCAGACCCCAATAGGATGGGTGTTATAGGTAGAAGCTATGGAGGATTCATGGTCAACTGGATCATAACACATACAGATATGTTTAAAGCAGCAGTATCAGAAAACGGAATATGCGATTGGATATCAGACTACGGTACAAGCGACATAGGATACTGGTTTGACGAAGACCAAATAGGAGGAACACCATGGAAAAACACAGATAGCTACCTAAAACAAAGCCCCATAACATACATAGAAAACGTAAAAACACCAACACTATTCATACACTCACTCCAAGACTATAGATGCTACATAGAACAATCAATAATAATGCACATAGCACTAAAACGACTAGGAAAAGAATCAAGACTAATAATATTCAAAAAAGG
>CAYXRT010000008.1:0-71351 GCA_964467535.1 uncultured Desulfurococcales archaeon
TAGCTCCAAAGAATTCTAACATGTATAGTCTTGGTGCTGTATCATATCCTCCTACTAATAGTTGGACTATGTAGGGGGAGTACCTTGAACTATGTAGTATTAGTGATAGTATTGATGCAACTGTTTTTACGCTTATTGGTCTTCCTAGTGTTAGCTTATAGTATTTTATTTCATTTTGAATACGGCTTACAAGCATTTGTGCGTCTGCTACTAGTCCAGCTGTAGTTATTGCTATGCGGTCGTCAACTCTTAGTATCTTCCTTACTCTTTTATGTGCTATATAGTATCCTGCTGTAGCTCTTTTATCTGCAGCTAATATAACCGCATCTTTGGTTACAAGTCCAACAGTTGTTGTACCTTTTAGCAATTTTCGTATGTCGATGTGGCTAGGTGGCTGGTACAATTTCTTCGCCCCTTAGTGTCTAAAGCAAAGAGAAGTATATAAGTTAATAAAGATTACGTAGTTTATAGTTCAATGTGGTAGTGGAGGATCACCTCTCATGGACGGCGGTTATCATAATGAGCACGTAATGAACTTACCTAAGAAAATAGTTGTAGGTGTTAATGTTAGAAAAAATATAGGTAAGTATATTAAGGAACTAATACCTGAAAAAAACATTACAGTATTTATTGTAACAGGTCCTCATGTAGTTAACATTGTAGGTAAGGAGGTATCTAGTATCCTTATTGATGAAGGTTTTGATACTCATATATTCATAGCTAAAAGGGCTGATCAGGATAATGTTGAAAGAGCTTTAAGTGAAGCTCGTGAAGTGAAGTCTCGGGTAGTTATTGGTCTTGGTGGAGGTAAGTGTATTGATGTTGCTAAGGTCGTTGCTAGTAGAACTTCTCAATTCTTTATTAGTATGCCTACAGCTGCTTCACACGATGGCATTGCGTCACCTTTCGCATCTATAAAAGGTTTAGCTCATCCTATATCAGTTAAGGCTATTGAGCCTAGTATTATTGTTGCGGATATTGAGATTATATCTAAGGCTCCTAAGAGGTTAATTGCTGCTGGTGCTGGTGATATTATTGCTAAATTTACTGCTGTACGAGATTGGCAGCTAGCACATAAGCTTAGAAATGAGTACTATGGTGCTTATGCCGCTTCACTTGCATTGTTATCTGCTAAGCATGTCGTTAGTTATGCAGGTGAAATTGGTAGATGTAGTCAGGAGGGTGTAAGGGTTCTTGTTGAGGCATTAATTAGTAGTGGTGTAGCTATCTGTATAGCTGGCTCCACTAGGCCGGCTAGTGGCTCTGAACACTTATTTAGCCATGCTTTAGACCTGATTGCCCCCAATCCTGCTCTTCATGGAGAGCAAGTAGGTGTAGGGACAATAATGATGGCATATTTACATGGAATCAACTGGAGGAAAATCAAGAAGGTATTAAAGAGAATAGGTGCTCCTACTACTGCAAAAGAACTAGGTATTGATGACGAGTATATAATCAAGGCTCTCACTATTGCCCATAAGATTAGGCCCGAGCGCTATACCATATTAGGTGAAAAAGGCTTAACATGGGAGGCAGCAGAAAGATTAGCTAGAATTACTGGTGTTATAGATTAATGAATTTATTTTTCTTTAGATTTTTCAAAGCTTTCAACGTACTTGACAGCCTTTAGGTTAGGGTCTACGTACTTGAATATCTCACTTGCTACAATAGACTTTATGTACTGTATGTTTTCAACGAATATAGCTTCACTTGGCATTTCAATTACTATACTATCATCTTTTCTCTCCACCTTAAACTTATCGGGTTCTATTCCTCTTAATTGTCTATGAAGCAGGTACTTTATTTTCTCTTTTTCATCTTCTATTTTCTTGACTATCTTGAACTTGTATATTAGTGTTTTTCCTGCTAAGGGGTGATTAAAGTCTACTACGACTCTTCCTCCCGTAACGCTTCTTATAACGGCAGGAACTCCATTTATGTTTACTATAGCTCCTGGTACTATAGAGCTTACATCAACGTGTTTCCTTAATTCTCTTAAGGGTACTATTCTAACTTTATTTGGATCTCTAACTCCATAGGCTTTCTCAGGAGGTATTTCTACTTCTTTTTCTTCACCTACATCGGATGATAGTAATTGCTCCTCGAATCCTTGGATAACTCTGCCTTCACCTAATATTATTAGTAATGGACCATATTTTCTTCCTTCTTCGTATATTTTTGCTTTCTTTGCTTCTTCTTCGCTTGTAGTTTCAATTACTTGTCCTGTTTCCTTTACCTTTGCTGTATACTCAACTAATATGAAATCACCCTTACTTAAAGGCATTTTATTATTCACCGTCTAGGTTTAAGATTAGTGGTAGTAATAAGCTTTAATTACAGTAATGTTATGTTTATCCTCCCTTTCTTAGATACCATCCGAGGTCTACTTCATTTCTTATAACTATTTGCGTAGGTTGTTTATTTCTTAATTTAATGATTTCATTATAGTTATATAGTGGGGTTCCAAAACCTATGAATTCGTTTATCCTGTTAGCTATTATTACCAATTTTCCCTTCAATATAGGTGGATACATGTCTATTATAGAACCCGCCATTATGTCTCTACCATATAGTGCTAATTTTTCTCCCCAATCATTAATGACAACAATTGATTTCCTTAAATTAAACTTAGTAAACACTAGTTCTGCAAATGTAAGTGATATCCTAATATCTTTCTCCTCTATAGGCTCTTTCCCATTAACTTTTTTGTCTATTTTTGCTACATATATTCCCGCACAATATGGATGCCTATTTGTATTGTTTAATATGTTTAATATGAACATGAATTGTTCTTCATTGACTACATATAGCTCGGAATAAGGTCCGCTTAGAGCTATCATTCTTTTGAAGCCTCTATTAATTAGCTCCTTAAGAATATTCGCATCGACTATTTTAGCAATAATGGTGATTAAGTGTTCGCTTTTATCTAATATTAGGAACTTTAATTTTCTCATTCTATCTTTCCCTTTCCTTTATGATCTTTGCTATGAAGAAGCCTTCAGTTCCATGCTTATATGGGTATAATCTAATGGCATATTGTAAGTCGTGGGTGAATTCTAAGTTAAAATACTTTGTTAGTCCTCTCGATCCTATTGGTGATTGTATTTTGGTTATTGAGGCATGTTTATATATTTCAAGGACTGTGTCGATTACCAGTTCGTTTTCTTCGGGAGCTATGCTACATGTAGAGTATACTATTGTTCCTCCTTCTTGTGCTAGGTCTAGAGCTTTAAGTAGCATTTCAACTTGTAATAATCCTAGCTTCCTTAAATCATTCATTGTTCTGCTTCTCTTCCTTTCAGGTTTAATTGGTATCAATCCCTCGCCGGTACACGGTGCATCTAGTAGTACCTTATTGAATTTGATGTTTGTATTAAATTTTCTTAAGTCGATTCTAATGGCTATGACATTGTGAACACCAAGTCTAGCAATGTTGGATCTAAGAGCTTTCATTCTTTCTCTTGAGATGTCTATGGCGATTATTACTCCTTGGTTATTCATTAATTGAGCCATTTGTGTGGTTTTTACGCCTGGTGCAGCAGCTGCATCTAACACTATTTCGCTTTCTCTTGGGTTTAAAATATATGCTGGAAGCATTGAGGCTGCTCCTTGAATCTGATAGTAGCCTCTAAGATATTCATGTGTTGAGCCTATGTTGATAGGTGATCTATGTATCCAAAAACCATGCGGAGCCCATGGTATTGGTGATAAAATTACTCCCTTCTCTCTTAATTTTCTTATTAACATGGTGCAAGGAATCTTTAGGTTGTTGCACCTAATGGAAGCTGGTATCTTCCTTTCATTACCTTCAAGAAATTGTGTTAATTCATCATTAAATATTTCTTCATATCTAGCAATCATGTATGGTAAGTAACCATACTTTTCAGCTAATTTTATATGACTAGGACCGATGCTATACTTAAGGTTAGAGCATCTCTTTAAATATAATCTTCTGCATTGATACCATAATTCCTTATCCATATCAACTACACCATAGCTATTACAAACGATTACTCTACCAACTATTTCATCAGGAATGAATTATTTCTAAATGATTGCTATAAAGTTTAAACATATAGTTCACTCTTAACTTAAGTAGTAGGGGTAAATGAT
The DNA here is from genome assembly GCA_964467535.1 of uncultured Desulfurococcales archaeon. Classification (GTDB taxonomy): domain Archaea; phylum Thermoproteota; class Thermoprotei_A; order Sulfolobales; family WANQ01; genus CAYXRT01. Next base: position 4,114 of record CAYXRT010000008.1, read on the forward strand.
GCTAAAGCCCTGTGGTGTGATTACATTATTAACTGACTTCGGATTAAATGATCCATTTGTAGGTATCATGAAAGGTGTAATCTATAACATAAATCCGCAAGCTAAAATAGTTGATTTAACACATAACATTGAATCATATAGTATAAGACAAGCTGCACTAATACTTCTCGCTTCATATAAGTATTTCTCGAAGGGTACTATTCATGTAGTTGTCGTAGATCCTGGTGTAGGGGGTAAACGAAAGGCTATTGCTATAGAAACAACTAATTATTATTTTATTGGTCCAGATAATGGTGTCCTATTACCTGCAGCTAAAGATGATGGAATAGTGAAGATAATTAATTTGTCCAATAAAACTTTCTTCTTAAACCCTGTATCCTATACTTTTCATGGCAGAGATATATTTGCTCCATGTGCAGCCTACTTATCACTTGGTATAAATATTGATACTTTCGGCGAACGCTTAAATATAGGTGATGTAGAGGATTTGAGCTTAAACATTATCGACAAATATAGTGATCATATCGTCGCCGAGGTAATTCATATCGATAAGTTTGGCAACTTAGTATTAAACGTACGCGGTGAAGTTTTATTAAATAGAGTTAAATTTGGGGATCTCGTTCAATTAAACGTTCATGGTAAAGAGGTGAGTGTTAAGTTCGTGAGAACTTTTAGCGAAGTTAGTAAGCATTCCCCTTGTCTTTATATCGATAGTTTTGGTTTACTTGAACTTGGAGTTAATATGGGTAATGCGCGAGAGTTCTTCAAATTAAATATAGGTGATAAAATATGTCTAAGAATAAAGCATTAATAACATTAGATACGCGGAGAGGTATCTTCCCAGGTAGATTTCAGCCTCCACATAAAGGTCATGGTGAGGTTATTAAGTGGGCCCTTAATAGGGTTGACGAACTAATTATAGCTATAGGTACAGCTCAAGAAAGTCATACGCTTCAAAACCCATTCACGGCTGGCGAGAGAATTGTTATGTTGAAATTAATGTTAAGTGATTTAGGGATAGATTATTCACGAGTATACTTGATCCCTGTACCCGACATTTTTATGAATAAAGTGTGGGTTAGGTATCTTGAAGCTTTAACACCTAAATTCCATGTAGCTATCACTAGAAATCCTTTAGTTGCTCAACTATTTAGTGATGCGGGATATGAGGTTATGTTTCCTCCATCATATAATAGAGACCTATATAGGAGTACCTATATTAGGCGCTTAATGATTGAGGGAGGTAATTGGAAGGAGTTATTAACTCCATCTGTAGCTAAATACATAGAGTATATAAATGGTGTAGGGAGGCTTAGATTATTATTAAAAGGAGATTAAGGTGTAAAGAGATGATGGTTATTGATGGTAGTTTTGGTGAGGGCGGAGGTCAAATACTTAGAACAACTCTAGCACTAGCAACAGCTCTTCAGAAACCAGTTAAGATAATTAATATAAGAGCAAAAAGGAGTAACCCTGGATTACAGCCTCAACACTTAACAGTAGTTAGAGCACTTGCTGAAATATCCGATGCCGAAATTGATGGAGCTTTTAAAGGATCGAGGACATTAGTGTTTAAGCCTAGGGACTTAAAGGGAGGAAACTATGTTTTCAATATAGGTACTGCAGGAAGTATATCATTAGTCCTTCAAGCACTATTACCAGTATTATCTTTTGCTGATAGACCTTCAACTGTGGAAATAATTGGAGGAACTGATGTTCCTTGGAGTCCTCCCATAGACTACATTAAACACGTTATGATACCATTATTATCACGTCTAGGTGTTAAAGTCCTAGAAATAAAGGTAATTAGGAGAGGACATTATCCTAGAGGTGGAGGAAGGGTAAGGGTAGCTATAACTCCTGTAAAGGTATTGAATGCCATAAATTTAACAAATTTTGGGAAAATAATCGAGGTAAGAGGTATATCGCATGCAGTTAAATTACCTTGCCATGTGGCTAAGAGACAAGCAAGAGCAGCAAGCGAGTTCATAAGAGAACGTCTTAAAATCGAGCCAACAATAGATATTGAATGCTATGAGCCGTCTAAGGATCCCCATCTAGGTCCTGGTAGTGGAATTGTTGTATGGGCTAAAGGTGAGCATAGCATAATGGGCGGAGATTCTCTTGGAGCTAAAGGTAAGAGAGCCGAAATTGTAGGAAAGGAGGCTGCAATGAAGTTAATAGAGGATTTATCATCAAATACCGCTCTAGATAGACATATGTCAGATAACATCATACCTTATTTAGCATTAGCACGAGGTACATCGAGAATTACAGGCGCAAAATTGACTCTTCATACATATACGAATATTCATGTAGTTTCAAAGATAAGTGGTGCAGAGATAAATTATGAAGGAGATTTAAATAAGCCATTCAAAGTAGTAGTTAAAGGCATTGGCTTATCTTACTGACAACATCTATTACTTCATCGGATTTCTTAATATGCTCTATTATTCTTCTACTTTTAACTAAGTTGATTAATCTATGGATATGAGTTTTACTTAACCCTGTTACCTTGGAGATATAAGATCTCCTAACACTTCCATGAATGATGAGATCTTTAATAATTAACGCTAATGCGACTTTTGCTCTTTCAGTTCTTGAAGCAAGAATGGGGTCTTTGTCTATGATCCTATCTATAATGAAATCTATATACTTTCTCTCGCTAAGAGGCTTGAGATCAACCTTTCTTCTCTTCAACAACTTAATAGGAGGTCTTTTTCCTATAAGAAACTCCTCAACAGCTTGTGTATCAAGTTTGAGATACGGTTTTTTCTTTATAGTATCTATCAGCTCTAGCACTTTTTGCACCTTTACTTGATCTACTTTAAGTCTTAATTCACCTACACGACTACTATAATGTTTTAATTCCATAGTCTGATGATGTATTGTACTTAGTGGAATATCATATCCATAGTATATGTTTTCTATTACCAATCCGCAATTGGCGCAGACAACGACTCCTGCTCTTATATCCCACACTATTTCATTGGAGAGACATGCTGGGCACTTCATTTTTCATCATGGTGGTTCGTAGAGGTAATAATAGATGAGAAAGTGAGGTTTTCTTAACCCCAAACCCTCACTTAGCCGAAAGTATTAATTTTAAGTAATCTAGTAAACTTATTATCCCTTGAATGAAATGAGATAGGGGGAGAGTATGTATCATTATGGAACAGGAGCGACGGCTGCAGGAGTTAAAGTAAAGGATGGCGTAGTTCTAGGGGCAGAGAAAAGATTTAGTTATGGTGGCTATATTTTAAGCAAAGTAGGTAAGAAAGTATTTGCCATAGGAGATAGGTTTGGCATAGCTTGTGCAGGCCTTGTAGCAGATATTCAAGCTATCAGCAGGATCATGTTAGCGGAAGTAAAATATTATGAAACCGTAACTGGCAGGCCGATGTCTGTACGTGCTGCAGCGAAACTATTAGCTAATGTCCTATATTCATATAAATTAATGCCGCTAATTTCAGAAACCCTATTTGGAGGAGTTGATAACACAGGTCCACACCTATTTGTAATGGATCCTTTAGGCTCATTAATTGAAGATGATTATGCTAGTGTTGGTACAGGCGCTCCTATAGCTATCGGAATAATAGAATCAGAATATAAACCCGAAATGAACATCGATGAGGCCAAGAACCTAGTAATAAAATCCATTAAAGCCGCTGTTTCAAGAGATGCCCTTTCAGGTGATGGAATAGATATATTAATAATAACATCTGAAGGCATTAAAGAGGAATTTATAAGGATATAATGTAATGAAGGACTTTAGTGCTCAAAAAGCAATAAACTTGCAGAAAGCTTTAGCTAAGAAAGTGCTAGTAAAGGACTACGTAAGCTCAGAAAATATTTATACTATAGCTGCTGTTGATGCTGCCTACATAGATAATATGGCTTGTTGTTGTGCTATCTTACAGAAGTATCCAGATTTTAACATCATTGGTTACACGATTATAGTTGATGAAGTTAAAGTACCATATGTACCCGGACTTTTAGCTTTTAGAGAAGCTCCCGTATTCATAAAGGCGCTAAAACGCTTATTTAACAAATTCAAGGAACCTGACGTAATTATAGTAAATGGTCACGGTATTGCCCATCCTAGAAAATTTGGAATAGCATCACACGTGGGTGTCGTATTGGATAAACCCTCAATAGGAGTGGCACGACATAGACTAGTAGGTGCATTAGTAAAAGAAAATGAAAGAGAGTATCTGGTAATAGACGGTGAAAAAGTAGCTCAAAGAATTAAGGTTAAGAATTCCTACATATACGTAAGTGTAGGTCATAAAATAACACTATCTACAGCTTCAAAAATAGTCTCTAAATTATTGATAAGTCATACGCTACCTGAACCATTATTCATGGCTGATAAACTGTCAAAGAAATACGCCAAGAGGATAAAACGTCAAAAAACAAAACATATGATAAGTCTAGATAAATGGATGAAACATGGCTGGAAAGCATAGGTTGAAGCCTAAGTTTTAAATCACCATATACATTCACATTAGCATCCACATGGATAGTAAGTCGTTATTGAAGATAACAGAAGACGTAGTTGGAAGTTTATTGGCGGGCCCGCCGGGATTTGAACCCGGGACCTACGGGTTAAAAGCCCGCCGTTATAGGGGAAATCCCTCTCTACCAGGCTGAGCTACGGGCCCACCATTCTGATAGTGGTGGCGTAGAGTATTAAAAAATCTTCTTAAGCTTACCCCTTCTCCTAGGGTCTATAAAAATTTATAGGAGCTATATGACAGGTTGAAAGTACGTAGAGAAATGAAGGTAATAGTAAACTATATAGGAGAGTACTACAATTAGTGGTTGATAGCATGGTTAAAAAGTTTGACATATTACAACATGAACTTGTACCAAAACATGAGGTATTAGATATAAGTGAAGCACTTAAAGTATTAAAAGAGTTAAGTGCTAAACCCCAATACCTACCCTGGCTTAGAGCATCGGATCCAGTAGCAAAAACTATAGGTGCTAAGCCCGGTGATATAGTTAGAATAGTACGTAAAAGCCCTACAGCTAGAGAAAGCATAGCATATAGATATGTAATAGCAGGGTGAAAATAATGGAATCAAAAGTATGGCCCACATATGAAGATAGATGGATAGTAATGCAAGCCTTCTTTAGAGAGAAGGGATTAGTAAGACAACACCTAGACTCATATAATGATTTCATTGAGAAAAAACTTCAAGAGATAATTAATGAGCAGAAGATAGTACCAGTAAACATTCCAGGCTTTTACATAAAATTAGGAAAAATAAGAATTGGAGAGCCTATGGTTAAAGAGGCAGATGGAAGCACTCATCCCGTAACTCCTATGGAGTGTAGAATCAGGAACCTAACCTATGCAGCTCCCATATATCTTACGCTTATCACCGTAGAAAATGGTATTGAAAGAGAACCTATAGAGGTTGTTATAGGAGAAATGCCAATAATGTTAAGGTCGGTCAAGGACCCAACTCATAAAATGAGTAAGGAAGAGTTAGTAAAAATAGGTGAGGATCCCAGAGATCCGGGAGGATACTTCATAGTAAATGGATCGGAAAGAGTCATTGTAGCTCAGGAGGATCTTGCACCCAATAGAGTGCTCGTTGATGTAGGTAGAGGTAGTTCAGCAGTAACACATCAAGCAAAAGTAGTTTCAGCTACAGCTGGCTATAGAACACCAGTAATCCTCGAAAGACATAAGGATGGTACATTACACGTTACATTCCCTGCAGTTCCAGGCAAAATACCTTTTGCTGTAATGATGCGAGCCTTAGGACTTGAAAAAGATAGAGATATAGTATATGCTGTTTCATTTGACCCAGAAATACAGAAGGAACTATTACCTTCATTAAGTCAAGCAGCTAACGTAAGGACCATTGAAGACGCTCTAGACTTTATAGGTAGTAGAGTTGCTGTAGGACAAATACGTGAAAGTAGAATTAAGAGAGCAGAGCAAATAATAGATAAATACTTCTTACCACATGTTGGAACATCACCTGAGGCAAGAAAGTATAAAGCATATTTCTTAGGACAAATGGCGTGTAAGCTTCTTGAATTTGTTTTAGGACGAAGAACCGTTGACGATAAGGACCACTATGCTAACAAGAGATTAAAATTAGCAGGCGAGCTACTAGCCATACTATTTAGAGTAGCATTTAGAGTATTCATCAGAGACCTAAAATATCAAGTTGAAAGAGCTTATACGAGAAGCAAAAAAGTGCACATAGCAACTCTAGTGAGACCAGATGTAATAACCGAGAGAATACTACATGCACTAGCAACAGGAAATTGGGTTGGTGGAAGAACAGGAGTAAGTCAATTACTTGATAGAACGAACTGGATGTCGATGCTAAGTCACTTAAGAAGAGTAGTATCACCATTAAGTAGAACACAACCACACTTTGAAGCTAGAGATCTACACTCAACTCAATGGGGTAGAATGTGTCCATTCGAAACACCTGAAGGACCAAATTGTGGATTAGTTAAAAACCTAGCATTAATGGCATACATCTCGGTAGGAATTGATTCAAAAAGCATTGAAGAAATACTATACAAGTTAGGTGTAGTACCATTAGATAAGGTACTTGAATCAGCAAGTAGAGGCGAAATACCAGAGTTCGTATATAAAGGATCAAAGGTATTCTTAAACGGTAGATTAATAGGTTACCATCCCAACGGAGAAGAACTAGCACAAGCAATAAGAAGGCTAAGAAGGCAAGGAAAGATAAGCAGTGAAGTTAATGTAGCACACTACATGAGTAAGTACATTGATGAAGTATACATAAACTGTGATGAGGGAAGAATAAGAAGACCACTCTTTGTCGTAGAGAATGGAGAACTAAAACTAAAGCCTGAACATATAGAGAAATTAAAGAATGGAGAATGGTCTTTTGAAGACCTTGTTAGGAATGGTATTGTAGAATATTTAGATGCAGAAGAAGAGGAAAATGCATTAATAGCATTAAATCCGGAGGACATAACTAAGGAACATACACACATGGAGATCTGGACACCAGCAATACTAGGAATAACTGCATCAACAATACCATATCCCGAACACAACCAATCACCAAGAAATACGTATCAAGCAGCAATGGCTAAACAAGCATTAGGATTAAGTGCAGCAAACTTCCAACTAAGAACAGACTCAAGAGGCCACTTATTACATTATCCACAAAGACCACTAGTGCAGACAAGGGTGCTCGACATAATTGGATATAATGATAGACCCGCCGGACAAAACATGATTGTAGCTGTAATGTCATTTACAGGCTATAACATAGAAGACGCTGTCATATTAAACAAGTCAGCAGTTGACCGAGGACTTGCCCGTTCAACATTCTTTAGACTATACACTACAGAGGAAAGAAAATATGCTGGTGGTCAGGAAGATAGAATAGAAGTACCAAGTCCAGGAGTAAGGGGTTACAAGGGAAGAGATGCCTACCTAAAGCTAAGCGAAGATGGAATTGTGGATCCCGAAATGGAGGTCAAGGGAGGTGAAGTATTAGTAGGAAAGACAAGTCCACCAAGATTCCTAGAGGAGTATAAAGAATTTGGTTTAGCAACTGCAGCTAGACGCGATGCATCAATAGCTGTAAGACATGGAGAGAAAGGTATAGTCGACATGGTCCTCATAACTGAGACCATTGAGGGGAACAGGCTCGTTAAAGTAAGAGTAAGAGATCTTAGAATACCAGAAATAGGAGATAAATTTGCCTCGAGACACGGCCAAAAAGGAGTAGTAGGACTCCTGATACCTCAAGAAGATCTACCATTTACTGAAGAAGGAATAGTTCCAGACCTAATAATAAATCCACATGCATTACCTTCAAGAATGACCTTAGGACAATTAATGGAGTCAATAGCAGGTAAAGTAGCGGCTCTAAAGGGTAAATTCATCGATGCAACCCCATTTGCTAAAGAACCTCTAGATAAAATTAAGTTTGAGTTATTTAAGCTAGGCTATCCAATAGATGGAACCGAGCCCATGTATGACGGAAGAACAGGAGAACTACTTAAATCACCTATATTCATAGGAATAGTGTACTACCAGAGATTACATCATATGGTAGCAGATAAAATACATGCAAGAGCACGTGGACCAGTACAAATACTAACAAGACAGCCGACAGAAGGAAGAGCAAGAGAAGGAGGATTAAGATTCGGAGAAATGGAGAGAGACTGTCTCGTAGGACACGGTGCAACAATGTTAATTAGAGACAGACTACTCGAACAATCAGATAAAACAACTATATACGTATGTGAGCTATGCGGCTTCATAGGATGGTACGATAGGAATAAGGGTAGATACGTTTGTCCAATACATGGAGATAAAGGTAAGTTGTATCCAGTTACGATATCATATGCATTTAAGCTTTTACTGCAGGAGTTAATGAGTATGTGTATAGCGCCAAGATTAGTATTAGAAAACAAATGGAAGAGGTGAAATTATATGGAAGAGAAGATAATTAAGGCAATAAAATTCGGAATACTCTCACCAGATGATATAAGACAGCTAGCAGTTACAGCAATAATCACACCTGATACTTATGACGAAGACGGTCTACCCATAGAAGGAGGTGTCATGGACCCTAAGCTTGGGGTGATAGAGCCTGGACAGAGATGCCCTGTTTGTGGAAATCCCATGTCCACTTGTCCAGGACACTTCGGTAGAATAGAGTTGGCAAGACCAGTAATTCATGTAGGTTTTGTAAAGCATATATATGATCTTCTAAGAGCTACATGTTGGAAATGCGGTAGAATCTTAATACCACAAAATGAGATAGAACGATACTTGCAAGTACTATCAAGGCTTGAAAAACGGTGGCCATTACTAGTACGTAAACTACAAGAGCAAATAAAGAGGAAAGCTATTAAAACAACTGAATGTCCTCACTGCGGCGCTAAACAATATAAAATAAGGCTTGAAAAACCAACAACATTTTACGAAGAACGAAAAGAGGGTGTAATAAAGCTCACGCCAATAGAGGTTAGAGCAAGACTTGAAAGAATACCAAATGATGATTTAAGGCTTCTAGGTTTAGATCCTCATTATGCAAGACCTGAATGGATGGTATTAACTGTACTTCCGGTACCACCAGTAAGTATAAGACCTTCAATACTCTTGGAAACAGGTGTTAGAGCAGAAGACGATTTAACACATAAGCTCGTTGATATAGTAAGAATAAATGAGAGATTGAGAGAAAGCATAGAAGCAGGGGCTCCACAATTAATAATTGAAGATTTATGGGAATTGCTACAATATCATGTAACAACATATTTCGATAATGAAGTACCAGGAGTACCACCAGCAAAACATAGATCAGGAAGACCTTTAAGAACATTAGCGCAAAGGTTAAGAGGCAAGGAAGGAAGATTTAGAGGTCATTTATCAGGTAAGAGAGTAGATTTCTCGGCAAGAACTGTCATAAGCCCTGATCCAAATCTTAGCATTAATGAAGTAGGAGTACCAATAGAAATAGCAAAAATACTTACAGTACCAGAAAGAGTAACACCATGGAATATAGAAGAGCTACGAAAATATGTATTAAATGGACCACATAAATGGCCCGGAGCAAATTATGTAATAAGACCAGATGGTAGGAGAATAGATCTAAGATTCATTAAAGACTTAAAGGCACTAGCAGAGACACTAGAACCAGGATATATAGTTGAAAGACACTTAAAGGATGGGGACATAGTACTATTCAATAGGCAGCCATCACTACATAGAATGTCGATAATGGCTCACATAGTAAAGGTACTTCCAGGAAAGACATTCAGGCTAAACTTGTTAGTCTGTCCACCCTACAACGCCGACTTCGACGGAGATGAAATGAACCTACATGTGCCGCAAAGCGAAGAAGCAAGAGCAGAAGCAAGAACGCTCCTCCTTGTTGAAACCCAAATACTATCACCAAGATATGGTGGACCAATAATAGGAGGACTACAGGATTATATAAGCGGAGCATATCTATTGTCATCAAAAATGACTTTATTAACGAAGGAAGAAGTCTATGATATATTGGCGGCGGCTGAATATGAAGGAGAAATACCTGAACCAGCTATATTTTCACCGAAAGTATATTGGACAGGTAAACAATTGGTTAGCTTATTCCTACCTAAGGACTTTAACTTTAAAGGAAGGGCAAACGTAGGTGTAGGTCCACTAAGATGCGAAGATGAAGAATGCCTTTACGATTCTTATGTAGTTATAAAGAAAGGCATCTTATTGGAAGGAGTATTTGATAAGAAAGCTATAGGAGCGCAGCAACCAGGAAGTATACTTCATAGATTAGTTAAAGAATATGGAAGACTCTATGCAAGGACATTTCTAGATAGAGTATTTAAAATGTTCTTAAAGTATGCAGAGAAATATGGCTTCACAATGACATTAGACGATGTAGAAATTCCAAAGGAAGCTGAAGAGAAGATAATTCAAATAGCTATAGAGGCTGAGGAAAGAGTAAGGAAACTTATAGAAGACTACGTAATGGGAAGGTTAGAGCCTATTCCGGGTAGAACATTAGAAGACACATTAGAGTTAAAGATTATGGAAGCGCTCGCCGAAGCTAGAGATAGAGCAGGAGAAGTAGCAGCACAACACCTAAGTCCGTTAAACCATGTATTCATAATGGCATTAACGGGTGCTAGAGGAAATATACTAAACCTAACACAAATGGCAGCGATGTTAGGACAACAATCAATAAGAGGAGAAAGAATAAATAGAGGATATCAGAATAGAACGCTACCACACTTTAAATGGGGGGATAAAGGACCAGCTGCAAGAGGTTTTGTAAGTAGTAGCTTTAGAAGAGGACTAAGTCCTGTAGAAATGTTCTTCCATGCTGCAGGAGGACGTGAGGGATTAGTAGACACAGCGGTAAGAACATCACAAAGCGGGTATATGCAAAGAAGACTCATAAATGCACTGCAGGATCTAAGAGTAGAATACGATGGAACGGTCAGGACACCCCATGGTGCAATAGTACAATTCTTGTATGGAGAAGACGGTATAGATCCAGCGAGAAGTGATCATGGAAAAGCCGTTGATGTAGATAGGGTAATCGAAAGGGTGATAGGATGGAGAAAGTAAAAGTAGGTAACAAAGAATTTATTGAAAAATTGCTTCAAGAAGCATCACAAATATTACCAGCAAGTATAATAGAAGAGCTAAAAACAAAGTTAAACTCCATACCAGACTTAACAGAGGAGGAAGCTAAGAAAATCATTGACTTAACTATAAAGGAGTATGAAAGAGCTCTAGTAGATCCAGGAGAGGCTGTAGGAACTGTAGCAGCACAATCAATAGGAGAACCTAGTACTCAAATGACATTAAGAACATTCCACTATGCAGGTGTCAGAGAACTAAACGTTACACTTGGACTACCAAGATTAATCGAAGTAGTAGATGCAAGAAAAACACCATCAACTCCAATAATGACTATATATTTAGATGAAGAACATCGATACGATGAATCTAAGGCATTAGAAGTTGCAAGAAGAATAGAGATGACGAAACTAGAAAACATTGCAAAATCAGTAGATGTAGACATGTTTACAGCATCAGTAATAATAGAACTAGACCCCGTAATGCTTAAAGATAAAGGAGTAACAGTAGACCAAGTAGTAAAAGTACTCGAAAAGCTAAGAATCGGAAAATTCCAAGTAGCCATAGACCCTGAAAATGAGTACCGTATACTAGTGCAGTTTCTAGAGGAAGCAATAGACCCCAATACATTGATTAATAAATTAAGGAAGGCTAGAGATAAGATAATGTCAGCTAAAATCAAGGGAGTAAAGGATATAAAGAGGGTAATAGTGCAAAAGAGAGGTAATGAGTACGTCTTAGTTACAGATGGTTCAAATCTAGAAGCAGTACTTAAGGTAAAGGGAGTAGATCCCACAAGAACAACAACTAATAACATACATGAAATCGAAGCAGTATTAGGAATAGAAGCAGCAAGAATGGCAATAATAAAGGAGATAATGGATGTTCTAGAAGATCAAGGTTTAGATGTAGACATTAGGCATGTAATGTTAGTTGCAGATATCATGACGTGGACCGGAAGAGTAAGACAAATCGGAAGACACGGCGTTACAGGTGAGAAGATGAGCGTACTTGCAAGAGCAGCATTTGAAGTAACAGTAAAACATTTATTAGATGCTGCAGCAAGAGGTGAAGTGGATGAACTTAAAGGAATAGCTGAAAACATAATAGTAGGACAAATAGTTCCTATAGGTACAGGAATAGTTGAATTACTTATGAAACCTCACTTACTAACAAAACCTCAACACATAACAGGAAAAGGTAAAGAGGAAGAGGGCTAAGAAGAATGAGTGTAAAGGTCCAATTCGAAAACCAATTAAAGATAGCCATAAGAACAGGTAAGGTTATTCTAGGTTCAAAAAGAACAATACAATTAGCAAAGCTAGGAAAAGCTAAAGTAATAGTAGTTGCTGCAAACGCTCCACCAAAAATCAAGGAAGACATAATGTACTATGCAAAGCTATCAAATATACCAGTTTACATTTATGAAGGATCAAGTGTAGAATTAGGAGCAATATGCGGAAAACCATTTACTGTAGCAGCATTAGCAATAATCGACGTAGGAGACTCAAATATATTGGACTTAATTAAGGGTGTAGAAGAAAGTGAAAGCTAAAGAGGTGATGAAAACTAAATGCCTACAGGAATAAAACTCACAACAGAGGAAATGAAATATATTGCATTATTTCAAGACTTAACAAGAGCGTCAGTAATGGATTGCGTAATTGATGAGGATAATAATAGGATTATATTCCTAGTAAAACCAGGTGAAGTAGGTCTAGCAGTTGGACGTGGAGGGATAAATGTAAAGAGAATGAAAAGGCTTCTAGGAAAGGATATTGAAGTTGTAGAGTATGCTGAAAAACTTGAAGATCTAGTAAAAAATGCATTAATGCCTGCAAGAGTTAAGAGCGTGAAATTAATCACAACGGGAGATGGAAGAAAGGTAGTTTATGTAACAGTTGATCCCAAGGATAAAGGAATAGCAATAGGTAAAGGAGGAAGAAATGTATCAAAAGCAAAACTAATACTCAATAGATATTTCAAGATAGATAGTATAGTAATAATCTAATTTCAAAGAATAACTTTTAAACTCACATACATGCTAGGTCTTTTAGGAGTAAAAGTAAAATAATACTTAATATGTACAGAGTTAGGGTGATGAAATAAAATGACTGGAAAGAAAGCACCTAATGGACTATTTGCAGCAAGAAAGCTGAGGGCAAAGAGACTTAAATTCAGGTGGAGTCAAAGAGAATTCAAAATAAGAATGCTAAGACTTAAGGAAAAATATGATCCATTAGAAGGAGCACCCATGGCGAGAGGAATAGTATTAGAAAAAGTAGGAATAGAAGCAAGACAACCTAATTCTGCTGTAAGGAAATGTGTAAGAGTACAGTTGGTTAAGAATGGAAAAGTGGTAACAGCGTTCGTGCCCGGAGATGGAGGATTGAACTTCATCGACGAACATGATGAGGTAATAATAGAGGGGATAGGAGGAAGCAGAGGTAGATCGATGGGAGATCTACCAGGGGTAAGATATAAGGTAATAATGGTAAATGGCGTATCATTAAAAGCTCTATTAGAAGGTAAAAAGCAAAAACCAATAAGATAGCTAAGAACGGGGACATAACCATGTCTGACCAGGAGGAGGTAGTTCCCGAAAGAATAAAACTATTTGGTAAATGGGATTACGAAAACATTGAAATAAGAGATCCTGGTCTTAAGAAATACATATCGCTAAAGCCTGTATGGCTTCCACATACTGGAGGAAGGCACGAACATAGAAGGTTTGGTAAATCAGAAGTCCCAATAGTTGAAAGATTAATAAATAAGCTTATGAGACCTGGAAGAAATATGGGTAAAAAGCATCTAGCGTATAATATTGTTCAAAAAGCATTCGATATAATATACTTAAAGACAAAAACTAATCCCCTTCAAGTACTAGTTAGAGCTATAGAGAATGCAGCACCAAGAGAAGAAACAACAAGAATAATGTATGGTGGAATAGTATATCATGTAGCTGTCGACGTATCACCTCAAAGGAGAGTAGATTTAGCTCTACGATTCATAACTGAAGGCGCAAGACTTGCAGCATTTAATAACCCAAAACCTATAGAGGAGTGTTTAGCTGAAGAGATAATAGCGGCTGCAAACAATGACCCCAAGAGCTATGCTGTCCAAAGAAAAGAGGAGATAGAAAGAATAGCATTAAGCTCAAGGTAAAATCAACTTTTTAAGGAAACCTTATAAGTCAGATTACATAGCACACAGGTGTAAATTCAAAGTGGTTTCCCGGAAAAGGTGTTAGCTATGAGTGCAGAAAAACCACATTTAAACTTAATAATAATTGGACACGTAGACCACGGCAAAAGCACGCTAGTAGGTCACCTACTATATCGTACGGGATTTATAGATGACAAGACGCTAAAGATGTTAGAAGAGGAAGCTAAGAAGAGAGGAAAAGAGTCATTTAAGTATGCATGGGTCCTAGATAAGTTGAAGGAAGAGAGAGAAAGAGGACTAACAATAGCATTATCATTCATGAAATTTGAAACAAAGAAGTACTACTTCACGATAATCGATGCCCCTGGACATCGAGACTTCGTAAAGAATATGATAACAGGTGCAAGCCAAGCAGATGCAGCAATACTAGTCGTATCAGCAAGGCCAGGAGAATTTGAAGCTGGAATGAGCCCCGAAGGACAAACGAGAGAACATGCATTACTAGCAGTAACCATGGGTATAACACAATTAATAGTAGCAATAAATAAGATGGATGCAACACAGCCACCATATAGTAAGGAGAGATATGAAGACATAAGGAAGAAACTAATGAGATTCCTAAAGTCAATAGGTTACAAGAATGTAGAGAAAATACCATTCATACCTGTATCAGCATGGTATGGAGATAACCTAATTGAAAGAAGCCCACAAATGCCATGGTATACAGGGCCTACACTAATAGAAGCTCTAGATCAATTACAGCAACCACCAAAACCAATAGATAAACCACTAAGAATACCAATACAAGACGTATATAGTATCAGAGGAGTTGGAACAGTACCTGTAGGAAGAGTAGAAACAGGAGTACTACGTAAAGGAGACAAAGTAGTATTTATGCCGCCCGCCAAAGTAGGAGAAGTGAAAAGCATAGAAATGCACCACGTACCAAGAGAAAAAGCTGAACCAGGAGACAACATAGGATTTAACGTAAGAGGTATTGCAAGAGATGAGATAAGAAGAGGAGACGTAGCAGGACATCTAGATAATCCACCAACGGTAGCAGAAGAATTTAGAGCCCTGGTATTTGTGGTATGGCATCCAACAGCAATAGCACCAGGATACACACCAGTAATACACGCTCATACAGCAAGCATAGCAGCAAGAATAGTAGAAATAGAGGCAAAACTTGATAGAGCAACAGGTAAGGTAGTAGAAAAGAGCCCACCATTCATCAAGACGGGAGATGTCGCAATAGTAAAGTTTAAGCCTATTAAACCAATGGTAATAGAGAAGTTTGAAGCCTTCCCACCCCTTGGAAGATTCGCGATGAGGGATATGGGTAGAACTATAGGTGTAGGTAAGGTAATAGAAGTTAAGCCTATGAAGATACAGATAAAGACAAAGTAAATTAAAAATAAATCAACATCCTTTTAAGATATTTTTCATAATAATTTTAAACAGAGCATCTTATACACATAGTATAATAAAACACAGAGAGGAGTAAAGATGCCTGCAAAAGCAAGAATCAGGCTATGGAGTACAAATATAGAGAGTTTAAATTATGTAGTTGAACAAATTAAAAGTATTGCAAAGAAAGCTGGAATAGAGATTAGAGGACCAGTAGCCTTACCGACAAAGAGACTTATTGTTCCAGTATTAAAGTTACCCCATGGTGAAGGAAGAAAGAAATGGGAAAAATGGGAAATGAGAATACATAAGAGGTTAATAGATATAGCAGCAGATGAAAGAGTTATGAGGCAGATAATGAGAGTAAGAGTTCCAGAGGACGTCTACATAGAATTACTGTAAAAGTTAATATAAGTAAATTTTTGATAAAATAACATGAGCCGGGGTGCCCGAGCGGACTAAGGGGCCGGCCTTGAGAGCCGGTGGGGCATGCGCCCCGCGCGGGTTCGAATCCCGCCCCCGGCGCCATTAGATTAGTAATAAAATACGAATGTATCACCTATTCAAGTTCTTCTCCCCTCACGTATATTCACCAAAATCAATACTTATGACATACTTCATTAATCATATTCAATGACCAAAAACTAAGAGAGCATGAAGAAATTAAAGTTCCTGACAGCAATCTCTTGAAGAAGACCACTTTTAAAGCCTTAGAAGGCTATGAACTATTTATTTTGTTTTAGCAATAGAGTTTAAACTTTAGCAAACTCAGTAGGATAATATTCAGGCCCATGATAAGTCTAACAGTATTCACAAGCAGGATCGAATTACACATGCTCTAACTAAATTTAGTTGATTTATAAATAAAGATGACAATTAAGGTTTATATATCGTGTTTAAAAGTGTTTACCGATAGCTGTAGAAGAAGGTGAGAGGTTAAACAATATGTCATCAGAGTTTAAGTACATAGTAAGGATTGCGGGAACAGATATAGATGGAAGGCTAAAAGTACCTTACGGTCTAGCTGTTATTAAGGGCATAGGAGTAAATTTAGCTTATGCTATATGTAGGAGCTTAAATATAGATACTGAAAAAAGAATAGGCTTTTTGACAGATGCTGAAATTAAGAAAATAGAATCAACATTGGAAAACTTGAATAAGTTAAACTTACCCTCGTGGATTATGAATAGAAGAAAAGACTATGAATCAGGTGAAGATAAACACCTCATAGGTGCAGATCTAATTTATGTAGTTAGACAAGATATTGAAAGAGAAAAGAGAATTAAGAGTTGGAGAGGAATAAGACACGCATTAGGCTTAAAGGTTCGTGGACAAAGGACGAGAACAACAGGTCGTACTGGTATAACAGTTGGAGTTAAGAAGAGGAAGAAGTAAAAAGGTGAATAATTATGGGTGATCCAAAAAAGCCTAGAAAAACATGGGAAGGGCCTAGACATCCCTGGAGAAAGGAGATATTACTCCAAGAAATGGAGCTTATGGGTAAATATGGATTAAGAAATAAACGTGAATTATGGAAAGCTAAATCAATACTTAGAAGGATAAGACATAGAGCTCGATCATTACTTGCATTACCTGAAGAAATTAGAGAAAAAGCTGAAAAACAATTACTAAAAAGACTTTACGACATGGGGCTACTACCCGAAAATGCTACATTGGATGACGCGCTTAAACTTACAGTAGAAGATATACTTGAGCGCAGATTACAAACTATGGTATATAAGAAAGGCCTTGCAAAAACAATCTACCAGGCAAGGCAGCTTATCGTACATGGTCATATAGCGATAAATGGTCGTAGAGTTAATGCTCCAGGTTATTTAGTAAAGAGATATGAAGAAGATTTAATAGACTATGCTCCTACAAGTTCTTTCTACCTCAAAAGACAGCAAGAGCAAGCAGCCATATCACGTTCTTAACTAATATTATGAAGAGGTGTATACTATGGCCCTTCACGCACGTGAATTGAAGTGGGGTGTTGCTCATATATATAGTTCATTAAACAATACAATAGTACATATAACAGATCTTACAGGCGCAGAAACCGTATCAAGGGCATCTGGAGGAATGGTAGTTAAAGCCGATAGAGAAAAACCATCACCTTATGCGGCAATGTTAGCCGCAAATAAAGCTGCTCAACAAGCAATGGAGAGGGGAATTGTAGCAATACATATAAAAGTAAGAGCACCTGGAGGTCATGGCCCAAAGACTCCAGGTCCAGGAGCACAAGCAGCTATCAGAGCATTAGCTAGAGCAGGCTTCATAATAGGTAGAATAGAAGACGTAACACCAATACCACATGATAGTACCCGAAGGCCTGGTGGAAGACGTGGTAGAAGAGTCTAAGATCTCAACAAAAATAATAGAGAAGAAGAATTTATTCATAAAGATTCTTCTTGAAGGATATCCTCTTCCCTTCGTAAATGCTATAAGGAGAATCTGTATATCTGAAGTACCAACAATGGCTGTTGATTATGTATACTTTTTAGAAAATACGAGTCCATTATATGATGAAATTATAGCTCATAGGTTAGGATTAATACCATTAACATCAGATGAAGCATTAGATAAGTATGGTAAACCCGAGGAATGTGCTGAAAGAGAAGATAAACCTAACTGTTATGCAAAGCTGTTTCTTGAAGCTCAGGCAGAGGAAGAACCAAAAGTAATATACTCAGGAGATCTAGTATCCGATGATCCTGATGTAGTACCCGTATACAAGAATATACCAATAGTAATGCTAGGTCCCGGACAAAAAATATCCCTTGAAGCAAGAGCTAGACTAGGTAGAGGAAAAGAACATGCTAAATGGTCTCCAACATCAGTAGCAGTACATAAATACATACCAATACTAGAATTTAAGGAATTTCTATGCAAAGGTAAAGAATGTAGCGCATGCATTGAAGTATGCCCTAAAAAAGTGCTTAAATTCAAAGACAATGAAATAATATTAGAGGACCCCCTTAAATGCAATCTATGTAGAGAATGCGTTATAAAATGTCCCGTAAATGCTTTAAAGATATCATGGCATAAGGACAAGTTTTTATTGCATATAGAGTCTACAGGTGCATTAAAACCTGAACACATATTAATTGAAGCATCAAAGATACTAGAAGAAAAAGTACAAAAACTGTTAGAAGATATAGAAAAGGCATTAGGTGAATATAAGTGAAGAGGACAGGGCCAACCAATATACTGATAAGGAAAACTATTAGACAGTTAATTAAGTATTCAAGAGAATATAATGCACCTATATGGAAGGATATTGCAGAAAGACTTAGTAAGCCTGCAAGGCTTAGAGCCGAAGTGAATGTAAGTAGGATAAATAGATATACAAAACCAGGCGATATAGTAATTGTTCCAGGTAAAGTCTTAGGTGCTGGTAAAATAGACCATCCAGTAACTGTCGCAGCAATAGCATTTTCAGAATCAGCTATTAAGAAAATAAAAGAAGCTGGCGGAAGAGTCCTACACATATTGCAGTTAATTCAAGAAAACCCTAGAGGTAGGAATGTAAAAATCATGGAATAAAGGTTGGTATGATGTCTTCACATCCTCCAGAAATAGTAATTGATGCAACGAATTTAGTATTGGGAAGACTTGCAAGCATAGTAGCTAAAAAACTATTAATGGGATATAGAGTTGTAATTGTTAATGCTGAGAAAGCTGTTGTAAGTGGTAATCCTAAAATGGTTATAGAATCATATAAGTTATTATTCGGGGTTTCAACACTAAGAAATCCGTATAAATCAGGTATAAGAAGACCTAGAACACCATCAAGAATCGTAAAAGCAGCAATAAGAGGAATGCTTCCAAGAGATACTCCTAGGGGAAGAGAAGCATTGAGAAGACTAAGAGTATACATAGGTGTTCCAAAAGAGTATAAAAATAAGGAGCTACAAACAATACCTGAAATTTCAGTCACTAGACTTAGAGGAAAATACATTACTGTAGAGGAAATAGCGAAACAAATGGGTTGGAGACCAAGGGTGGTCAAGTAATGAAAATAGTCATATCTACGGGTAAAAGAAAAACAGCAATAGCAAGAGCTGTGATAAGACCAGGCAAGGGTAGAGTATGGATAAATGGCGTGCCAATAGAAATATGGCCCATAGAGATGGCTAAATGGAAAATGCTTGAACCACTACTGCTAGCAGGACGTAAGCTTTGGGAAAGCGTAGACATTAAAGTAAACGTTCAAGGAGGAGGAGTAATGAGTCAAGCAGATGCAGTTAGAATGGCAATAGCTAGAGGGCTTATAGAATACTTTGGAAGTGAGGAGCTAAAGAAGATATACTTGGAATATGATAGATATATGCTCAGTGGAGACCCTCGTAGAACTGAGCAAGAAAAATATATGAGAAGAAGCGCTAGAAGAAGATGGCAAAAGTCGTATAGATGAGGTGGTATATTATTGATAATCCCCGTAAGATGCTTTACATGTGGGGCGCCCATAGGGGATAAGTGGGAGGAATTTTATAAAAGAGTGAAGAATGGTGAAGACCCGGAGAAAGTACTTAATGAGCTTGGGGTAAAAAGGTATTGTTGTAGGAGAATGCTTATTTCACATATAAATCTAATAGAAGAAGTACTTCATTACACAAGACCCATATAACCTAGGTCGATAAAAGTGAGTTCACAAGCAGGTAAAACAGTTGAATTACTCGTCCCCCTAGACAAGTATCTAGTAGCTGGTGTACACATAGGAACACATATATGTACGAAGTACATGGAGGAGTTCGTATATAGAGTTAGACCTGATGGATTATACATTCTTGATGTAAGTAAAATTGATGAGAGACTAAGAATAGCTGCCAAGTTCATTGCAAGATTTGAACCAGCTAAGATAGTTGCTGTATCAGCACGCCAATATGGTCAGAAACCTGTTCAGCAATTCTGCAGGTTTACAGGCTGTAAACCAATAGTTGGAAGGTTCATACCAGGAACATTCACCAACCCAAGACTAGAATGGTATCTTGAACCAGATGTAGTAATAGTAACAGATCCACGAGCAGATTCCCAAGCAGTTATTGAGGCTGCGGAAGTAGGGATACCAGTAGTTGCATTTGCTGATACAGATAATAGAACAGAGTATCTCGATCTAATAATACCAGCTAATAATAAGGGAAGAAAATCACTAGCATTACTCTACTGGCTTCTAGCAAGACAAGTCTTGAGGGAAAGAGGAGAATTAAAACCAACAGAAGATCTACCAGTACCTGTAGAAGAATTTGAAGCAAAGGTGAGAAGATGAAACGCTATCCAACAGTCGCAGGATCATTTTATGAATACGATCCTGAAAAACTTAAGAAGCAGATTGAATGGGCGTTTACTCATAAACTAGGACCAGGAAAACTACCTCAATTAAATATTGAAAGAAGAAAAGAAACTTTAGGAGTAATAGTACCGCATGCGGGATACATGTATAGCGGACCTATAGCAGCTCACGCATATCTTAAGCTAGCTGAGGAAGGTCTTCCTGAAACAATAATATTAATAGGACCTAATCATACGGGCTACGGCTCAGCTATTTCAGTAATGACTAAAGGGTCCTGGGTAACACCACTAGGGGAAGTAGAGATAGATGAAGAAATGGCAAAAATCATAGTTAAGGAATCAGGTATAGCAGCACCAGATGAAAAAGCACATATTTATGAACATTCAAATGAAGTACAACTCCCATTCTTACAATACATATATGGAAGCAGATTCAAAATAGTCCCTATAACATTAATGCTTCAGACCCCGGAAGTGGCAAAGGACATCGCAAAAGCCATACATAAAGCTTGGTCCCACATAGGAAGAGATTTAATAATAGTGGCAACAACAGACTTCACCCACTATGAACCCCACTCAATAGCTACGAGAAAAGACAAATTGATAATAGATAAAATAATAAAACTTGATAGTGAAGGCCTATATAAAACCATAGAAGAATATAATGTGTCAATGTGTGGTCCAGGACCTGTAATGACGTTAATAGAATTAGCAAAGTTCACCAACGCTAAGAATGTAATTTTACTAGCATACGCTACTTCAGGAGATATAACAGGAGACAAATCAGCTGTTGTAGGCTATGCTTCAATTCAATTCAAATACTAATTCATAAAGGATTCCATCTTTGAAAATTCATCCAGCATTACCACTTCTCGGAATACCAATTAAAGACCGAATAAATCCTATTCTTATAGTATTACTGCCTAAGGAAATAAATATAAATATAAAAACCATTAATAACACTATAATCCTAGCTCTCAAAGAACCCATTATCGACTCCTACTGCTTACAGATAATCGAAGAATCACTCACAGATTTCATGGAGGCATCAGAATTAAAATTAAGCCTCCAACTAAAGACCATTAATCAGAAACCTAAGCTTCCATGTATTTCCATATACTCAGCTCTAACATATGCATTAGCATCAGAACTAAGCAATTTCTACGGTGTGGGAGTTAAGGACATACTAAATGCCATAAGTGATATAGAAGAGGTGCATTTTAATAAAGTATACATGCAGTTCATAAATGCATGTAGACAGGGAATAGTGGCAAACAAGTCTATGGTATATCGCTTTGGCGAAGGATATGTGCCTATAAATACGGATATAATCAACATAGAATGTCCAGGCGAAATTAAAGAATTCAAAGAAGATCACATAGAGTACCCGGAGTCTATTATGAGCGCCCTAACCCATATATCTGGAGTATTGGTGCTAGAGGCATACAATGCTTTATTAAACAGTAATATTAAGTATTTCATGGAGCTAATAAGGATTGAAAATGCGTTGTGGTATCTATTATATCATATCAATATACCTACAACTAATTATGCTAAGTGGGTTACTGATTTTAATAGAGCTTATCTAATCAAAATACGGTTTACACAAATTGATAATAGTAAAGTTAGGAGGTAGCGTACTCACAGATAAGACAAAGCCCTTTACAATAAGGTACGCTACGTTAATGAACCTAATAAGCGATATACGAAAATATATCAATGAGACGAAAAATGCAATGATAATAGTTCTAGGTGGAGGAAGTTTCGGACACTTTATAGTATCAAAATGTATTGAAGATAAGGGCTTTATCGATGAGTATTGCGCATCTCTTACATCAAATGTAATGAATGAATTAGCGTTACACATCTCTAGACTTTTCAATATAAGTGGACTTTCTACAATGGTATTTACTACGCACTCAATCTTTACATATGATAATTATGAGCTTAAGGGCGATACTAAGATCATAAATCATTACCTAAAGCAGCAAATAGTTCCCATACTCTATGGTGATGTAATACTATATAAAGGCCGATTCAAAGTCTTATCAGGTGATGAAATATCATGGTATTTAGCTTCTATTCTTAATGCTGATAAATTAATATTTGTAACAGATGTCGATGGAGTATATGACCGGCATCCAAGATATCCCAATGCACGTCACCTACCCCTGATATCGCTGTCTAAAGATCTAAACAAAATTAGGATAGAAACTAGGGGATATGATGTAACCGGAGGCATTATAGGGAAACTTAAAATAGGGTTAAGATACCATAGAGGATTTGAAGTTCTTATAATAAATGGATTGATTAAGGGAAATCTCTATAAAGCACTTATAGGTGAAAAAATTAAGGCAACTAAAGTAATTCCGTGAGCGGGAATCTTAATGTCTAAGGAGTCGACCAAGCAAAGAAAATTAGAGCATATAGAGCTTACACTCAAGGAAAACGTCGAAACAAAAGCATTCATAACCTTTGATGACGTAAGGTTAATTCATAACGCCTTACCTGAAGCAAATCTTGATGATATAGACACTAAGGTAAAATTCTTAGGCTATACACTTAATGCACCTCTAATAATATCGGCTATTACAGGCGGGCATCCCGCAACATATAAGATAAATAAGGCAATAGCTGAGGCCATAAGTGAATTAAAACTAGGAATGGGGGTAGGAAGTCAAAGAGCTGCATTAGAGGAACCATCAGTGAAATATACATTTACAGTAGTTAGAGAAGTAGCATCAGATAGACCCATCATAGCTAATATAGGTATAGCACAATTGGTCAAAGAATACAATATTGAAAAAATAATCAAGATAATAGATATGGTACAAGCAGATGCATTAGCTGTTCACTTAAACCCTGCTCAAGAGTCTTTTCAACCTGAGGGAGATGTCATATTTAAGGGAGCGCTAAAAGCGTTAGAAAAACTAGTAAATGAAATAAGTATACCTATAATAATTAAGGAAGTTGGTACAGGACTTTCAAGAGAAGTTGTATATTCACTAGCTGGGATAGGTATCAAATACTTTGATGTAGCTGGAGCCGGAGGAACTAATTGGATCTTAATTGAACTACTACGTGCAGAAACTGCTGGAAGAGAAGAGGTAAAAAATATAGGTAGACACTTTATTGAATGGGGAATACCTACACCGTTATCAATAATTGAAGTATTCTATACCGTACCATACTCATACATAATAGGGAGTGGTGGCATACGTACGGGACTTGATATTGCAAAAGCATTGGCCTTAGGAGCAGATATTACAGCAATAGCGAAGCCGGCATTAGAAAAAGCTGTGAAAGGAACCCACGAACTAATAGATCTACTTAAAAGGCTAATTATAGAGCTTAAAATAGCGATGTTCTTATGCGGATGTAACTACACATATGAACTATATAGAGCGCCTATAGTTTTATCAAATAAGTTGATAAAATATTTAGAATATAGGGGTATTGATATTAAGAAATACGAGAGGCTTAGATCCATGAAGAGTAGTATAAGGTAAGGTGAAGTACATGCTTAAGATATTAGAATTTGGTAAAAAGGTACGACCATTTATAGATAAATTCATGTTTGAATTACTAAGAGGTAAACCATCGGAACTATATGATGCGGCAAGCCATTTACCTAAAGCTGGAGGTAAAAGGCTACGACCGGTTCTATTATTAGCTGTAACTAAAGGTGTTGGCGAAAATTGGAAGAAAGCAATACCTGCTGCAGCAGCAATAGAGCTTCTTCACAACTTCACGTTAGTTCATGACGATATCATGGATAAGGATGAATTTCGTCGCGGTGTACCTACAGTTCATAAAATATGGGGCGAAGACATAGCAATACTTGCAGGGGATCTACTCTTCTCTAAAGTATTTGAAGCTGCGTCAAAGCTATTAGACTATGGAGTTGAACCCGATAAAGTAGTTCAAGTAGTTAATAGGCTATCACAAGCTGCAACCATAGTAGCCGAAGGACAAACATTAGATTTAAGATTTGTAAAAGAAGTATATGTATCAGAAAGGGAATATTTAGATATGATAGAAAGGAAGACAGCTACTCTCTTTAAAATAGCTGCAGAAATAGGAGCAATCATAGGCAATGCGTCAAGTGAGTGTATAGAAAAAATCAAGGAATACGGGTTGAACATAGGCATAGCATTTCAGATTAGAGACGATATTCTAGGACTAACAGCTGATGAGAAAAAGCTAGGAAAACCCGTCTATAGTGATTTAAGGGAGGGTAAAAAGACAATACTAGTAATAAATGCTCTAAGCAAATTACCTGAACACGAAAAACAATTCTTATTGAAAGTACTAGGTAAAACACAGGACATAAATTTACTCAAAAAAGCTGCGGAATTAATAATAAGAAGCGGTGCATTAGATTATGCAGAAGAATTAGCCAAACAATATGTTAAGAAAGCCTTAATAAGTCTTGAACAATCATGTATTCAAGATAAGGAAGTTTATGAGATGTTAAAGGAACTTGCACTATATATAGTTGAAAGGGAGCGATAAGCTGACAGGTGGGGTAAATTTCAACATATACTTTTCCAAAAATATTTGTAGAAGGCTTCAAAGATAGCGCAGATGAATACGTAGTTGTAGTAAACCATGAAGCCATGCTATTAAGGAAGCCCATTAACGTCATTCAAGGTAGAATATTCTCAAAGATCATATACGAACAAGCATTGAGTAAAGTAGTAGACGTATACTCATCAACTATAAAGAGTTCATTTATAATACAAACACCTGATAATAAACTACTCTTAGTAGAAAGGAATACTAAAGCAAACTTAATAGACGTTAAGGGATGGAAGATAGCATTACAAGTAAAAGAAGGAGATGTAGTAAGACCTCGTCAGAGAGTAGCACTAGTATTGACAAAAAAGTATGAAGTAAGAAGTATCAGGAGTAGCTCTAAAGGTGTAGTAGTGTATATAGGTTGGGTTTATGAAGAAAGACCAGAGAGATATATAATAGTAGTGGTGAACTCAGATGACATTAGAGAACTTAGACTCCGTAAAAGAGTTAGCACTTAAGTATGCATTATATAATGCTGTAAAACATGAAGGGAAGGCATTACTAGAACCAGTTATAAGTAAGATAGTAGCTGAAAGACCAGACCTAAAACCAAAGATAAAGGAAATAATAAACATTGTGAAAGAAGTCATAAATTACGTTAATAGCCTAAGCTTAAGTGAGCAAAAGAGTTTACTCGAAGAAAAATGGCCTGAATTATTGGAGGAAAAAATTATTGAAAGAAAATATGAATTACCTCCTTTACCTAATGCTGAAAAATATAAAACAATAGTAACAAGATTTGCACCAAACCCTGATTTTGTCTTACATTTAGGAAATGCTAGACCAGCGATACTCTGCTATGAGTATGCTAAGATGTATAAAGGTAAAATGATTCTTAGATTCGAAGACACTGATCCTAGAATTAAAAGACCACTACCTGAAGCATATGATGCTATAAGGGAGGATCTTAAATGGCTCGGCATAAAATGGAATGAAGAATATATTCAGTCACTTAGAATGGAAAAATATTACAATGTATTAAAAGAGATCATTAAACGTAAGGGGGCATATATAGACTTATGCTCGCCAAAAGAATTCAAAAAATATCTCTGGTCGTCCAAACCATGTCCTCATCGTGAAAAACCCATAGAATATCACCTAGAACTACTAGATAAGATATTCGAAGGACATTTTAGTGAAGGCGAAGCTGTTATAAGAATTAAAACAGACCTAAATTATCCTGATCCTTCAGTAAGGGATTGGGTTGCATTTAGAATTATTGATACAAGTAAAACAC
This sequence comes from uncultured Desulfurococcales archaeon, assembly GCA_964467535.1. Classification (GTDB taxonomy): domain Archaea; phylum Thermoproteota; class Thermoprotei_A; order Sulfolobales; family WANQ01; genus CAYXRT01. Next base: position 30,912 of record CAYXRT010000008.1, read on the forward strand.
CGCATCCCATAGTAGGTGACAAATACATACTATGGCCTACATATAATTTTGCAGCAGCAGTTGATGATCACCTAATGGGGGTAACGCATATACTTAGAGCAAAGGAGCACATGACAAATACTATAAAACAACAATTTCTATATAAACACATGGGCTGGAAATATCCGGAGGCAATACATTTTGGAAGATTAAAACTTGAGGGCTTCATATTAAGTAAATCAAAGATGAAAGAGTTAATGGAATCCGATGAATCATTTGAAGGAATAGATGATATAAGATTTGGAACTCTAGGAGCTCTAAGAAAAAGAGGATTTATGCCAGAAGCAATACATAAATTAATAATGGAAGTTGGCGTAAAGGGAACCGATGCTGCAATAAGCTTTGACAACCTAGCTGCAATCAATAGAAAGATAATAGACCCTATAGCACCAAGATATATGTTTGTTGAAAATCCCATAAAGGTGGTAATAAACGACTCTCCCAAGGAGTTAATAGCTAGAATACCTTATCATCCATCAAATAAGAGGCTAGGTGAAAGAACAATAAAGGTTAAAGGACCAAAAATCCAAGTATTTATATCTTCAACGGATCTTGAATTACTAAGAAAACATCAAATGATTAGATTGATGGATTTAGCAAACATAGAAATTATGAAAATTGATACTAAATATATTGAAGCCATATTCAAAGGTACAGAGCTACATGAAGCAAGGAAACTAGGTTTACCTATAATACAATGGGTACCTATAGATGAAAATATCAAAGTAATAGTTAAGAGACCTAAAGAACTAACACTTGAAATTATTGAAGGACTGGCAGAACCAAGTATAATTAATGAGAAGGAAGGACGTATAGTTCAGTTCTTCAGATTCGGCTTCGTAAAGTTACATAGTATTTCAAAACACGAAGTAGTAGCTTACTATTCTCACGACTAGATCACATTAGCATTCTATGAAAATTTATTATCCCCTATACCATACCCTTAATGAGTGGACGACGGTTAGGAGGAGGATGAAACATGTCCAAACCATTTTACGTAAGATTTGAAGTACCACCAGAACTAGCTGAAAAAGCATATGAAGCATTAAGAATGGCTAGAGAAAGAGGAGGCAAAATAAAGAAGGGAACAAATGAAACAACAAAAGCCGTCGAAAGAGGACTAGCAAAATTAGTATTGATAGCTGAAGATGTCGATCCACCTGAAATAGTAGCACACTTACCACTATTATGTGATGAGAAGAAGATACCATACGTATATGTACCAAGTAAAAAGAAGCTTGGTGAAGCAGCAGGAATAGAGGTTGCAGCAGCAAGCGCATGTATCATAGATCCAGGAGAAGCTAGAGAATTAGTAGAGGAAATAATTAAACAAGTAAACGAAATAAGAGCGAAATCAGGTAGATAAGCACCATTAATGAAGAATCAATATAACAATTATTTTTAAATTAAATTATCTACCAGTTAACTTTCTAGCTTCTCTTTCCGTCTCTCTAAGTATAAGAATATCACCTATTCTTACAGGACCCTTAACGTTACGGGTTAAAATTCTACCCTTATCTCTACCCTCAAGAACTCTAACTCTAACCTGTGTAATTTCACCAGTTACACCTGTTCTACCAATAATTTGAATTACCTCTGCTGGAAAGCCCAGTTCTTCAACTATGTTAAATTCTCTTCCCTTTCCGCTCTTTGAGCTCATGGAATACACCCTCTAACATAACTTCTGAGAACAGCTTATAAATCCTAAACTAAATAAACTCGGGAGGTTGAGGAAGAATAAGCTCATAGAGATGGGTGAAAGATATGCCAAAGATATTCACGTGTAGTTTCTGTGGAAGGGAAATAGAGCCTGGTACAGGATTAATATATGTTAAAAATAATGGTAGCATATTGAGGTTCTGTTCAAGTAAGTGTTTCAAGAGTTTTAAAATGGGCCGTGATCCAAGGAGATTAAAATGGGTTAAAAAGAGTAGTCAAAGGTAATTATATAAAAATAGGTTCTAGGGTGTGATCGTGTCTGTCGAGAGAACTCTAGTTATTATTAAACCTGATGGGGTTCGTAGAGGTTTAATAGGTGAAATAATCTCAAGATTCGAGAGAAAGGGATTCAAAATAGTAGCTCTCAAGATGTTTAAATTCACGCGTGCTAAAGCTGAAGAATTCTATGCAGAACATAGAGGGAAGCATTTCTTTGGAGAATTGATAAAGTTTATAACTTCAGGACCCGTTGTTGCAATGATTCTTGAGGGGAATAGTGCTGTAACTGTTGTCCGTAAAATGATCGGAGCAACTAATGGAAGAACAGCTGAGCCTGGTACAATTAGAGGGGACTTTTCATTGTCGATAACAGAGAATATAATACATGCTGCTGACAGCCCTGAGAAAGCAAAGCGTGAAATATCTATAGTCTTTAGAGAAGACGAAGTAGTTGAATGGTGATTTTTAATTAAATTTTCACTCCGGGTATAAATGCATAAGTAGGATCCTGCTTCCTCTTAATTTTAACAATTTCTCTTAACGTCATTATTTCGTCATCACTAAGCTCGTTCTTATACTTAGTTAGCAATATTTTAACGTGAGTATTTGGAATGTCCGTGAACATGACATCCCCTTCATCTACATGCCTTCCTATCATAATCCTTCCTCTAATTGAAATAGCAACAGCTTGACCAGCTCTGGCGAAAGGTATAGGTTTTCCCTTATCTTGTATTTGCATTATTTCGCCAAGACGTTTTCCGTCTTCTCTCATTAATGGGTAACCTGGTTTAATTATTCCTCCAAGAACTTCAACACCTACAATAGCTGGTTCGCTACGCCTAAATACGTAACCAGGTATTATTCTCACCTTACCAGGCCTTACGAGACTTTCAAGTTCTCTACGTCTTTCTTCCTCCCTTAACTTATTAAGCCACTCCTCATACTCTTCTATAAGTCTATAAATCACGTTATTAAGAAATATTTTAACTCCATGCTTTCTTGCCTCTTCAGCCGCTTCGGGTAGGACTTTTACGTTGAATCCAAGTATAACGCCGTATTCCTTTTTACTCCTTAATGTTACAGCAGCTTCAATTATATCACGCTTACTTATAGCTCCGACATCAGCAAGCCTTACTGGAATATCCTTATTCCTCAACATAGCTACTACAGCTTCTAAAGTACCTAGAGTATCTGCTTTAACTATAACTCCATCAATTTCAGTCTTTATTTTAGCAGCTTCTACTTCCTCTTTTACCTTCTTAGCATATTCGTCTATCAGCTCTTCTGATGGTATAACATATAATGGGGCTCCAGCAACTACCTTTTCAAGCCCCTGAGCAATAATCTTCACTCCTGCAGCTGCTATAACTTCATCAACATGCATAAACTCTCCTTTATGAAGTCTAATTTCTTGTAAAGGTCTAGGCATTAATAGTGCTCTAACCCTCGTAACTACGGGTTCTTCTAAGCCGCCAACAATTATTAAATCGCCTTTTCTAATTATACCATCATATATAACGGCATCAATTGTAGTGCCTAGCCCTGGCTCTTCCTTAACTTCTAATACTACTCCTTTAGCAGGACCTTTAGCAAGCATTAACTTCTTAGCCATATACTGTTGCGTTAAACCTGCAAGAACAGCTAATAATTCAGGAATGCCTTCTCCTGTTTTAGCTGAAATGGGTACAATAGCTACTGTACGGGTAAAGTCCTTTATTCTATCAAATCTTTCAGCTCTAAATCCAAGCTTATACATTTCACCAACCATTCTATAGATTAATTCATCTAATGTTTCCTTGACATAATCTTCTTGTTCTTTAATTGTATATATGAATGGCTGGTTAGGATGAGGCTTCCATCCAGGAATTCTATCTATTTTATTAGCAGCTATCAGGAATGGAACTTTTCTCGCCTTCAAAATTTCAATGCTTTCATAAGTTTGCCTCTGAAATCCATCAATTACATCAACGACAAGTATTGCAAAGTCGGCAACACTTCCACCTCTACGTCTTAAGTTAGAAAACGCCTCATGTCCAGGAGTATCGATAAATAAGAGACCTGGAATCTTTAACTTTATCGGTATAAGCTTCTTTAAAGGTTCAGCTATTCTTTCAATAACATTAGCTGGAACAAGACTAGCACCAACATGTTGAGTTATCTGACCAGGTTCTTTTTGAGCAACAGTAGTTCCCCTGATTTTATCAAGTAGAGTTGTTTTGCCATGATCTACGTGCCCTAGGACAACTACTATAGGTTGCCTTAACTTCATTGTTCTCTTGCCCTTAAATTCCAAGTATCATCACCTTTAATTACTCTTATATTCTAACACCTGTAAGACTGTCTAGTAAACTTAAAATCTTAACGTTAAATAATCAACAAACGTAAAAACCCCTATACAATATTTAGCCTCCTGGTAGTAACCCACAATGGCAGTTGGTGAAAGTCGATGGTGGAGTTCAAAATAGTAATCTCGGATCCCATGGCGGGAAGTAAGCCAGTAAAAGTGGTGGTACTTAAGGGTATAGATGAAATAGACTATATAGCAGATGAGAAAGAGAAGAGAAAGTTACCAATAGCAAAAATAAATCCTGAACTTGCTAAGAAGTTAGAACTAGATCCTAAGTTAAATGTACTAACTGTAAGAATATGGAAAAATAAAGCTGCAAAAGAAAAGGTTAACATAACATTTAAGGTACAATTAGATAATAACATCCCAGTAAACGAAATACATTGTTCAGCTAATTTAATGTTTGAAAAAATAGGTGAAGCTGAAGCAAAAGCTGAAGCTTTTAGAGCAAAGGCATGGCAAATGACTGTAAAAGGAGATAAAGCATCGAGACTGATAGGTCTAAAAATTGGTGATACTTTTGAAGGATCTATTGTAGATCTTCCAGGTGTAATCCTTAAAATAACGGGAGGAACTGATAATAGTGGTTTTCCTATGAGACCTGACTTACCGGGTCCTGCAAAGAGAAGAATACTGCTTTCAGGTCCACCTGGATTTCATCCTCGAGAGAAGGGTGAAAGGAGGAGAAAGACAGTAAGAGGAAATATGATATCTGATGAAATAGTACAAATAAATACAGTAATAGTCTATCAGTCTAGAGAGGGATAATAATAACGTTAACTATAAATTAAGGTGATAATTTGGCTTTATTTAAACAACCAGAAGTAAATATTGGTGTAGTAGGTCATGTAGATCACGGTAAAACAACTTTAGTCCAGGCAATAACAGGCATATGGACTGCAAGACATTCCGAGGAGCTAAAGAGAGGCATGACAATAAAGCTAGGATATGCAGATGCTGAAATATACTTCTGTGAAAGCTGTGGAAAACCCGAAGGATTTACTACTGAACCTACATGTAAATATTGCGGCTCAGATGAAGAACCTAAGTTTCTTAGAAGAGTATCATTTGTTGATGCTCCAGGTCATGAAGTACTAATGGCTACGATGCTCTCAGGAGCAGCAGTAATGGATGGAGCAATACTAGTTATAGCAGCAAATGAGCCCTGTCCTCAACCTCAGACAAGAGAGCATTTTGTTGCACTAAATATAATTGGGATTAAAAACATAGTTGTTGTTCAAAACAAGATAGATGTTGTTACAAAAGAACAAGCATTAAAAAACTACAATCAAATAAAGAAGTTCCTGGAAGGAACATGGGCTGAAGACGCACCAATAATACCCGTAAGTGCATTACATAAAGCAAATATTGATGTACTTTTAGAGGCAATAGAGGAATACATACCTACACCGCAAAGAGATCCTACAAAACCTCCATTAATGTTTATAATAAGAAGCTTTGATGTAAATAAGCCAGGAACACCACCAGATAAACTACAAGGAGGGGTTATAGGGGGAAGTATTCTCCAAGGAGTAATTAGAGTCGGGGATGAAATAGAAATTAGACCTGGAGTTAGAATAGAAAAAGCTAAAGGAAGAGCAGAATATGTACCATTATATACAGAAGTGGTAAGTCTTAGATTCGGAAACATTGAAGTAAAGGAAGCAAAACCTGGAGGATTAGTAGCTATAGGAACAAAACTAGATCCCTCTCTCACAAAAGCGGATAACCTCGTAGGCAATGTTGTCGGAAAAGCTGGGCATTTACCACCAATATACACTCACTTAAGAATAGAGTACGAATTACTAGAAAGAGTTGTAGGTACAAAAGAACTATTAAAAGTACAACCGATAAGGCTAAAAGAACCACTAATGATAACCGTAGGAACAGCAATAACATTAGGCTTTGTAACGAAAGTTTCAAAAGATGAAGTAGAAGTAGTCCTAAGAAGACCTGTAGTGGCATGGAAGGGGGCAAGAATAGCTATAAGTAGACAAGTACTTGGACGATGGAGGCTTGTTGGATGGGGAACAGTTGTGGAGTAAGAAGAAGATGCTGTGTAGTACTAGACACGAATATGTTAATGTTAGCATACAAAGGAATAGACATCTTCACCCAAATAGAGGAGCTCTTAACGACAAAGTGTGAATTCATAGTACTCAGAAAAGTATGTGATGAATTAGTAAATATATTGAATAAAGGCTCCCCTAAGGAAAGGAAAGCTGCACAATACGCATTAAAGCTTGTTGAAAAATACTGTAAAATAGTAGACTATGAAGAACCTGATATACAAAAAGTTGATGAACTAATTTTACTGTATGCATTAAATAATAAGTGCTTTATTGCTAGTAACGATAAAGAGCTTAGGAGAAAGGCTAGAGCTTTAGGCTTACCAGAAATATATTTTAGGGAAGAAAAGCAAATGCTAGAAGCGTCAGAAGAATTTATTTAGCCTTAATCTATAATTGAAGCAGCAAAGGAGGTGCAGTATTTGTATAAACTCTTCAAAGTCAGGGGCATGGTTAGGATACCGCCAAAATACTTTGGACAACCATTAGAGGAAGTAGCTATAAAAATACTAAGAGAGCAATATGAAGGATTAATACATCCTGAAGCAGGATTAATAGTGGCAGTACTAGATGCTAAGATTTCACCTGAAGGAATAATAATACACGGTGATGGCGCAACATATCATGAGGTTGAATTCACGATTTTAACTTTCCAGCCAATACTACATGAGGTAGTAGAAGGAGAAGTAGTAGATGCAAAAGAGTTCGGCATCTTTATAAACATAGGACCTTTTGACGCACTAGTTCATAGATCTCAAATAGCGGAAGAACCATTTAAGTTAGAGCCTTCAAGAGGAGCATTAATGGGTCAGCAGACAAAGAGAATGCTAGAAAGAGGAGATATAGTAAGAGGTAGAATTATAAACATCAGTTTACCCTCAGCTGCACGAGCTCCAAGAATAGGAATGACCCTAAGACAGCCATTCTTAGGGAAAATAGAGTGGATTAAAAAGGAGATAGAGAACTTAAGAAAAGCTTCAAAGAAGTAATTAGAGGCGTCTAATTCATGTCAAGAGCTAGAATAAAGAGAAGTCCTTTTAAGGCTTGTAGAAAGTGTAGATTACTAGTTGTACATGAGGAAGAGAAATGTCCAAACTGCGGATCAACAGATTTTACTGAGGATTGGCAGGGAATAGTAGTAATAATAGATCCCGAATCAAGGATAGCAAAAGCATTAAACATAAATAAACCAGGCAGGTACGCTATTAAGGTATGGTAATGTGAAAACATATGTACTTAAACAACAATACAGAAAAATATTCAAGCACCCATATGGAATACTAATATGTTCAAGTAATGCATTTAAATCAAGTTACTTACTAAAATCAATTGGCAAGGCTCCCTTTCTCGTATGTGTAGGTGATTATGTCACGCTAAATGCTATAAATGCGTCAGTAATACCATCGATAGCCTTAATAAATGGTAAGACTAGAAGGCATGACCCAATAAGGTATAACGTCATTATTAGTAAGTTCAAAAAGCAGTATAAAATAGTTAATCCTCCAGGAACTATAAGCGAAGATGCAATATCAACGCTTAAAAGTATCGTAAAGAAAAAGGAGAACCAAGTCCTCATCATAGTTGATGGTGAAGAAGATTTACTTGTACTCCCCTTAATAATATTATTACCCTTAAACTCGTTAATAGTTTATGGTCAACCAGGTGCTGGGGCAGTAGTCGTTATCGTTAATGCGCTTTTGAAGAAAATAAGCTTAAATCTCTCCCTATATTTTAAACCACACATAGCATACACAAAGGAGGTGACGGTATGAGCGAGAAGAAAAAGATAGATCTAGGTGAAGGATATCATGTAGAGGTTGTTGAGGAAAAATATAACCCACTAGTAAACAGAAAGGAGATAACGTTAATAATATATCACATAGGAAAGGGCACTCCCCAAAGAAAGCTGATTAGAGAAAAAGTTGCTTCATCTTATGGGGTTGAAATTAATAGAGTTTATGTGAGAAATATACTAGGAGAGTTCGGTATTGGAAGAAGTAAAGCAATCATACACATATATGACAGTGTTGAAAGAGCAAAAATGTTTGAACCTGAACATGTAATCAGGAAAAATGAAGGTGGATAATCATGTCATGGGTACATAAATTATATGAATATGATTATAATACTGGTAAGATAAGATTAAAAAACAGGCGTTGTCCTAGATGTGGAAGTATTATGGCTCATCACAAAGTACCAATACCTAGATGGCACTGCGGTAAATGTGGTTATACAGAGTTCATAGGGAAGAGAAAAATCTAATATAAATGGGAGAAAATGCTAGTATTGGGCATAGAATCTACAGCACATACTTTCGGTATAGGCATAGTTCAAGATACAAAGCCATATATATTAGCGGATGCTCGAAGAAACTACTTCAAGCAAATTAAAGAAGGAGGAATACATCCAAGAGAAGCAGCAAGATACTTTATTGAAGTAGCAGACAAAGTCCTAGATGAAGCACTTAAACAGGCAAGTATAGACATCAATGAAGTAGACGCCATCGCAGTAGCGTTAGGTCCAGGACTTGGGCCTTGTCTTAGAGTTGGAGCTACAATAGCAAGGGCATTAGCATATTATTATAATAAACCACTTGTACCTGTAAACCATGCAGTAGCTCACATTGAAATAGGCCTTCTAGTCGCCAATGCTAAAGACCCCGTTGTAGTTTATGTTGCAGGAGGAAATACAATGATAGTAGCATTTAATCAAGGAAGATATAGAATTTTTGGAGAAACTCTAGATTTACCGCTAGGAAATCTACAAGATATATTCGTCAGAGAAGTAGGATTAGCACCACCATATATCATAGAGGGAGTTCATGTAATAGACAAGTGTGCTGAAGGAGGTAAGTTTATTGAAGGCTTTCCTTATATTGTTAAAGGACAGGATGTATCTTTTTCAGGTTTATTGACAGCTGCCCTAAGATATTATAGAACAGGTAAAGCTAGGTTAGAAGACATATGTTATACATTAAGAGAAGTAGCATATTCTATGGTTGTAGAAGTAGCTGAAAGAGCACTAGCGCATACGGGTAAAAAAGAGATATTACTTGTAGGAGGCGTTGCTGCAAGTAAAACTCTACAACGAAAGTTTAAGATTATGGCTAAATATCATAATGCTGAAGTAAAAATAACACCACCGCAATACGCTGAAGATAATGGAGTTATGATAGCATGGACAGGATTACTAGAGTATAAGCATGGGATAACTATACCCATAGAAAAAGCATATGTCAGACAACGATGGAGACTTGACGAGGTAGACATCATATGGAGGTCTTAAGAATAGAGAAGTTATTAAGGATAGGCGCTGAGGCAAACTTATATATTGGAACATTTTTGGGATATAGAGTAATTATAAAGTACAGAATAAGAAAGGAATATAGAGATCCGCTTTTAGACCAAGAAATAAGGAAGAAGAGAACCATTACTGAGGCTAGGATAATAAATAGTGTAAGAAGACTTGGAATAAAGGCTCCAGCAATACTATTAGTAAATCCAGTTACAGCTACAATTGTGCTAGAATACATTGAAGGGATATTGCTAAGAGATTATCTTATGGAAAATCCTACATCAGATAAAATACCTCAAATTATGGAAAAAGTAGGAGAATATATAGGGATACTGCATTCAAATAAAATAATTCATGGGGATCTAACTACATCAAACATAATATTACATAAAAACTATACGCCTGTGTTAATAGATTTTGGATTATCTTATTGGAGTGACGATATCGAAGACTATGGAACTGATATGCATTTAATGCTAAGAAGTCTAGAGAGTACCCATCCATTACAAGCACATAGATATTTCAAATACATAATAGAAGGATATAAGAAGATAAGAGGAGAGCAAGTAACTAGAGATGTACTAGACAAGATTCGTGAAATAAGGTTGAGGGGTAGATATATAGAAGAGCGAAGAATTAAGAGGTGACATCAATGAATGCTATGAGCATTAAATTATACTTTGTAACAAATAATAAAGGTAAATTTCTTGAGGCATCCAGCATACTTAGAAGATACAATATTGAATTAATACAGATAGATACTGAAAAATTAGAAATACAAAGTGACGATCTAAGGAAAATAGCCTTAAGAGCTGCTGAATACGTCTTTGAAAAAATTAGGAAGCCAATAATAGTAGAAGATGCAGGACTATTTATTAAGGCTTTAAATGGATTTCCAGGACCATATTCAAGTTATGTATTTAAAACTATAGGCATACACGGTATTTTAAAACTCATGAATGACGTCGATGATAGAAGAGCAGAGTTTAGATCTGTAGTTGTACTCAAACACCCTATCGTAGGTACAAGAATATTCGAGGGAATTGTTAATGGGATTATATCACGAATACCTAAAGGAAGTAAGGGATTCGGCTTCGATCCTATATTCATTCCTAATGGATGTACGAAGACATTTGCAGAAATGGATATAGAGGAGAAAAATAAATATTCACATAGGGCAAGGGCATTTAGAGCTCTAGGAGAATGGGTTCAAGAAAACTTAAAGCGCCTACTAAAATATTGAAGGTGTAGTCAGGGTAGGAGTGAGAGGGAAATAGTCATGAATAAGGGAAGAGAAAAAGGTAAGTCACATTCAACACGTCCTGTAAGAGTAGGCCCACCAAAGTGGGTCAGATTTTCACCAGAGGAAATAGAAGGTCTAATTATCGAGCTAGCTAGAAAAGGATATCCTCCATCAATGATAGGAATAATATTAAGAGATCAGTATGGAATACCATTAGTAAAACCAATATTAGGTAAAAAGCTAACAAAAGTCCTTGAAGAGCATGGTTTAGCGCCACCTTTACCTGAGGACTTACTTAACTTGATAAAGAAAGCTGTAAATCTTAGAAGGCATCTAGAAGAACATCCAAAGGACTATCATGCTAAGAAGGGTCTCATAGATTTAGAGTCGAAAATACATAGATTAATAAAATATTATAAAAGGGTTGGGAAACTCCCACCTGACTGGAAATATGATCCTGAAAGAGCTAAATTATTAGTATCAAGTCTATATCAAGCTTAACTATCTTTCTATGAGGTAGATAATCTTACCGTCAACCATTATTGGCGATGAAACTGCGATAATAACATCCTTAGCTCCCAAGTTCTTTAAACTTGTAGAAAAGTATCGTGCAGTAAACATAAGCTCATATCCCGTCCTAGATCCAATAATTGCTTCAGCTATAATATTAAGAACTCTCGTTCATAGTGATGTAGAAGTGCAAATAATATACAGTATAACGCCTTTCATCCAAGATGATGTACTCAATATAGTACTTGGCTATCCTCAACACATATCTCTTGAACACGTTAACGAACATACAATAGACATAAGGTATGGGATTAGATACGTAAAGTCACGAGAGAAGTTAACTCAAGTAAGTACATCATCCTCACTTACGGGATTCATAATACAACTATTAGAAGAACAGCTTTTAGTTCCTAATAACGTTTGGTCATTCTACACTTCATTGATATGTATAAATGAAACTAAAGGAGTAGACAGCAAGATTATTGAAATGTTAGGTAGAGAACGAATAATAGAAGTTTATACAACAATGCTAAAGCTTTTTGAATGGCATAAAAGACCTATATGCTCTGCAATCTCAATAACCCTTAACCCATACATACCCAAGTTCTCATCAAATATAGAGGAATGCCTATCCTTTACTAAGGAATTAGGGCTAAATGCAAATACGAAGATCAGCGATCTATCTCCAAAGGATATAGCATTACTAGCAAGTAGGCTATATGAAGTACTAACTAAGTCCAGTAGAAAAAAGAGAAATCCAAATGAATTATTAGGAAAAGTGTATATAATGTCAAACTATGCAGCACCAATAACCGAAGATCCAAGATACCTACACTACATCTTATTAACTACACTAGAAAAGGAAGGTCCATATAAAGTAATTGCTCCTCTAATAAATGATATATACTGGTATGATCTAGGCTTAACGATGGAGAATGAAATAACTATAATCCATGAAGTAGTTGACATGATATTAGAGAACAAGCTAAAATTATCAAGTACTAGAAATAGCGTAATACTTGAATATGAAAAACGTCTTCCTATAGTAATCGTAGGTGAAATATTAGAATCATTAGGAATAATTCCTGAAGGTAATATTTTAATCCAGTGTACTAGCAAGGAAAACTGTTTTACATCAATTACTGAAATTATGAGGGCGAAAAAGAAGATTATTGTAGATGAAGCAGTAAGGGAGGGTTATTGGGATCCTAAAAGTCCATGGATTATCGAGCTTGGTGAATTAAGTAAACTTCATCATAAAGCATTAAAGGTGGTAGCATGAAAATCAAAGCAACTCTTAAACTGGAAATAATATTTCCAGATACGAAGTCAGCACAGACCGTGTATTTGGCTTTAAAACCCGATAATAGATTTGAATGCAAAGATCTAAAACTTATAGATATAATTAAGAACAATAATATTATTTATATAATAGAGTTCCTTGGTGACGTAACGAGTATTTTGAAAATTAGGAACACTGCAGATGATATATTAGAGCATATTTCATTAGTTACGAAAATGCTAGATAATGTTACGAAAAGAATTAATACCACTAAAAAACCAACTAACACCACTGGATGAAGGTGTAGATAGCCATGTCGAGAGCTATAAGAGATAAATGGAAATTAAAGAAATGGTATACAGTAGTAGCGCCACCTGTATTTGGAGAATCAGTACTAGGTACAACGCCTGCCGATGATCCAGATAAGTTAATAGGCAGGGTCATGGAGGTAACACTTTATGATCTTACAGGCGACTTCACATTAGTTCATGTTCACTTGTTCTTCCAGATAATTAAAGTTGAAGGAGATAAAGCATATACCCGCTTTAAAGGTCATGAACTTGCAAGAGACTACATGAAAAGCTTAATAAGAAGAAAGAGCAGTAAGGTGCAAGGAATATTTGATGTAACTACAAAGGATGGATATGGTCTAAGAATAACAGCAGTAGCATTAACAACATATAGATGTAAGACATCACAAAAGAAAGCAATAAGGAAAATAATGGGCGAGATAATAACTAAGAGAGCAAGTGAAATGACATTTGATGAACTAATACAAGCAATGCTTTTTGGTAAACTAAGCGCTGAAATATTTGAAGCAGCAAAGAAGATATATCCATTAAGAAAAGTTGAAGTATATAAGTCAAAACTATTAACTATACCCGGACCTCAAGGTCCTCAACCAGCTGTAGTAGTATCACCATTAATGTTTAAGAGTAGGAGATAACAAAAAGTAAAATGATAAAGACATGAGTAAAGATTTAGAACCAATAGATATTCTCATAAAAACAAGGCTAGGCTTTGAAAGAATAGTAGCAAGTAGAGTAAAGGAACTTGAACCTGGAATAAAGGTAGTACCTGCACCTTTAGGCTTCTTAGGTCTTATAACAATCTCCAATTCTAGAGACAAGTACCATTTAGCACAGTTAATTAAAGAGCATGTACTAGAAGCAGAAAAAGTGATTATAGTTGAAAAAACTACAAAAGCTGATCCATATATAATAGCTAAAGAAGCAGCTAAACTAGCTTCTTCAAAGATCACTCCTAATGAAACGTTTGCAGTAAGAACTACAAGAAGAGGAAAACATAACTTCACAAGTATAGACGTAAATATAGTAGTTGGGGATGCTGTAAGAAGAGAAACAAATGCAACAGTTAATCTAAAGTATCCAGATAAAATAGTTCTCGTAGAAATAATAAGAGACATAGCATTAATATCAATAATACCAGGTAGCGAAGAATATAAGAAGTTACGACCAGGTAAACACCCTATCTATAATATATTTAGGAAAATGGCAGTAATTCAAATGCCGTATCTAGGACCATTAGATGCTGTAAAAGTTATGGGGACTCGTATAGGAAGAGAAGTACAAAACTTCGAAATTAAAGAGCTAGTTATCGCACCTATAGGAGCAATTGACGCTATACAACTCAAAACTTTCATAGAGGGAGTAATAGAGGGTATAGAATCAAGATATGAAATTCAAAGAAAAAGCTATGGAAGAGGAGTTCAAAAGGTTAAGGTATTAATCCAAGATCTTTACCAACTAGTAAGAGATAGAAGTAACGAAGTAATCATAGTATTTGAACCTGAAGGAGAACCTATTTCCAGATTAACAAATGAACTTGAAGAACTAATCATAAAGTCAAGGAAAAGAGTGAATTTACTTTTTGGGTCGAGAGAAGGAATACCACTAGGAATCTATAGGCATGCAGATTTAGTAGTGGATTTAGCGCCAGGAGTAACTCTTTCAACAGACTATGCAGCAGCTGCTGCATTAATAGCTATATCTACACTTCTATATGATAGAGTAGGGGGGTCTATTGAAGGCATTAATTCTAGCAGCAGGTGAGGGAAAAAGGTTAGAACCAATAACACATACAAGGCCTAAGCCGCTAATACCTATCTTAAATAAACCATTAATAGACTACACCTTAGACTCCTTAGTAGAGCTAGGTATAAAGGATATAGTTGTTGTTGTAGGATATTTAAAAGAAAAATTAATGAACTATCTGAAAAGTAAATGGAGTAATTTAAATCTGACATTTGTAGATCAAGAGGTTGCGCTGGGCACAGGTCATGCAATTAAAGTAGCTGAAAAACATCTAGGTAATGAGTTCATTGTAATATATGGTGACTTACTACTATCAAAGGAGTTTATTAAAAGGGTAATTAATTCAAAGGAACAAGCTATAGGAGGGGTACCAGTACATAATCCTAAGGAGTATGGTGTTCTAATATGTGAAGGAAGTGTCTTAAGGAGAATCATTGAAAAACCACATACAGATATAGGTTCAAACATAGTTAATGCAGGGGTATACAAATTCAGCTATGATGTATTTCATTATCTTGATAAAATATCAAAATCTCCTCGAGGAGAATACGAGCTAACTGATGCTATTAACTTAATGGTATCTGATGGTATTAAGGTAAAGGTGATTAAAGCAAATAAAGGAGAGTGGTTTGAAGTAGGTAAGCCATGGGATTTGTTAAACATAACTGAAGAATTACTAAGATCAACTCTAAGTACCACAGTAATCAATGGAGAAGTAGAAGAATTTGTTAAAATTAAGGGACCAGTCATAATTGAGGAAGGAGCAAAAGTAAGAAGTGGAACATACATAATAGGCCCTGCAATCATAGGAAAGAATGTGATAATAGGACCTAATTCATACATTAGACCATATACAGTAATAGGTGAAGGAGCAAGAATAGGCCACGCAGTAGAAGTTAAATCAAGCATACTAATGGAACATGCAACAGCAATGCATTTAGCATACATAGGTGATAGCATTATATGTGAACATGTAAACTTAGGCGCAGGAACCATTACAGCAAATTTAAGGTTCGACGAAAAAGAAGTAAAGATGAATATAAAAGGAGTTAGAATGAGTAGTGGTAGAAAAAAGTTAGGTGCTATCATAGGAGCTTATGTCAGAACAGGAATAAATGTATCATTAATGCCAGGAGTTAAGGTAGGAGCATATTCATGGATTGCTCCTGGAGCAGTAGTAGATAAAGATGTACCACCTTATACGTTCGTTAAATTTAAAGTAGAATATTATAAGGAGGATTTAAGAGAAAGATTAAAGACCGTTACCTACCTAAGCCAGCAACAATTTTAATAACATCATTATCCTTGAGAACGTAGTCTTCACCAACTCTCTGCTTAGTTCTAGCATTAATAGCGTAAATGAAAGACTTACCTAGATCTGTATGAACCATATATGCTAATTCCCTAGCAGTAGTTCCTTCTCTAACAAGGTATGCATCCGGTAGAACATTTCCATAATGGTCAGTATACTTGTTATGATCTTCAACAGGATAAACAGTAATTAATTTAAGTACGTCAAAGAAAGCGCTGTTAATGACTTGCTGTACACCGGTATAGCCCCATTTCTTTAAAACTCTTTCCTTAATGAACTCCAAAGCTCTAATCTGTTTACTAGTAAGTTTGGATTCATTAATAATGGTGAAATCAGGATCACCAGGTAGGTATTCAATTAACTTCATTTTGGCAGCTCTTCTTAATGCTAATTCAGCTTCAGAACTTACGGGTATGATAACTCTATTGGGTAGCTCCTTCTTCATCCTCTTGATGTTATCCTCGGCTTCAGGTATATCTGATTTATTCGCAGCAATAATCATAGGCTTCGATATTTCTCTAAGCTTTCTTGTAAATTCTCTTAACTCCTCTTCCCTCCATGTGCTAAGCTTAGTTCCTTCAAGCCTAGCAGCTCTTAAAGCTTCAATAACATGATATTTACGAATTGATAGACCGGACAGTCTTTGAGTTAACGCGTCAATGACATCAACAGTGCTCGTATCTACATAGCGAGCAAATCTACTCCAATCCTTAGAAATAATTCTATAAAACCATTCATCAACTTCTCTCTCGATTAAGATGACATCTTTAACAGGATCAGCTGTTCCAGGAGGTACGGGTTTTCCCTCTTCATCTGTTGAACCTGCTGCATCAACTACGTGAATTAATGCATCAGCTTGTCTAAGATTGTCAAGGAACTTATTACCTAAGCCCCTACCTAAGTGAGCTCCAGGTATGAGACCTGCAACATCCATAAGCTTAACAGGTATAAATCTATAGCCTTTAATACATAGTGAATTCCTTGGATTACATCCCTTTAAACCTAAATCTACGTGAACACATTTCTTCCTTATATAGCCAATACCAACATTTGGTTCAATTGTTGTAAAAGGCCTATTTGAAATATCAACAGTAACTAGCGTAGCAGCAGCAAAGAACGTAGATTTACCTACATTAGTTTTACCAACTACACCTACTAGGAATTGTGGTGGAGGCAATCATCTAACCCTAAATACATGGCGTAAGTTAACCTTAAAATCTCTACTACTATAACACACCTAGCTTAGATAGCGGTTGAAAGCCATGGTTCAATCAATGTACCACTATATAGCACAGCTATGGAAAAGCCCCTATGAAGGGGAGATGAGAGAGTTAGTGAGAGCTAGGATCATGGAGTGGAGGAGACAACCAGCAATAGTCAGAGTGGAGAAGCCAACAAGAATAAATAGGGCAAGAGCTCTAGGCTATAAGTCAAAAATAGGATTCATTGTTGTAAGGGTAAGAGTAAGAAAAGGAGGGCTAAGAAAACCAAGACCAAGAAGTGGTAGAAGACCGAAGAGAATGGGAGTTTACGGCTTTGCACCAGCTAAAAGTCTAAGACTAATAGCTGAAGAAAGAGCCGCAAGAAAATATCCTAATCTTGAAGTATTAAATAGCTATTATGTAGGTGAAGATGGATTATATAAGTGGTATGAAGTAATATTAGTTGATCCTCATCATCCAGCAATAAGAAAAGACCCGGATATAAATTGGATTACAGAGAAACAACACCGTAGAAGAGTATTTAGAGGTTTAACAAGTGCAGGAAAGAAAATGAGAGGATTAAGAAAGGCAAGGGGATTCCGTGAAACTGTTAAATATAAGTGGAAGAAGAAAATGAAGGAGAGAAAATTAAAGAAAAGGCATGAAGCTCATCGTGGTGCAAGACTAATAGCACCAGATGAAATAAGACATAAATATCATGGTGAAGAATAAAACTATGTTCAGGGTTTTCTTTTGGTTAAGGTAATTAAGCTAGAAATATCAACTATGGCACATGCAACAGAAGATGTAGAGAAAGTAAAGAAGGCAATACTTAATATAATTGACCCAGAACTACATAAACACATTAAAATAAAAATTACGACTGCAAAGGGGTATTACGGAAATCCAATAACATTATTTAAAGTCGTATTAAGAGGTAATAAAGCATCAAAGGAATTCTCATATATAATTTCAAGACTGAATACTACAGAGAAAAAGCTTCTTTCACTCTCTTTGGAAAACAGAATAGACGACTTTAATAATCTCTACATTAGAATTAGCAAGCAGGACGCATATTTAGGGACAATAAAAATATTTGATGGTGATGACGTAATTAAAGTAACAGCTTCACTATCAAAAGACGTAACAATTAATGATATAAGAAGAATATTGGAAGAGAAATAACATAGGCAATAAAATTGACAAAATACTACTGTGAATTATACATTAAACCTAATACACTAGAAAGTGGATGGAAAATTATAGAGTTATTAGTAAAACTAAACTACAGGATTATATGCATAGAAGCATCAAATGAATTATATACTAAATTAAGAGATAAGGCAAAGGAATGGGGAGTTAAAACTTGCAGAAGAATAACATTGAAAACAACATCGGATTCGGAAACAAAACGTAAGCTGAAAGCTATTAGGGTAAAATACGACATAGTATCCGTTCAACCACTTGGTTTGAGTGCTGCAAGATTAGCTGCAAGAGATACAAGAGTGGACTTAATACAATTAACTTGTTCATCTCAAAGATATATAGATAGAACAGAGCTTGAAATGATAAAAAAGAATAATAAGATACTTGAAATACCCTTAAAAGAATTAAGAAATAATATCTCAAATGTATTGTTCTTAAGTAAAATTAGAAAGGTGCTCAGGGTAGTTGAAAGGCATGATATCAATATAGCTATATCATCAGCGGCTGAAACAGATACCGATGTATGGCATCCACTTCACATAGCATCATTATTGGTGTTATTTGGACTATCTAATACCAAAGCTCTCCTAACAGTAACAAATACACCCTGTTCATTATTAACTAAGTTCAGAGGGTATTAGAACGTTGGATCCCACATCTATGATATTAATAGCCTTAGTATTATGGATTATAATTTTGACGATGATAGTCTTCGCATTATCAAGGAAGGTAAACACATTAGCTAGAATAATAACATATACCCCAAGAATTTATGAAAAAATATTAAAAATAAAATCTTTAAAAAAGAAACCTAGAAGGCGATACATAGTCTTTGAAATAGTTTCATCGGAGCCCATAACATTCGCAGAATTAGATACATGTATAAAGAGTAATATTCGTGAACTTTTAGGCATCTTAGGTTCGAGTCAAATTTCATATAAACTAATTGAATATGATGAAAAAACTAAGAGAGGTATAATAAGAACAGACTCTGCTTCTAAAAACACGATAATAGCGGTTATGGGGTTGAGTAGAGAGATTTCGGGCAAGAGAATACTAATAATACCGCTAAGAATTACAGGTACAGTAAAGAAAGCAAGACAATTAATAAGGTCTACTCGTACTAGATAAGTCCAGGATAAGATTAGGTGATGATGCCGCTCCAACATGACCACAGGGGATGAAATGCTCGCGACGATCTGATTAAATCATCTATATTTCTTAGTGAAGATAGACCTATAACAGATCATAATACAAGACGAACCACTAACATAAAACTAGGAATCACTCTAAGCCGGAGGAGGAAGTAGGAAATATTATTAGATATTAATTAAATTTTCGTCATTCCCTAAAATTTTAGGGGTAATGTTATTAAGCTCCACATATGGTTTATGTATATGTGATGCGTGGTGGAACGTAATGTTCAAACACTGTCCTGGTATTAAAAGCCTAATATATCCTAAAATAATAATTAGAGAATGTCCCTTCTGCGGTGAAGAAGTAGAGTTCTTAGAATATGAAAAACAACAAAAATGTCCTAGATGCGGTAGAATCGTATACAGAGAAGCATCAGAGGCATGTGTAGCTTGGTGTCCTTATGCTCTCAAGTGCATTAACGATCTAGAAAGCAAAGGCTTAATTAGCAAGAGTAGAGCTAAAGAATTAAGAAGTATAATTAGACGTTAAGATAAAGATATTTAATCTCTCATGATTTTATCGAAGAAACCATAGTATTAGCTAAAAAGCCCTTAAAGTAGCCCACGTAGTAAATCTGGGGATGAAGAGTTCCCCGACTTTGCAGAGGTAGATGAAGAGGGGACTACCAGCTGACCAAAGCGTTATTACATCTTGACTATTTATGATTACCAGCTAAGATTTTTAGGGAGAATGTGCTCTCAAGCTTTGACAGAGAGGTGAAACGATATGGCATTCGGTCCACCAGCAATGGGTTATGATAGAGCTATAACAATATTCTCACCTGATGGAAGATTGTATCAGGTAGAGTATGCAACTGAAGCAGTTAGAAGGGGTTGGACTACTATAGGCGTAAGGTCTAAGTCTTGTGTGGTACTAGTTGTCGAAAAAAGGAAAATACATCCTTTTGTTGATCTAGATACACTTGAAAAAATATATGTCATAGATGATCATATAGGTGCTACATTTGCAGGTTGGGCATCCGATGGAAGAGTGCTAATTGATTATGCTAGACTATATGCTATTAGACATAGACTGCTCTATGATGAACCTATTAGTATCGAATACCTTGCAAAACTCATTGGAGACATAAAGCAGGCATATACACAGCATGCTGGTGTAAGACCTTTCGGAACATCACTAATTATAGGGGGTATCGACGATAAAGGTCCAAGACTATTCGCTACAGAACCTGGAGGACAAGTATTTCCATACTACTCATATGCTATAGGCTCAGGAATGCAAGCTGCTCTTGAATTTTTCGAAAAGAACTATAAGTATGACTTAGATATCAAAGATACAATAATGTTGGCTGTTAATGCGCTTGCAAGTTCCATAGAGGGTAAACTAACATCAGATAGACTTGAAGTAGGATACATCGATATACATGAACGTAGATTTAAGAAGCTATCCAGAGATCAAATAGATGAAATTCTCAAAAAGATAAAGGCTTAGCCAAGTAATCCTAAACTATAAAGGGGGTAGTATGTCTAAGAAACATAGACCATACATCATTGCAAGACTAGAAACACATGGACATAGATTTGAAGTATTAGTAGATCCCGACTTAGCTTTCCAATTAAAGGAGGGAAAGAAGGTAAATGTAGATGAGCTACTAGTTGGTGATTACATATACAAGGATGCTAGGAAGGGCTTAAAAGCATCACCTGAAGTGCTTCAAAAGGTATTTGGTACAACTGACCCTAAGAAGATAGCTGTTGAGATAGTAAAGAGAGGTGAAGTGCAATTAACAGCTGAACAAAGAAAGGCATTAATTGAAGCTAAAAAGAGGAAAATTATAGCATTTATAGCTCGTAATGCCATAGACCCTAGAACAAAAAGTCCAATACCACCTATGAGGATAGAAATAGCTATGGAGCAAGCGAAAGTAGGCATTGATCCATTTAAGGATGTCGAGCGACAAGCATTAGAGGTAATTAGAGCAATAAGTAGAATAATGCCAATTAAATTAGCTCGAGCGCTATTACAAATAAGAGTTCCACCTGAATTTGCAGGTAAAGCTTATTCCCACATAATTAAAATGGGTGAAGTTAAGAAGAGTGAGTGGAAGAGTGATGGAAGTCTTCTTGTAGAATTAGAAATACCTGCAGGTATGCAAAGCGAAGTAATAGACAAGCTTAACTCAATAACTAGAGGTCATGTAGAAGTCAAAGTCCTCCACATAGCCTAGCTACATCAACGTTAGTTAATTAGGTGTAGATTATGTCTAAAATCCATGTAAAAAATAGAGAGCTCGTACTGCCAGGAGACCTACTTGCAGAAGGAGATATTGAAGTTACAAGTCTCTTAATATATAAGTATGGCTCAAAATACTACTCAACAATAATAGGGCTAGTAAATGTGGAAAATGAAAATAAGGTAGGTATAATACCACTAGAAGGACCTTATATACCAAAAATAGGCGATGTAGTTATTGGACTAATAGTAGATCTAGGTATAACCAACTGGCTCGTAGATATAAGAGCACCATACATAGCTATATTAAATGCAAGTGATGCTTTAAATAAGCCTTTCAACCCTATACAAGATGATCTTCGTAATTATTACGATGTAGGTGACTACATAGTAGCCAAAGTACAATCATTTGATAGAGTTCATAACCCAACGCTTACAACTAAAGGTAAAGGTCTAGGAAAAATAACTTCAGGTAAAGTCATTGAAATAAAACCATCAAGAACTCCAAGAGTAATAGGTAAAAGAAAGTCTATGTTAAATGTATTAACGAGTGAAACGGAGTGTGAAGTAGTCGTGGGAGCTAATGGAAGAATATGGGTTCATTGCCCAAATGAGGATCTAGAGGAAATACTTATATTAGCTATCAAGAGGATAGAACAAGAAGCACATACTACAGGGCTAACAGATAAAATTCGGGAATTCATTGAAGAGGAGAAGATGAAGAGAGGTCTAAAGTAATGGGTGAAAAACCTAAACTCATAGATGAAAATGGATTAAGACGTGATGGTAGAAGACCCGATCAGCTTAGACCAATAAAAATTGAAATAGGGGTATTAAGTAATGCTAATGGGTCTGCCATAGTTGAATACGGAAATACTAAGGTTATAGCAGCAGTCTATGGACCACGAGAACTACATCCAAGACACTTAGCGCTTCCTGATAGGGCAGTGATAAGATGTAGATACCATATGGCCCCCTTTTCAACCGAGGATAGAAAAAGTCCAGCTCCCTCTAGAAGAGAAATAGAGCTATCTAAAGTTATTAGAGAAGCTGTTGAACCAGCAGTTTTTACGGAATTATATCCTAGAGCAACTATAGACATATTCATTGAGGTCCTACAAGCAGATGGAGGTACTAGGACAGCTGGTGTTACAGCAGCAGCATTAGCATTAGCAGATGCAGGTATACCTATGAGAGATCTTGTCGCAGCTGTTGCAGTAGGTAAAGTTAACGGAGTCATAGTGCTAGACATTGATGAACTTGAGGATAAATATGGAGAAGCCGACATGCCTGTAGCAATGATGCCAGCATTCAATGAAATCACGCTCCTACAACTAAATGGCGTATTAACACCTGATGAATTCAAAAAAGCCCTGGATTTAGCAACTAAAGGTATACGAGAAATATATAAACTACAAAGAGAAGCATTAAAGAAGAAATATATCGAAGTAAAGGTTGAAGAGTGATAAACCATGTCCATGACCCCATCAAACTTACCCATAATACCTAAAATCAAGAGAGATACACTAATAACATTATTATCGAGAAATACAAGAATTGATGGTAGAAAACTACATGACTTTAGGCCAATAAAGATTGAACTGAATTACATACCTAAGGCAGAGGGTTCAGCACTAGTAAGACTAGGTAACACAGTTGTCCTTGTTGGAATCAAATGTGAAATAGGGACACCATTCCTAGATACACCAAATGAAGGAGTACTAACTGTTCATGCCGAGTTTGTTCCATTAGCTTCACCAACATTTGAACCAGGACCACCAGATGAAAATGCTATTGAACTAGCTAGGGTAATTGATAGAAGTCTAAGAGAGCTTAAAGTAATAGACCTCAGTAAATTAGCTATCATACCAGGAAAGAAAGTATGGATAACATGGGTAGACATATACATCCTGAACCATGACGGTAATCTCATAGATGCAAGCATGCTTGCATCTATGGCAGCATTACTAATCACTAAAATGCCGAAGGTGGTAATTGAAGGAGAAGAAGTAAAGATTATTAGAGATCAAAAGGAAGAACCATTACCTATAACCAATAGGGTGGTAACTGTCTCTGTAGGTAAAATAGGAGATTTCATGATAATAGATCCTACAGCTGAGGAAGAGCAGCTACTTGATGTAAAGCTTGTAATATCCGTTTCCAGGGATGGAAAAATAGCAGGAATGCAATTAACAGGCCTAGGATCACTTAAGATCGAGGAAGTTCATAAGGCTATTGAACTAGCATTAGATAAGGCCATGGATTTACATAAAGTTCTTGAAGAAGTTATACCTCCTAGTAAGTAAGCTTTAAAAGCAATATGTACTTGACTTTTAACAGTAGGGTGATATGAGGATGGGTAAGAGAACAAAGGTTGTGGGGATTGCTGGAAGATATGGTCCCAGATACGGGGCTACACTTAGGAAAAAAGTTAGAGAGATATTAGAAAAAAGATATAGTCCACATACCTGTCCGTTCTGTCAAGTGAAAGGCAAAGTTGTTAGGATAAGTGTAGGATTATGGAAATGTAGGAAGTGCGGTGCAGTATGGGCAGGAGGGGCATATATTCCACAAACAGATCTTAATAAGTACTTTCCACGATTCATTATAAGAACAAAATAAGATGACTTACCTTTTAACTACCTCACATAAACCCTCACATAGACTTAGAAGTTTTTTAAAAGATCTTTCATCAGTTTTACCAGGCTCAATTCATATTAATAGGGGAAAAAGAACTCTCGAGGATTTACTATATGATGCTATAGATGTTAAAGCAGATAGACTAATCATCGTAGGGGAAAGAAAGGGTAATCCAGGAAAAATACTTGTATTTAGAGTAGACCTTGAACGTGAAGAGCTTAAAAAGATGGCTCTCTTTATACTTCTTGGAGTCAAATTATCGAGAGAAACACCTGATGCTATAAGAGTTTACAATCCACAATCTATTGCTCTATCTATTACGATGTTAAGAAATGAATATGAAGAAGAATTAGCTGAAGTATTATCGAGATCATTTAAGATAAAGCTATTATATGAAGTAATCGAGGAATTAGAGGAAAAACCAGACATATTGGTAAGGGTAAAGTATATTATTAAAGAGAAATACTTTATACTTAACTTCTATAACCCCTCAACAGGTAAGATTACAGGACCAACATTAAAGATAAGTAAGGTTATAGACTATGAAAGAACTAAAAGCATACCTTAAATTAGAATTGGAGTCAGAAAAAATAGCTAAAACAATATATCATGCGCTTCTTCCAGAAATAACAAGTCCGCCAAGTGAAGAAAGAGGTATAGCAACAATAAAGTTAGGGAACAACATAGTAGAAGTATTAATAACTGCAAAAGATTTAAGTGCCTTAAGGGCATTGGTAAATACTTATCTTTATTGGATAGCAGGAATACTTAAATCCATTAACACGACGTATAGGGTTAGGGAGAAGAAATGACTGAAAGAGTACCGCCCGAATTACAGCAATATGCATTAAAAGCTCAAAGAATTCAAAATCAACTAGCACAGGTAGTTACTGAAAAATCTACTGTTGAAGCTGAATTAAGAGAGATAAATATAGTATTATCAACATTAGAAAAGCTTTCAGATGATGTAGAGTTATATAAATCAGTAGGTCACCTACTAATAAAGACAAAGAAGGAGGATGTAATTAAAGAATTAAATGAACGCAAGGAAATATTAGATCTGAGACTTAAAGCCATACAAAAGCAAGAATCCATATTAAGGCAACAACTAAGCGAAGTTCAAAGAAAGCTTAATGAACTATTAGCTAAAAGCTATCAACAACCCGCTAAGCAAGGATAGCATATGAGTAAGTTTATTAAATTAAACCTAGAACTAGAGAAATTAACCGACGAATTACTCGAGGAACTAGCTATTAAAGTAGAAGAGACGATAGTAAAACTACTAAGTAAAAGACTAGGAAGAAGAATAGATGACTTCAATATAATAGTAAATATTGAAAAAGAGGATATAGTGACATTAACTATATCACTTGAAGTTACTGGCAGAAGTCGAGGAAGGATTAATTATGAAACAGTTGTTGAAGAAGCACTTAATACTGCATACAAACTATTTGAAAAGGAGTTGAGGAGGTTTGTTAAAGGAAGCTCTAAAGCTGAAAGAAGTAATAAGCAACATTAATAATATAGCTTTAACAACGCATAAGAACGCTGATCCAGATGCTATCGCTTCAATTGTAGCTTTCTCAGAACTTGCAAGAAAACTATCCCCTCAGATAAGTATTGAAATAATGTTGCCCGAAGGATTAAGTGCTCTATCTAAGAAGCTACTTCAGACATTCAATATAGATCTTAAGTTGAAAAAGGAGTTTACAAGCGATATAATTGTTATTGTTGATACTTCTTCTTCATACCAGTTAGGATCGCTGAGAGATAGTGTGTTAAAGAAGAAAATAATACTCATAGACCATCATAGTGCGGGGGATCTTGCTACTCAAGCATTTCTATCAATAATTAATTCAAAGATTTCTTCAACATCTGAAATTATTTATAAAATCGCTAGATTGTTGGGAATAGACTTTGATGTTTCTACACTTAATATAATATTAGCAGGAATAGTTTATGATACTAGACACTTCATATTAGCAAACCCAGAAACGTTAATGAATGCTGCAGAGATAATGATGATGGGAGCTGATTACAGGAAGGTTTTAGATAGCATGCACATTTCCCCATCGATATCTGAAAAAATAGCTAAAATAAAGGCAGCTATGCGTATAAATGCATATAGGCTTAAGGATTTCATAATTGTGCTTACGAGAATCGGAGCTTTTGAGTCAAGTATTGCAAGGATGCTAATAGATATAGGTGCTGATGTAGCTCTTGTAGTATGTACACGAAAACATGAAACAAGACTTATAGCAAGAGCTTCTCAATCGTTTAGGGAGGTTACGGGCATTCACTTAGGCAAAGATATTTTAGAACCTTTGAAGAACTACTTTCCGCGTGGAAGTGGAGGAGGCCATGACCTAGCTGGAGGATTTACTGGAGTCGTTGACCCAGACTTGCTCATAAGTACAGCCCTTAAATTACTAATGGATAAATTAATTGAAAAGGGTATTATATCCCCGTCGGACATTGAGAAAATAACCCTAGATTAAACCATAGCTAATCATAGGTAGACAAATAGTTTTAAAACTCCTATCCTAAAAAAGTGTAATTAGTCTAAGATTAACGTATAATGTGGTGCGTACGTCATGGTGAGGTTCAAGACTGTTGAACAAATAATGAAGATTATGGAGAACTTAGATCAAGTCAGGAACATTGGAATAATAGCACATGTAGATCATGGAAAGACGACTTTATCCGACTCGTTACTAGCAGCTGCAGGGATTATTTCGCCAAAGGTTGCAGGTGAAGCACTTGCTTTAGACTACTTAGAGGTTGAACAAAAGAGGGGTATTACAGTTAAAGCAGCTAACATAAGTCTCTACCACGAATATAAACATAAGCCCTATGTAATTAACTTAATCGATACGCCCGGTCATGTAGATTTCTCAGGTAAAGTAACAAGAAGCTTACGTGTACTTGATGGAGCAATAATAGTTGTTGATGCGGTTGAAGGTGTAATGACACAAACAGAAACAGTACTAAGACAAGCTCTAGAAGAACGTGTTAGACCAATACTCTACATAAATAAAGTCGATAGGCTTATTAAGGAATTAAAGTTAAGCCCAACCGAGATACAGCAAAGATTTGTAGAAATCATTAAGGAGATAAACGCATTAATTGATCTCTATGGGGAGCCGCCGTTTAAGAATAAGTGGAAGATAAATCCGTTACAAGGAAATGTAGCTTTTGGATCAGCGAAGGACAAGTGGGGATTCACAGTACCTATTGCCCAGAGAAAGGGTATTAAGATAAGCGATGTAATTGATGCATATAAGAGAGGTAAAGAAGCAGTAGAAGAATTTGCAACAAAGGTTGCGCCACTCCATGAAACAATACTAGATATGGTTGTAAAATTCGTACCTAGCCCTAAAGAAGCCCAGAAGTACAGGATTCCAAGAATTTGGCGTGGGAATATTAACACTGAGATAGGAAAAGCTATGATGGCCTGTGATCCATCAGGTCCATTAGTAGTATTAATTAACGATATGAGATTAGATCCTCATGCAGGGCTCGTAGCTACAGGTAGGGTACTTTCAGGAACAGCTAGGCCAGGAGAAGAAGTATGGCTTGTTAGTGCAAGAATAAAGCAAAGAATACTACAAACAAGCATATACATGGGGCCATACCGTGAAGTTGTTGGAAGGGTTCCTGCAGGAAACATAGTAGCATTACTTGGAATAGATAAAGCAAGAGCGGGAGAAACCATAGTCTCAATGGCCTATAAGGATGCTATGACTCCATTTGAGAGATTAAGATATGTATCAGAACCCGTAGTAACAATAGCAATAGAACCTAAAGATACAAGAGAACTACCAAAACTAATTGAAGCGTTAAGGAAAATGAGCATAGAAGACCCTAACTTAATAGTGAAAATTAACGAAGAAACAGGAGAATACCTACTCTCAGGAATGGGTCCACTACACTTAGAAATTGCGTTAACATTGCTCAAACAGAACTTTGGATTAGAAGTAGTTACGTCTACGCCAATAGTGGTATATCGTGAAAGCATTAGGAAAGCAAGCCAAGTATTTGAAGGAAAATCACCAAATAAGCACAACAAATTATACATAAGTGTTGAGCCATTAGATGAAGAAACTATAAAGCTAATACAAGAAGGAGTTGTAACCGAGGACATGGATCCAAGAGATAGAGCTAAAATATTAAGAGATAAGGCTGGATGGGATTATAATGAAGCTAGAAGAATATGGGCCATTGATGAAAACATAAATGTATTCATAGATTTAACGACAGGAGTTCAGCATCTAAGAGAAGTAAGAGATACAATAATACAAGGATTCCGCCTAGCAATGAGAGAAGGACCATTAGCGGCAGAGCCCGTAAGAGGAGTAAAAGTCATATTACATGATGCTATAATTCACGAAGATCCAGCACATAGAGGTCCGGCACAAATATTCCCAGCAGTAAGAAATGCAATATTCGCAGGTATACTTACATCAAGACCGACATTACTAGAACCTATCCAGAAACTAGATATAAGAGTACCAGCAGAGTACCTAAGCAATATAACAGCTGTCATCTCACGAAAACGTGGTAGAATAATAAACGTACTACAACATGGTCCATTATTAAGAATCATAGCAGAAATACCAGTAGCTGAAAGCTTCGACCTAGCAGCCGAATTAAGGAGTGCAACATCAGGTAGGGCATTCTGGGGTACCGAGTTTAGTAGATGGGCACCAGTACCAGAAAGCCTACTAATGGACTTAATTAGAAGAATCAGAGAAAGAAAGGGATTACCAAGAGAACCACCAAAGCCCGAGGACTTTATAGGATTCTAAAACCACAAATTCAGCTTCATAACAGGTGGGAGACGTTTAGACCCTACACGTTACTCTATTTTAGATCAGGCTCCTCGCTTATCATTTACATAGAGGATACCTTACTAAAGTAAATAAACTATTTAAGGTACTTCTTAAGGAAGGTTATACAGATAGGTGGGTTGCTAGTGTTCTCCACTCCAAAATTTAGGGGTAGATATGTTCATGTCATTGTATTAGTAACGTTACTGATCTTAAGTAATTTAAGTATAAGCATTACATCCGTAGTACAAGCCCAAGAAGGACTACGAGTTGAAGGTATCCCCCTTCCTGAATTCCTAGAACAGCTTGGTTTAGAGAAATGTGATGTCTATGGAGGAACACTTAAAATAGCCCTACCTAGTGAACCAAACACTTTCAATTGGTTCGTTGCTGGAAGCTCATGGAGTCTATTATCGCTATTTCCGGTATATAGTAGACTTGTAAGAATAATTAATGGAACATTAGTATTTGAACTAGCAGAATCTATAGAATGGTCCCCGGACCACAAGGTATTAACCATAAAGATAGTTAAAGGGGCAAAATTCCATGATGGAAAACCTGTAACAGCTGAAGATGTAGCATTCACTATAAACGTCCTTGCCCATAAATCCTGGTGCTACTATCACGGATACTTTGCTAGTGTTGAAAAAGCCGAAGTCGTTGATGACTATACGGTAAAGGTATACTTCAAGGAGCCTGATGCAGGCTTTATATATAATGCGTTATCAGTTATGAATATCATGCCCAAGCATATCTGGGAACCCTTACTTAAAGAAAAAGGAGATGCTCTAGCTAAATACAATCCCAAGATTCCCGACGAAGTTATTGGAAGTGGTCCATTTAAAATAGTAGAATATGTTCCAGGACAGTATGTAAAGTATAAAGCATACGAAGATTATGTCTACGGAAGACCAGGTGTAGATGAATTACTGTTTGTATTCATAACAGAAGCTAATGTAGCTATCTTAGCAGTACAGAAAGGTGATGTAGACTCCTATATAGGTTGGGTAACAGCTGAAGTAGTACCACAACTTAAGGCAACACCTTACGTTGAAATACATACATATACAAGTCCAACATTCTATCATTGGGGATTAAATAATCTGAAATGGCCTTTCAACATAACAGACTTTAGACGAGCATTAGCTTATGCTGTCGATAAGGAAGCAATTATAAGGGATATATTACTAGGATATGGTATACCTGGAAGTCCAGGTGTAGTACCACCAGTCGGTGTGAACCTACAATGGTTCAACCCCAATGTATATCATAAGTATACATTCAATCTCTCAAAGACTGCTGAGATACTTGATAAACTGGGATTTAAAGATATAGATGGTGATGGATGGAGAGAAGCACCTGATGGAAGCGACTTCTCATTTGAAATATATGCACCATCTTATGACATTGTTAGAGTTAGAGCAGCTGAAATGATTGCAAAGTGGCTTTCAGAGATTCCAGGAGGAGGACTCAAAGCTATTCCCAGAGCTGCTGAATGGAAAACTGTATGGCCATTAATTAGAGAAGCTAAAGTCGACTCATGGCTACTAGGTAGTGGTCCTGGAATGGATATAACATGGCTTATAAGGAGATTCCATAGTAGACCTATGGGTACTGGTAACTGGGCTAGATATTCAAATCCTGAGGTTGACCGCTTAACAGAATTACTAAGAGTAACATTTGATCCTGAAGAGAGAAAGAAGATTGCATGGAAAATACAAGAAATACTAGCTGATGAAGTACCAATAATAGTTCTATATTATAGAAAGTTCATTAACCCATATAGAGTAGACAAGTTCGAGCGATGGTTTAAACCAGCAGACGATGATGCAGCTACAAACTTCATAACATTACTTAGAGTACAATTAAAGAAAGCACCAACAACTTCTGCAACAACACCCACAACAGCACTCACTACGACCCCTACCTCCACCACTCCAACACCTACTACGCCAACACCTACAACAAGTCCTACACCAACACCACGTCCAGCTATGGATATGACTTCAATAGCCATTGCCATCGTTATAATTATAATAATCATTGCAATAATAGCTTTTGCTTTAAGGAGAAGGAGATGAATAAGCTAATAAAGACATATAAACTTTTTTCTATTCATCTCTTTTTACATCCAGGTAGCCTACATGAGTATGGTGGGTGTACATTATAATGAAAGAGTTTTTAATGCGGAGGTTGTACTCATCTATAATAACGTTCTTTGCAATAATAACTATAGTGTTCTTCTTAGCTAGATTAAGTGGTGACCCCCTTGCAGAACTAGCTGATGATCCTAGAATAACCCCTGAAGTTCTTGAAAAAATAAGGGCCTTATTTGGTCTTGATAAGCCGCTCCATATTCAATATGTAGATTTCATAATTAATACGCTTCAAGGAAACTTTGGTTATTCACTACATTACTCAAGACCTGTCATGGAAGTCATAGGTGAGAAACTCCCATATACATTAGCATTGCTGATTCCATCTATAACCCTCTCTAATTACCTTGCATATAGACTTGGCATTGAATGTGGGTGGAGAAGAGGCAGGAAATTTGATATAATGCTATCGGTTCTTGCTATAATATTTAGGTCTGTACCTTACTTTTGGCTTGCAATAATATTTCTTTACGTATTTTCAGTTGAGTTGGAAGTAACACCATTATTTGGAGCTTTAAGCCCGGGTAAGCCCATGTTTGAATGGAGCTTAGATTGGTTTATTGACTACCTATGGCACTACATCCTACCGTTCTCGGTATTAACGGTTAGAGCTACACTTGGACTAATTCCTAGAGTTAGGAGCTATACTATAGACGTTATTGGTGAAGACTTTGTAGTGACGGGGGTAGCTAAAGGGTTACCTGATTCATATATAAAGTCTAAGTATGTAGCTAGAAATGCAATATTACCAGTCATAACAGTTATGGGAATGAGGTATGCTTTCTTAATAGATGGTGCTATATTAACGGAAACCGTGTTCTCATACCCAGGTACAGGCAGACTTGTCTTCGAGGCTATTTATAATAGAGATTATTGGCTATTACAAGGTGCTGTAATAATTCTTGCATTAAGTGTTATTATAGTTAATTTTGTGATAGACATACTCTATGCACTTCTAGATCCTAAGGTAAGATATAGGTAAGGGGGTTCAGGATGTACATTAGAGGATTAGTAAATAAAATCATAACCGGTAACATTAACATAAAGAACTATTTAAGTAAGTTATGGTATATAGTAACATTTAGCAGAGCGTCAAAAATAGGTTTTACACTACTAGGAGCCATAACAATTATGGCTGTATTCGCAGATTTTATAGCACCTTATAATCCTTATGAACGAGTAGCACCATCATTCCAACCCCCATCTCTCCAACATCTTCTAGGAACGAATGATTTAGGTCAAGATATTCTTAGTGGATTAATTTATGGAGCTAGAATATCGCTTTTAATAGGATTTGTTGCAGCCCTTATAGGCACCCTAATAGGATCTAGTATGGGTATTGTAGCTGGTTACTACAGTGGTATTGTAGATGAGATACTAATGAGGATCACGGATATCTGGCTATCAATGCCTACACTGTTATTTACAATATTCTTAGCAGCTATTCTGGTAAAGACTAGATTACCTATGGTATTATCAGTAATTCTCGCAATATCATTAACTTCATGGCCTTCAGTAGCGCGACTTGTAAGATCTAAAGTACTGAGCATTAAGGCTTTACCTTATGTTGAAGCAGCACGAGCTATAGGGGCTTCAGATCTATATATAATGACAAGACAAATACTCCCTAACGTATCACCAATAATAGCAATTGAAGTTGTTATGCGTACAGCTATAGCAATGATAGCTGAAGCCTCACTAAGCTTCTTAGGTCTTGGAGATCCAACTGTTAAAAGCTGGGGCATGATAATACATTATGCTATGAAAAGAAATGCCATTATCTTAGGGTATTGGTGGTGGTTCATACCGCCAGGCATAATGATATCATTAACTGTTTTAGCGCTATTTCTTATTAGCATAGGATTGGAAGAATACCTAAACCCCAAGCTTAGGAGGTGAAAAACCAAAATAAAAGCATCGATAACGTTTCATAATTGTTTTCCAGGTAGACCCAATACAGCAATGCGTTCTCCAGGTTCAACAATAGAATACTTCCTAATCCTCATTACATAGCCGTCGATTGGTGACTTAATCTCTATAAAATCCTTATAGGTCTCTAAAACTGCAATAATTTGGTCTTTGTTAACCTTATCTCCGGCTTCAACTTTAGGTACTACAATACCTCCTCGAGGAGCTCTTATAACTTGAGTCTCACTAATTAATATTTGATTTTCTTTAGGAGAAGCATTACCATGTATTATTCCTAAGTATTTAGCTACATTAATTACGCCGTTCATTCCAAGTTCAACGTTCTTCTGAGAAATTCTCCCTCCTTCACCTAGTTCGACTACAATTCCAGGTATGCCTTTCATGGTGGCTGCTACATGTAGCTCGCCAAAGACATAATTATAGTATTTACGTTCATGCTCGCTTTTTATCTTACTTACTGTGATGAATGGTGTTCCAAAGTATTTAGCCAGCTCTAAGGATTTATCCCTATGTGCTGAATAAGGTCGCTCTTTTCTAGGCTTAAAAGTATTAGGTGGTGGCAATAGTGCATGGGGGGCATTCTCACCATCACATGCAGCAGTATGTAAATCTAATAAGTAATCTGAATAAAGAACAAGCTCATTAAATAGCTTATAAGCTATTACTTCACTAATATTGCCTTCAATATCACCTGGCCAAACCCTATTCATATCTAGATTATCTATGAAAGACCATCTTCTTTTTCCTAGTACAGCTAAAGGATTATGTATTGGTACAATTATAATTGCTCCCTTCTTTAGATCATCTACATTAAGCTCTCTTGCAAGCCTTGATGCTACAAGAATACTTGTAAGCTCATCACCGTGGGAGCCGGCACCAACATATAGAATAGGTCCAGGCTCCTTACCTGTAATAATAACGTAAGGTATAGAGAGCTTAATATCAGGAGATAAAAATGATATCTCTAATTCTTCAAATACCTTCTCCCTAAAACCTATTTCCTTACCAGCAATTTTAAAGACCACACTTAACTCCCATTGAATTTTACCATTAATACCTAAATATATTTAACTCATCAGCAATTCTACAAGGAAATAGCGAAAGTTCTAAATTGAATTTAAAGACTGTATACTCCATTAGCGATTAGGGACATAGCTTACTATGTACAACTATGCCCAAGGGATTAATTAATTCCTTTTATTTCAACAGGTTATCAATAATCCATCACTACCATTAAGTATACAGCTCACAGTAACATCGAGAATAATATGAATATTATTATAAGTCTTAATAGAGCATATACAAGATTTATGTTCTTAGTCTTTCTTTAATAATCTTCACTGCTTCAATAGCATCGTTAAGTCCAAGACTTTTTAACTCCTCAGCCCTAGGTATACCGTATTCATCGTAACCTACCCTTCTGTAATATTCTATTCTTTGCCTCATTACCTCGCTTCTATCTATTTTCTTACCTTTATAAGGACCTTCAGGTAAAGGTTCGTAGAATCTAGGAGGTACATCGTCATGTATTCTCGGATCCCAATAGATATCGGGACCTCCTAGTAAGAGCATTATTCTTTGTAAGAAGAGTATTCTCCTAGCTTTTACATTAAGCCAAACATCTTTATTTAAATTCCACCCAGTAACAACATTAAGGAATCGTAATTGGTCCTCAAACGATACATGAAATGCCGTAAACGAACATATTACTGCTGAGTCATGAAATATCGCAATGGGTTCTCCTGATTCATAGTCTAATTTAGCTGTAGATGTATGATCACCACATTGAACTGATACAGCATAACTTATGGGCTTTGTATAATCTAAACAACTCCTAACACCATGAGCACCGACAGCAACGCCTTTTACAGTAACAGCATACTTAGTTACATCTACACCCTTAATCTTAGAGATTGCAAGAGCAGCACGATAAGTTCCTTCAGCAAATATGTTACCAAGACCTTTTCTCTCAATTATTAACTTCATTAACTTTGCAAACGATTCTGCATTGCCCCATTCAACCTTAAATCCAAGATCCTTCTCAGATATTATATCTTTTTCAAATAATTCAGCTATAAATCCGAGCAAGTTACCAGTACCAATACTATCAAAGCCGAGCTCATCCGCAAGAGCTGTTAAACATATATTATCTCTTGGATTAAAGACCCCAAGATTAGTTCCAAGATACGCTTGGGCTTCATAGTCGGGTCCATCGGTTACTACTTTCCCCAACCACCTACAGTTAGTGTAAGATATTTTCATACATGATATTGGACATCCATAGCATCCCCAACGATGTCTCATCCAGTAATATTGGTATTCACTTACATGGACACGTTTATTATTATGCCATTCACTTTGCCAATTCCTTATAGGTTCACTACTAGTCTCAGCGCCAACAACATAACCTCCTGCAGCAGTACCCCATTCCCTAAATCTTCTGCCCTTCTCACCAATAAACTTCCATAACCTATAAAGCATATCCTTGTATCCATCTTTATCATACACTTCTGGTAAAGGATTGCAACCCTTAACAACTATTGCTTTAAGCTTCTTACTACCCATAACAGCCCCGTAGCCGCCGTAACCAGCACCATGGCTTCTTCTAGAAATAACAGCTGCACATCTAACCATTGATTCACCAGCAGGTCCTATATACAAGTACCCTGGATGAGATGGAAGACCTTTATTTTTCTCCAAACTCTTCAGTTCATTGTAGATATCCTTCATAATCCAATTAATGATCTCAGAACCCTTTAAACCCCAAATATGGGATGCATCTCTAATCTCAATATTATCATTATATATGAATAAGTATACTGGATCCTTAGAAGCGCCTCTGATTATAATACCATCATATCCCGAAGCCTTAAGTTCAACACCAACATCACTATCAACTGTAGAACCTATAATACCAAGACTTTGAGGACTTTTACCAGAAATACAGACACGTGAACCACCAGGCCAAAAGCCTGTTAAAGGACCAGTTAAGATTATTAAGAGGTTTTCAGGGCCAAGAGGGTTAACCTTACTCCAGTCTAAACCAAACTCTTTCCATAAGATATAGGTTGCAAGACCTCTACCCCCAATAAATTCACGATAAACCTCTTCATCAAACTCCAATACCTTTATCTTTGAACGACTAAGATCAATATCTAAAATTTTACCATGAAAACCATAAGGAATATCCCTCACCCCCTATTGAAATATTTTTCTTTAAGTTTCTGAGTAGCCTCCATGGGATCTCTTAAAAATTCCTTAAATTGAGGTCTAGGTTCATAGCGAACTAATATTAACGCATTATAACCAAGCATCTGGCAGATACGTACGCACTCCGGATTACCATTACACATATCACATACAACTACAGATTTCTTACCAGATATAATCCTAGGAACACTACCTGGACATGCTTCAATACACTTACCACATAAATTACATTTACTCTCGTCAACTAGTACAAGGAACTTACTTTTATCAAAACTCAATGCCCCTGTAGGGCAAGCATCTACGCATGGATGATCAAAGCACCTAACACAGTATACTGCAACATGAACTCCAGGGATAAGTTCATATATCCTAATCCTTGAAGCTTCAATCCAAACCTTACCTTCATGTTTGAGAGAACAAGCAATCATACAACATCTACATCCAGTACAGAGATCTTCTCTGAATAGAATCCACGGATAAGGTTCTCTAGATTCATTCATGGATCTTAACCCTTAAAGTATGTATATCATAAAACAAAATAAATTTACTCTCAATTCAAGACATCACATTAAAACGTCATAGCCTATAATTCAATTATCATCCCAGAGTGCAATTTCTTAAATTTATCACCATATACTTCCATAAACCTTGCTTCAGCTTTTAGACCTGTACAATGTCCAAGATACAATTCTTTTACATTTAATTTATCAAGGTCTTTTAAGACCTTATTTATCTTTTCATCACTAGCATTTATTAAATGTAAGCCGCCTATAATAGTTCTAATTTCATTCATTTTTGTTACTTTCTGGAAATGGTTAATGATGCTTATTATCCCTGGATGCGAACATCCCGTTATGATCACTAAACCTTTATTGGTACTTATAGCTATTGAAACCTCGTCTCTAACATAATCCTTAACTAATCTTCCATTTAGTATTGTATAGAATCTTGTATCAGCCTTCTCATATTCAATAGTAACTTCTATTTCCCCTGAATAATAAATTCCAGGTCCCAGCTTAAACGGTTCTTTAATTAACATTATCCTACCTCCCAATTTCTCAATAATTTCTCTCCTGCACTTCTCTGGCACGCCTACATGCCTTATCATAGGATCTAACACTAAGTGGGGTCTAAATATATCAGGATGTGCAATAACCAATACGCTATCTTTGCCTATTTTCTCTAATAAGCCTGCTAACCCTCCAGTATGATCATAATGACAATGGGATAATACTACTAAATCTATTACCGAGGGCTTAATTTTGAGTAATTTCATATTAAATAGTATAGGCTTAGAGTATGTTCCCGTATCATAAAGAATGTTTAGCTTTTTACTATTACTGCTTTCTATGCTTAATAACAATGACAGTCCATGTTGAGCAAGAAAGGGTGAATTATATCCCGCATAGTCATCTGCTAATACATAGATCCTAACCTTACATTTATTACTCAAAGCAGATCACCCAGCCTATACTACACATTCTTTAAGCATTAATTTTTCAATAAAGTTAACTACTTCATTGTATGATTTAAAACTCTTCCACATATGAATGAATATTATATCACCTATGATCCCTATTACCTCTTCTAAATGTATTTTTCTATCATCAATATATTATCTGACATAGTCTAATTCTTTCTCTAAAAATAATTTGAATTTTTCTCCAATGCTTTTTCATGGTTATTCCTTTATGTGGATGAGGTTCTACATAGTGATCATTAAATAGATGCTGTATATTAAAGGCTTTAAGAGCTTCTAATGCTATGTTTCTTATATTCCAACTTAATGATGCTACGTACAATCCTTTATTTCTAGCCCATATGAGGAATTTTTTAGTCTCCCTTACTAGTCTTACGCGAACACCTGAAGAGTCTATTATTTCATATTCATTAACTTTAATGAAGGGAAGCTTTAGCATTGAAGTATCCAAACAATCCCAAATAGTTCCATCCAAATCAATAAATAATACCCTAGGACAACATACCATACATCAAAACACCCATGTCAAAAATAAATTAACTCCTATGAACTAGCAATTTACCTTTCCATGAGCTAAAGGACCCCACCCTTATAATATTTTGTAGCTGGGCATCCAAGACATTCCTTATAACTGTATATAGTACAAGATGAACATATTCTTCCGCAAGGAGTTCGCTCCTTCCTTTTCTCATATAGAATTTTTATGGGTATGTATTTTGGCTTTACAAGCCCTGCATTAAGTTAGGCTTCACTTCTTCTAATACCTTTGATGATCCTTATTAAGCATACTGTAGATATACATTTTAAAACAACATCATTTTCAGTTACCATTAAAGCTGCTAAATTTAATCCTCCTATAAGTTTAGCTAGGAAAATTACACGAGGACATTCAATAAATGTGTTTATTATGTTTTCCATGTATCTGTCTTTTTCTATCTCCACGAGGACTAAGACAGGTTTTAAGTTTAATTTGCTCGGATTTATATTAGCTTGAACTTTAATAGCGTCTTCTTCTCTAAGTTTTTAAGGTGTCTAGATACAGCTACATGTGTAATACCCAAGATTCGAGCAATTTCGACTAAATTTAAACTAGCATCCTCAGTTATTATTGAATGCATCTTCTTCTTAGTTTCGGTGAGGATACTACTTCCTTTCACCATAGATCCCTAAGAAGTATATAGTATATCAAACCAATAGTTATAGCGCCTATAACTGCAAGAATTGCATAAATAGAGACTATTCTCCATCCCACAATCCTCGAAACTCCAAGCATAGATGGTATACTAGTCATAGGGCCGCCAATTAAGAATGCTAATGCAGCTGGTGCACTCATACCCATATGTTTTAATGCATCTACAAGAATTACTTCTACTAGTGTTGGCGTGTACATAGATACTCCTATAATAGCTCCCATAATAATACCTTGGACTCCGGTTAAGTATTTAACTATAATTTGTGGCGGTATATATGCCTGTATATAACTGACTACCCCTATTCCTAGTAGAATAAATGGAAGCATCTTTTTAGCTAGATAACCAGCCATAATCAAAGAGTTCCAGAGTTTTTCATAGAGCGGTAATTTAATTTCTTCTATATCTCTTCTTTTATTAATTATAACCCTATATTTCCCTTCGACACTTCTACCCCAACTTGTTTTAGCAACGATATATCCTGTAACAATGGTAATGGATATCGTCCCTATAAATCTAGCAAAAGCTATTTTCCATGATATTATACTAGCCGTAAATAGTATGGTCATAATATTTGCAGCTGGAGCAGTCATGAGAAAGGTTATGGCTGGATCTATACCAATACCTGCATACAAAAGGCCTGTGAATATAGGTATCATAACACATGAACATACTGTTAGCAATGGAGCTAAAAATGCCGCTAAGAGATATGAACATCTCCTAGTGCTACTTAAAACATTTATGAGCTTTTGCTTTGGTGCAAGTTCACTAATCATACCAGCCATGATAAAGGCAAAAACAAGAGTGAAGCCTGCCCTGATAATATAATTAGCTATATAGAGAAAGGGTAATGCTATAGGACCGTATACGAGCATCTCTTCTACTGTCATTAGTTTAAAAGGATAGCCATAGATCCTGGTATATATGAAAGATCCTAAGCTCGCAATTAAGATGACTATTGGAAGGGAGCACTTAAAATAACCTCTATCCTTACTCATCTCTGAATAGCCTCTTTAATAATAGTGATAACTTCCTCCTTCTTGGGGATGCGACCAGAGATTTTGATAACACCATTTATAGCTACAGAAGGTGACATTACAATTCCATAACGCTCAATAAC
>CAYXRT010000009.1:0-64090 GCA_964467535.1 uncultured Desulfurococcales archaeon
GCTAAACTGGTCTACAACCATAGACTAGCGATATGCAGGAAATGTGGTTTGATAGTTGATAGGGATGTCGTTGGAGCTATGAATATTTGGCTGAGATTTATACATGCGTATGCGGGGGAGCATGGGTCTCCTCTAAGTGCTCCCACAATGAAGGATGAAACCAGACAGAGCAGGAGAACCAAAAATGAGGGGATGAAGAAAGTAATCAAAAATATTCAAAAGTAATTAAAAGTAACATTCAGACCCGAACCCTGGTGTTAGGTAATGAGAAGGTTGTTTATACTTGGACTTGATAGTGCTCCTCCAAAGATAGTCTATGAAGGTTATGGTGTAGAACTAGAAGCTTTAAGGGAAGTTAGTGAAGAAAGTGTGAGGTATATCTTAAGGAGCTGTCATCCACCAATAACTATACCTGCATGGATTGTTATGTTTACTGGTAAAACTCCAGGAGAACTTGGGATTTATGGATTTCGTCATAGAAGACCTGGTGATGTTAGAGAAAGCTATATAGTAAACTCAACTCACATTAAGG
Organism: uncultured Desulfurococcales archaeon; assembly: GCA_964467535.1. GTDB lineage: Archaea > Thermoproteota > Thermoprotei_A > Sulfolobales > WANQ01 > CAYXRT01. The sequence goes on from CAYXRT010000009.1 coordinate 533, forward strand.
CTCCAACGTTATGGGATATTTTAGGTAGAAAAGGATGTCGTGTGGGAGTTATTGGGGTTCCTCCAACTTATCCTCCAAAACCTATTCATGGATTTCTAGTAACGGACTTTACTACGCCAGGGCCTCATAAACCATATACCTTTCCTCCATGGCTTAAGAAGGAGCTAGAGGAAAAATACGGACAATTCATATTTGATGTAGTTTATAGGAGCCATGAGAAGGATAAGGTCGCAAAAGAAGTATTTCAAATGACAAAACAGCACCTACAGGTTGTAACTCATTTACTACTCAAAAAGAAATGGGATTTATTCATATATGTTGAAATAGGAGTTGATAGGGTACAGCATGCATTCTGGAAGTATTTTGATAAACATCATCCGAGGCATGTAGAGCATCCTGTATATAGCAAGGTTATACCAGAATACTATAAGATGATTGATAGCTGGTTTAAGGAAATAAGGAAAATCTTACCTAAGGACACTATAATAGTAGTAACATCAGATCATGGTGCAAAGGCTATGAAGGGAGCATTTGTAGTAAATCAATGGCTGCAAGAACAAGGATACTTAAAGCTAAAGGAAATGCCGAAGAAGCCTGGACAGGATTTAAATAAAGATATGATTGATTGGCAACATACTATTGCTTGGGGTTGGGGAGGGTATTATGCAAGAATATTCATTAACTTAGAAGGTAGAGAGCCTAAAGGAATAGTAAAGAAGAAATACTATGAAGGGACAATAAGGCAGCTTAAAAAGGATATAGGTAAAATAAGGGGGCCGAACAATGAGCAATGGCAAAATAAAGTCTATACACCATATGAACTATATCCTCACGTAAAGGGTGATGCTCCAGATCTTATAGTATATTTTGATGATCTTAATTGGAGATCGGCAGGAACATTAGGATGGAATACAATATACTTGCCGGAGAATGATCGTGGTCCTGACGATGCTGTTCATGACTGGAACGGAGTACTAGCAATTTATGACCCGGAAGGGACGTTAAGCAAAGGAGATAAGGGGACAATAGATATAAATGAAGTATTTGATCTATTACTAGAATTAGTTGCTAAGCATTGAATCACGTGCCATCGTAGATGTAACATTAATTATAGAGTGTTTATTTTAGTTATATCAGGGTCCCTCATTGAGGACTTTGGTTACTGGTGGCTGCGGTTTTATAGGCAGTCACTTAGTAGATAAATTAGCCAATTTAGGTTATGAAGTTATAGTTATCGATAACTTAAGTTCAGGTAGCTTAGATAATGTTAGAACACATTTAGGGAAATCTTATTTTGAGTTCATTAAAGCCGACTTAAAGGTATTTGATGCTGATTGGGTTAAATCATTTAGTAATATTGATGTTGTTTTTCATTTTGCAGCTAATCCCGAGGTTCGTATATCTGTAACTGACCCCCGTACTCACTTTGAAGAAAACGTTCTCGTAACATTTAATGTTCTTGAGGCGTGTCGTAAATATGATATTCCATACATTGTCTTTGCAAGTTCTAGTACTGTTTATGGGGACGCAAAGATCATTCCCACGCCGGAAAGCTACCATCCGCTAGAACCCGTTTCAATTTATGGTGCATGTAAGCTTGCTTGTGAAAATATTATGATTACCTATTCAAAGCTATATGGAATTAAAAGCCTGATATTAAGATACGCTAATATAATTGGACCGAGAAGTAATCATGGGGTTATAATAGATTTTATTAATAAGCTTAAAAGGAATCCTAGAGAACTTGAAATCCTTGGCGACGGTACTCAGAGGAAGAGTTACTTACATGTCTTCGACTGTGTTGACGCCACCCTTCATGTACTCGAAGCATTCATGAGAAGTAATAAGAAGTATGATGTTTATAATATTGGAAGCGATGATTGGATTACTGTGATTGAAATAGCTGATATAATTACTAAAGAGCTAGGACTGAGAGATGTTAAATACATATTTAAGCCGGGTACGCCTGATGGGCGAGGTTGGCCTGGTGATGTAAAGTTTATGTTATTAGATGTTTCTAAACTCAAAAGCACAGGTTGGAGACCTAGATGGAATTCCAGGGAAGCCGTAATAAAAACGGTCCGTCAGCTTCTTGGAAAAGAAATTCATGAATATTATGCATAAAAGTTAAGCTGCCCATATCAATAGGCCTAGTATTAAGTCATATCCCGACAAGAACTTAATTGATGCATCTCAAGAACGTTGCAAGCCCTAAATTATTGTCTTTCCTAGTTAATGAAAACGAAATACTTCTTGTAAGAAGGCTTACCTAAAGAATGTAAGGAATTCATGATAATATGATTACTTAAATACATAAGGGGTTGATAATAATTGCATGATTACTTCTTTATGGCTATGAATAATGCTTTTAGTGGTTTTATGTTTTGCATTAAGTGTATAATCACTAATACGGTTGTTATCATTGCCGATATTAGGTGTATTTGCTTCCATTCGTCACGTTTTAATCCTAATATTATTTTTCCTTCCTTCCCCTTTTCCTTCTTATCTTCTTCCCAAGATTCGTATTCTTTGAAGAAGAGCTTTGTTATATCTTTATATCCTAGTATTATTCCTGATATCAAAGTTATAGTACCTGTTATACTTAGTAATATTATGATCAATAGTAGAGCTATACATGTCTTATTCATTTTATCTCCTATTTACAATGTGTTTTAGAATATACTATTAAGCTGTAGCCTACGAGCTTTGCCTTTATCGTTTGAAGACATCGACTACGGTGAAATGGTAATTATGGATTGTTCCGGCGCGCAGCCGAGGCTCATCCGACGCCGAGACCAGCGGCGCTGTTACCCCGGCGAGGAGGTGCTAATTGATTACTTTCCTCGATTCAGAATATAGACTTTTCTACAGAACTGTATCATTTTAGCTCTTCCCTAATTAGTTTAAATACTACAGTTCCTCCTTGGGTATAAGGAGATCCGGGATCAGGACATTGAATGTATCCTTCATTATCCTCTTTCCCTATTCCAAGACTTCTTGCAGATACCCCCTTGATAAAGGGCATTATTAGAGTTAGCATTGAGTTAAGTGCATGTAAGCTTATCTTTATTCTCTTATCACTCTTTATATAGAACCTCTCTATTATTGCAAACACATCACCTGATTTATATCCTGCAGCGCAATATCCTTTAACCTCTTTAACAATGATATATACACGATAATTAACCATAAACTTTCCACCGTTATCAAGTCTTATTATATACGTATAAATTTATGATATTTTCACTAATCATAATAATTTGGTTATAGATGAGCAGGTGGCTTGATTGAGGATTCTTAAAGATTTAGGTATTATTCTATTATGGTTTGATAGTCTTGGAGCTAAATCTGCATCAATATACTTAGAAACTAGTATGGGAGGTCTAGTTATTGATCCAGGAGCTGCCTCTATGCAGCCTAGCTACCCATTATCATCAGGTGAAAAGAGAAATCTTCGAAGAAAGGCCATTAATAAAATTGAGGAGTACTGTTGGAAGTCTAAAATTATGATAATAACACACTATCACTATGATCATCATGTTCTCCCAAATGATATTGATCTAAGGAATCCCAAAGCTATGTATTTAAAAGGTAAACTACTTATTTTGAAGAATCCTAATATGTACATAAATGAAAGCCAGTGGAACAGATCGAGACTATTTATATCTAAACTGATAAGTCTAGCTGGTGACAAAATCTCTAATTATATCGAAGAACCTGAAATGAAGGATTTTACCGATCCTGTTCAAGAGCTTAATTATGCCCTGAAAAGAGACTTTGGTGACTATTCTTCTAGAAGAGCTGAACTCTTAGAGAAGGGTAAGAGGTGGTTTAATAATCTCACTAGAAAATTATGGGGAACTAAACCATGGATTAAGGAGGGTATAGTCTTAAGTTATGGAACAAAGATTATATGGGGTGATGGTAAAAAGCTCGAACTTGGAGATACAACTATAAACATCTTTAATCCTTGGTTTCATGGAATAGAGTATGATAGAACAGGATGGGTAACGCCAATATTAATAATTAAGAACAATAGAAAAATATTCTATACAAGCGATCTTATGGGCCCCCAAATAGAGGATTATGCGTATAAAATAGCTGATATACGCCCAGATGCTATCATCGCTGATGGGCCTCCAACGTATTTATTCCCCTATATGCTCAATAGAATAAACTTAAATAGAGCTATTGAGAACATGATTTATATAATTGAAAGTGCTAAGCCTAAAATAGTAATATATGATCATCATTTACTAAGAGAGAAGAGGTGGAGGGAAAGAACAAGACCTGTTTTCGAAGCTGCTAAACGAATGGGCGTGAACATCACTACTGCAGCTGAATATATGGGTTTACAACCACTAATCGACATAATATCAAAAGGTAATTAATTATGTAATTATTTCATAATGTACGTATTGATGAAATCTATTCTATGCGCATTATCAATGCTATGCAAAGTGAATAAAAATTAGAACCGCATCATTAGAACATGAGACCCTTAGTTCTAAGGAAGCAAGCTGAAATATTGAAAAATCTAATAACTTCTAGCTTTCATGTAGAGAGCTTACTGGTAGGAAGTTAGCAATATTACCGAGGAGATACTATCCCTTTACAATTGTTTTCTGCCTTCTCAAACATTAGTAAGTAGTGTAAGAAACCTCCATATTCTTTGACTAACTTAAAGCCTGTCTTACTACACCAATTGATTACTGTCTTCCTTCTTGGACGATTAGGATCTGGTGAAAACTCACGTACTGCAAGTAGACCTCTATCTTTCAATACTCTATTAGCTTCATTCAATGCTTTCTCTTTGTCGGGCAGTTCCCCGAATACAGCTAACATGAAAATTCTATCGAATACTCTATCTTTTAGTGGAAGGTTTAGAGCTGAGCCTACTATAGGTTCGACATTAATAATGCTCTCTTTTCTAAGCCTATTTCGAAGTCTTAAAACCATACTAGGCTGTATATCAATTGCAGCTACATAACCCTCTGTACTAGTATGCTTAGCAGCTTCGATAGTGAATGTGCCAGGACCTGGGCCTAATTCTAAGATAGACATATCTTTTTTATACCAATCCAGTCGACGACTTTTGAAGGGGATTGTATTCTCCTTCTAAAGGATTATCGATAAAGCATCTGATAAATGCTGGTATAGGGAAGTTGACATAATGACGTAGTATCCTAAGAATAATCTCAACAAAAACAATCCATACGGTAAAAGCTATGAAAAACCAAAAAGAGAGCCATTATTACATAGTTCAGATTTAAACCTCTGAAGTATTAGTGCTTGGTAGCTAACTTAAATTCTGTGATACGGATTCAATTCATCATTAATTAAAGATCAATATAGTAATGTATTAGTCGTTGTTTTATAATGGTTTTCTTCTAATTATATAACCATAACCTATGTAGTCCTTATACTCCTTTAAGATTCTCATATACTCAATTATCGTCCTACGCATATCTGGTTAATACTTATGTGTTTTTAACACAAACCTTGACTATTTAATCATATCCTCCCTATAGGATCCTAAAAATTATAAAAATAAATGCCCGGCGAATACCCCATTGTTAATAAAATCTAGCTTTTAGCTTCTTAGCTCATATAGTCACTAATAAAACAATGAACATTAATGAAGCTGAGATTATAAATATATCATGCATTAATAAATACTAATTTGAAATCCTAAAGAGCTCTCCTCGTCACCGCTTAATCTTTAGGCATCCCTATGTATCTCGGGGTTTTTTGTTTATACTCTAGGTACTTTTTTCCGAATATGCGTTCTAAATAAGGTTCCTCTAGCTTTACAATATAATAGTGACCGGAAATTATAGTTAATAATGTTATCAAGAGAGCGTATCCTGAAAGGCCGGCTAGTGCAATACCTATGTCTATAAGATACCATCCCAGGAACTGAGGATTTCTACTCCATTCGTAAATTCCTGCAGTTATGAGTTCCGATACATCCATCCCTATAATTTTACGTATGAACCAGAATTCGATCATGCCAGCTAACATAACGGTAATTCCTAGTATTGTTAAAGTTATCCCAACAACCTGCACAATAATTCCATCTAAGGGTAAGCGCCATATACCATAGATAGCTGAGAGGACTATTATAAAAATATCTAGGGTGTCATCAATCAACCAACCCTTTAAGTGAATGTTAGTACTAGTGAAACAATCTGTATAGTATTAAATATATTTTAAAGTTTAAATGACACTATTAAATTATGAGGATAGTTTAAAGTGAGAACGCATAGGTTTAAGGGTAGAATTGGGCATATATACCCAATTAGAAGAAGGATTGGGCACATATATCCTCTGCGAAGATTAGGTGATGTCAGTGGCTGTAAGGGTAAAGCTAAGAATAAGATCATTAAAGTCAAATGAAGAAGTAATTACATCAGCTCTTGTAAACTCCGGGTTCGAGGCTGAAACCCCTCAACTGCTTATACCACGTAGACTTGCTGTAAAGTTGGGTCTTTGGCCTCCACCAGATGATGCTTACCTTATTGAAGTTGGAACAGCTGGTGGCCCTGTAAGAAATTACTTAGTACCTAATGCTGCAGAAGTAACCGTTGAAACTAGTGATAGAAGTGTTGGACCTATAAAATGCGATATAATGATATCTAGCCTAGAATATGAGGTACTTATTAGTGATAAACTTGGCGGTGAACTAGGTATAGTAATACTCGATCTTAGAGGAAAATGGAGATTTTCGGATGAAGATAAGGTTAGAGAAACTGAAACACCTCAGTATTGGTTTTGATCTTAAGACCCGCTTTATATAAACTATTATCTCCAATTATTAGTATTCGAAGTGTTTAGAGAGCTCCTGTCAAACTAATTTCATTTACAATAACTAATACCTTAATAGCTTCTTAGTTAATGTAAAGTGCGGCATAACCAATAACGTTAAATAAAGTGTTAATAATAATAAAAGTGGAGTTAGAGATGTTTTCAGGAAACTTAAGCTGCCCTTATCGGGAGCTCTGTAAGGTATCAGAATATTCAAACTGCCCTAAAAACATAAATAACTGCGGTCTATACATTTTTCTAAACATGATAAATTCTCAAAGTCAGAAGTTTTCTCAGAGCTCAACGGATCTTCTATTAATGAACGAGCTCAGAGAAATATATGTAGAGGCATGGAATAAATATGCATCATCCAGAGCACGAGGAGGAGCAACAGGTAAAGCATTTCAGAACTGGATTGTTTCTAAACTTAGAACTTATGGCTTACATGTTAAAGAAAATCAGAGAGTTGTATTTGATTTCGGTGAATTTAAAGTTGATGCTGTCATACCATCACCTACAGACCCTGTAGTTATTCTCGAGATTAAGATATCTATAGATACACAACACCTATTGTCACTAGAGGGTTTAATGTATCATATGCTTAATCCTAAAACTAGGCTTGGACTAGTAACACTCTATGAAATAAGATCTTCTGTTCATAGAAATTTAATTAATATTATAAAGAGAAGATTTTCGGAAAAATTTGAATATTTTCATCTTGAGAATGGTTGGGTTAATGAATTGGAAAGACTTGTAAGTTTTTGTAGAATTTACACTAAGTATTCTTGACCTCTAAAATTCATTACTAGTATTATATCTATCCAGTCAGATAGTTCAAAATATTAATTCACTCAGATTAGCCATGTCAGATGTATCAATAAGAGATGACTATTCTTGTCTTGTGAATGGTATGTCTTTCTCTTACCCTCTCGAAGTACCTGAAATAAATACTTCATCCAATACTACATCACTACCCAATATAAATACTTCAATAATATTAGCAAAGGTTTTAGAGGTGGTCGCGCAGAAGCTCTTTAACCCTTTTCTTACGTTCGGTAAATTCATAATTTTTAGTAGTCTAATTTCAATAACGACGTTATAGGTATGATTACGAATAGTTAGTTGAACACTCATATTCCATTGGTCTTGAAGTCTTGAGATTTACGGTCTACCTACATTATTATACCTTATCAGTACCAGAAACCGTCATCATAGAGCAGTTTATCTAGCCTTCATCATCTACTGAATAATATCTTCTTGGTAAACTTATAAGTATTCCTATTATATTCCTGACTACAAGGAGTATAACCTATGGTTGTAGAGTATGGTGTAATTAGGAAGAAGCTAAAGCCCGGAATGCTTAGAATTGCTATAGCTTATCCTAGTCTATATAGAGTTGCTGTTGCAAGTTTAAGCTTTCACATTCTTTATTATCTTCTTAACTCCTATGAACACGTTTATGCTGAAAGATTCGTTCTTCAAAAGCTTAGAGGCGAAGAACCTCTACCACGAAGCATTGAAACAGGTACACCTCTAAGTAAATTCCATGTAATATTATTTACAGTTCACTACGAGAATGACTATGTTAACATAGTAAGAATGCTTATGGCATCTAAAATAAACCCATTCAGAGAAAAACGCGACCATAACGATCCATTAATTGTTATCGGAGGCCCTACAGTAACTGCAAACCCCGAGCCTCTTGCCGATATAGCTGATGTACTAGCTATTGGTGAATCTGAGAAAATCATACCCAGACTTTTAGACGCATTACAGCTTGAATCTAAGAATCAAATATTAGACTTCCTAGGCAATCCCGGATTCTACATACCTAGTCGTGGTAAGGAAGAAGTTCACAAAGTATTCGTTAAGAACCTTGATGAAGCTTATCATCCCATTATTCAGTTTAAGAGCCCTGAAGTAGATCATGCATTTGGTCATGCGTATATGATCGAAGTAGATCGCGGATGCTATTGGAGTTGTGCTTTCTGTATGGGTTCTCACATATATAGGCCATATAGAATTAGATCCACAGAAAGAATAATCAAATATATGATGAAAGGAATTGAATTGAATAAATCACATAAGGTTGTTTTCATAGCTACTTCATTCTTTAATCATCCTGGATCGAAAAAGTTGTTGGAAAAAGCAATAGAGTTAAATATTGAAGCTAGTGCTCCTAGCATTAGAATTGAAACATTAAATAGAGAGAATTTAGAATTATTAGCATCTATAGGGCAAAAGACTCTTACCATCGCACCTGAAGTGGCTTCATTCAGATTAGGAGTGATCATAGGAAAACCTTACAATAAAGAGAAAATTATAGAGGTGGTTAAGCTAGCTTCTAAGGTCGGGTTCAAGAATGTTAAAATGTACTTTATGATAGGCTTTCCAGGTGAAAGAATTGAAGAAGTTAAAGCTATTGCCGATTTAATAATGAACGTATATAGAGAGGTAGGGAAGAAAATTCTTATTGAGGTTTCCATTAACCCTTTAGTTCCTAAACCTCAAACACCATTACAATGGGCTCCTTTTGAAGACGTAGATAGGCTTAGAGAGAAAATTGTGATTATTAAAAGAAACTTACATCATAGGATTAAATTCAGTTTTCTTGATCCCAGAGAAGCGTTTGTCCAGGCAACAATAGGTCTAGGTAATAGACGAATTAGTAAGGCATTAGCACTTTGGTCAATCTATGGTGCTGGGCTTGGAGCATGGAATAAAGCTATAAAAGAAAGTAATATTGATTTAAGTTACATTAAGAAGGGTAGAAATATAGATCAGGAACTACCTTGGAGTCATATAAGGTCTGGACCACCATTAGAGTTTTTGAGGAAGCGCTGGGGAACTATACTATCCATGTTAACTAAGTAGGATTAAATGAAAGGTGTATTCAATGAGCCTCCTAGCAATTAAGAACCTCACAGTAAGAGTAAGGGAGAAAACCGTAGTTAGTGATATTAACTTCAACATCAAAAATACTGGTGAAGTCCATGTATTAATGGGTCCTAATGCTGCTGGAAAAACATCACTTTTAGCAACTATTATGGGACTTCCTGGTTATAACATAGTTAAGGGTAGCATATATTTTGATAGTAAAAACATAACTAAGTTACCTCCTTATGAAAGAGCTAAACTAGGAATTGCATTAGCGTTCCAGTTTCCTCCACTAATTAAAGGTGTTAGATTAAAGGATTTGGTTAAGGCAATGTTGGTTAAATACCATTGTAGTCATGCATCACTTTTAGCTAAAATTCTAGATGTGGATCAATTAATGAATAGATATCTCTTTGTTGGATTTAGTGGTGGTGAAAGAAGAAGAACAGAATTATACATAACTTTGATTCAGAGACCAAGGCTATTAATGCTTGACGAACCTGATAGTGGTGTTGATATAGATAGTATTTCAAAGATAGCTAATGCTATTGAATTATACGTCGAGAATGTTCCTGCCTCAATACTCTTAGTAACACATTCAGGACAAATACTTTCAAAGCTTAAGCACATAGATTATGTTCATATAATGAATAATGGTCGCATAGTTTATTCAGGTTATCCTGATGAGATTTTACCATTAATATTTAAGTTGGGATATAGAAAAACATTAGAGAAATTGGGTATAAAGCCATAAAGGTAGGAAAAATACTATGATTAAAAAACAGGAGCATGTAAGCATTGACAAGTTCATAGTTGATAGAGTAGAATCTGTTGATGAAAGTATTTTGGAGTCGACAGATGCCATAAGTGCAGCTAAAAGAATTGGATTAAGTAAGCATGAATTTAAGAAAGCAGCCTATGTACAAATAGATTACTCACAAGTATTAACAGCCGTAAGGAAGATGCTTGAAAAGTACGGGGTGATAGTTCTAAATACTCGTGAAGCTTTGAGAAAATATTCTTGGGTTAAGGAGTATTATTGGAGAGTTCTAAGCCCTGCTCAGGATGAATATATGGCTGCAACCGAAAAATATAGTGCTGATGGTTATTTTATTTATGTTCCGCCAAAGACTAAGGTTCCATTTCCAATACTTACATGTCTACTTATAACTAAAGATAAGCTAGGACAACTACTACACAATATTATAATTGTTGATGAGGATAGCGAGCTCCATCTCCTAACAGGTTGTTCTGTATCACATATAGTTAATGAAGCAATACATATAGGTGTATCGGAATTCTATGTAGCAAAAAATGCTAAATTAACTTTTACTATGGTTCACGCATGGTCTTCAGGGATCGATGTAAGGCCTAGAACAGGGGTTATTGTAGATGAAGGTGGAAGATTCACTAGTTACTATATAATCTATAGCCCTGTTAAGTCTGTACAGGCTTATCCTATTGTTTACTTAAAGAGAGGGTCTAGATCATATAATGTAGCAATAATTGTTGGTTCAGGTAAATCGAGGTATGATATCGGTTCCAAAATAGTATTAATGGATAAGGAGTCTTGCGGTGAAATTATTTCGAGAAATCTCGCAAAAGAAGAGTCAAGAATTATTGCTAGAGCAAATCTAACGGCTAAAGCACCTAACACTAAAGGACATGTCGAATGTCTTGGGTTATTACTTTCAGATAAGGCTAATATAAAGGCGGTACCTGAGCTAGAGTCATATGTTCATGATACAGAGCTAACGCATGAAGCATCTATAGGTAGAATAGCTGAAGAAGAATTGATATACTTAATGTCAAAGGGATTTACGGAGGAAGAAGCTAAATCAATGATAATTAGAGGCTTTCTTTCAGTTGACGCACCCGATTTACCAATACAAATTCGTAAAGAGATTAATAAGGTCTTAAATCTTATTACAAAGGAAGCTAAAGGTTAAGGGTAGTATTCTCTTGGTTGAAGTAGAATTAAAGTACAAGATTAAACCTATAGAGATGCAAAGGTTAGTGAAAAAGCTTATTCAACTAGGTTGTAAGGTTGAGAGGAAATCTAGAGAAGTTGATGTATACTATCAGCATCCTGTTAGAGATTTTCGTGAAACTGATGAAGCTCTTAGGTTAAGAGTTACTGGAAATAAAGTTGAATTAACATATAAGGGTCCAAGGATGAGTAATAGAGCTAAAGTCAGAGAAGAGGTAAGTGTAGGTGTTGAATCATTTAGTAAAATGGATAAAGTGCTAAGACTTTTAGGTTTTAATCCTGTGGCTAAGGTCATTAAAGAAAGGGTCTATTATGAATGCCCTAATAATATTTGTATATCATTGGATGATGTACAAGAACTTGGACAATTTATTGAATTAGAGTATAAAGGTGAATTAGATGTAGATAACGCGATTGAAATACTACTCTCATTTGCTAAAGAATTAGGCATTAAAGATAAACCTATAATAAAATCATATTTAGAATTACTATTAGAATTACAAGGATCTTAGAAATTATAGGGAAAAATATTTAATATTCGGTAGGATTAGAATCTAAAGCCTTTGATATTAGGCAAGTATTTCCTGTAGACTGATGTACTTGATATGTTATATGTGAAAGTCGAGTAATGGATATTAATATTATATGTGGATATGGGTTATAGGAGGCCGTATTATGTTTATGGATGGAATATCTACTAAGGGTCTTGAGAATCTTTGAATCTATTGGCGTATTAAAGGTATTAGAATTAGCTACATAGCTTCTATAATTACTGGAACTCCTTTCTTGAAGTATTTCTTATAGGCAAATCTTAATCTTCCACGTCTCCTCCTCGCCCTTTCCCAATCAACCATATGTTCCATTCCCGGTAAGGCAAAGTTTCCGTCGGGCAATTCAACTAATTTACCTTGATCGATTAGGTTTCCTAGGGCTTTTCTTAGCCTGTCTTCACCTGCAAGACCGCTAAATACTTCCCTTAGTTCTCGCCATGAAACAGGTCTTCCTCTTTCTCTTATTACCTTTAGTATTAGCTCCTCGAGCTCTTTATCCTTAGGAGCTTTCATTACTATTACTTCACTGTCTTCATATACTACCTCAAGATTTAGGTCTATGTCCTCACTCCTACGCCTATTTGATCTTATACTCATATTCTCACCTCACCCTTCTAAACTAGTAAGTTTAGCATGGAGGTTTATAAATATTTACAAAAATTTTTAGATTAATCTAATACTTTAACTTTTTATAGTCTTCTTTAACATTCACTTATATGTTTTATAATATACAATTGTTTATATAATTTTATTAACCCTATTTTAACCCTCACTTCCTTTATACTAAATAGGTGTTATTTAATCATGAAATCTAAGCTTCTTTTGCCTGAGGGTTCAAGAGTACTATTGTTGGGAAATGAAGCTATCGCTCGCGGTGCTATTGAAGCAGGTATTGGTGTAGCATCTGCTTATCCTGGAACACCTTCAACTGAAGTTCTTGAGGCACTAGCTGAAGTTGCTAAGGATATAGGGATATATGTTGAATGGAGTGTTAATGAAAAAGTAGCATATGAAGTAGCTTATGGTGCTGCAATGTGCGGTGTAAGAGCTCTTGTTGCAATGAAGCATGTAGGTCTAAACGTCGCAGCCGATCCATTAATGAGTAGTGGTTATACAGGAGTTAATGGAGGATTTGTAATAGTAAGTGCTGAAGATCCATCAATGTGGAGTAGTCAAAATGAACAAGATAACCGGTACTATGGTCTTCATGCATTTATCCCAGTATTTGAAGCATATAATCCGGGTGAAGCAAAGGATATTATTCGTGAGTTATTTGATTTCAGTGAAAAAGTTAAACAACCAGTCATATTTAGGTCAACGACAAGATTAGCTCACTGTAGAGGCCCTGTAATTTATGGCCCAATGCGTAGCCCTAGTACTAAAGGTATGTTTGAAAAAGACCCAAAAAGATGGACATTAATACCAGCTCATGTCCGACTAAGAAGAATAGAGCTCTTAAAGAGATGGGAAAAGATAAAACATGAAGTTAATAACTGGCCCTACAATAAGTTCATAGATAATGATAGCAGATATACTATAGTAGCAGTAGGTATGAGCTACGGCTTCGTTATCGACGCCCTAAGCCAATTGAACTTAAATGGAAAAGTTAATATACTAAAGTTATCGTCCTCTGTTCCCATACCAGTAGAACTTACCAGAAAAGCACTTGAAAAATCAGATAAAGTACTTGTAATTGAAGAACTTGAACCCATAGTGGAAATGCAAGTCAAAAGCCTTGTACACGATCTTGGATTAAGCATTAAAGTTCATGGCAAGGATTTAGTACCTCAACATTATGAACTTACTTTAAGGAGAGTTATAGAAGCTATAGTTAAGTTCATGGAATTAAAGAGAACAATAGGTAGTACAAAAGAAGTAAAAGTTAAGATAAATATCCCTCCACGTCCACCAACGTTCTGTCCTGGATGTCCTCATAGAGCATCATTCTACGAGCTTAAGAGAGCTGTTAAAACTATTAAAGCAAATGTTGTTTATTCAGGTGATATAGGCTGTTATTCATTAGCTATCTTACCTCCTTACAATATGCAGGACATACTTATTGAAATGGGAGGCAGTATCGGTGTAGCGAATGGTATATCGCATGTAAGTAATCAGGTAGTAATAGCTACTATAGGGGACTCCACATTTTACCATACAGGTATACCGCCATTAATAAACGCCATATATAATAATGCTCCAATGTTAATCGTGGTACTTGATAATAGAATAACGGCAATGACAGGCCATCAACCACATCCAGGAACAGGTATTAGAGCTACAGGCGAGACTGCACCAATAATTAGTGTAGAGGCTATAGCTAAGTCTATAGGTGTAGAGTATGTAAAAACCCTAGATCCCTATAATGTAAAGGAGTCCATAAATACACTAACTGATGCCTTAAGATATGTTATAGAGAGGAAGAAACCCGCATTAGTTGTAATGAGAAGAACCTGCGCTCTAATAATATCGTCTATGGCTAGGAGAAGGGGTATTGAGAAGCCATTGTATAGAGTTGAAGTCAGTAAGTGTAAAGCTTGTAAGACATGTTATGAAGCTTTTGGATGCCCTGCAATATCTCCTAGGGATGATGGTAAAGCTCAAATAGATCCAATATTATGTGCCGGATGTGGAGTTTGCGCACAAGTATGTCCATTTAATGCAATAGTCATAGAAAAAGAACCTACACCTGAATGGAATAGATTAGGGTTCTAGGAGGTGTAATTATGCCATTGGATAAGACCATTAACATAATAGTTTCTGGGGTCGGAGGTCAAGGTCTTATAACATTAGGGAATGTACTTGGAACAGCTGCAATATTAAAAGGTATTAAAGCTTTCATATCAGAAGTCCATGGACTAGCACAAAGAGGAGGTAGCGTTATTGTCCATATAAGGATAGGTAATCCAAATTCACCACTAGTTCCTGAAAACGGTGCTGACGTAATCTTAGCTCTTGAGGTTTTGGAAGCCCTTAGAGCAATAAACATATATGCGAATTTAAATACGTTGATAATAATCAATAAGAGACTTATTAGACCCGCGATTCCTGAATTAAAGTTACTTCCATTAGAAGAGTACATTAGTCATATAAAGAAACTAGGATTAAGAGTCATTGAAGTAAGCGCATTAGATCTAGCTTCAAAGGCTGGAAACATACTTTCAGAAAACATGGTTATGATAGGAGCTCTCATGGCATCTGGGGTACTAAATGGATTATTAGAGTTAGTAAACATTGAGAAAGCAATACGTGAAGTAATGCCAAAGAAGTGGATTGATGTAAATATTAGGGCCTTGAGGATGGGCTTCGAAGAGGTAGTTAAATTAAGACATTAGTTTCTACTATAAAATACTATCAGCCCTAATGCTTATATTTTCAACAACAAGTGATATGTAAGAGTGGTAATAGGAGTTAGGGGTTATTCATGAAAGAAACAATCATAGTAACATTTAAGGCACCACGCCAATTAATAGAAGAAGTAGATAAACTCGTTAATATGGGATTATATAATAGTAGAAGTGAAGTATTTAGACATGCATTAGCATTATTCCTAAGTAGCTTTAAAGGTAAGCAATCACAATGGTACAGGAGATATGAAGGAGAAATTAAGAGAGATATATAGGACATTATCAAGAGAGGAGAAGGTGGTATTTGATTATTTCAGGAAGAATGTTTCTGTTGGAGAAATAATAGCTATAAGAGAGCTATCAGCGATATATAAAATCAAAAACCCAGAACAGGTAATAAACTCACTAATAGCTAAAGGGTTATTAGAAAGAGGTGATGGATGTTATAATCTAGCTAAAGAGCTTAGAATTCGTGGAAAATAATTTAAATCACATTTAGAGGCCTAAGGCTAAGTGCCTTCCTAATAATTTCTTTATTTATTAATCCATCAAGTACCGCTTTAAATAATATTGCTAAGGTGTGTCTGCATACTATATCTTCAACCCTACATGTACAGCTCCAAAGTCCTTCACTTAATTTTATTTCAACATTTTCGTTGTATACTTTCCCCCTTAATGTTAAAGTTTGGTCGTCGAATTCTACATTAACATCCTCGTTACTTATAATTGATATAGCTGTTAATACTTCATCTAAAGTCGTTGATGCTATATCATTTATTATTTTAGGAGATTTGTTAACTATGTCGATTACTGAATTAATTTCACCACCAGTAATTTCGCTAATTTCCTTTAATTGCTCGATGAGTCTTCTTCTTATAGTTGCTTCTCCTATTGCTTTACTCCATTCTTTAAGTAAGTCTATATCAGCACCTGCATATTCTAACTCTCTATCTCTTACTCTAATCATTACTGGAGCACATGCTATGGGCCCTAATACTATTGCTTCACCCGGATTTAATCCTGGCAGATTACTTAGGAGTTCTTGACTCATTTCTTCACTAGCATCTCTTACTGCTTCTTGATCTCTAGGATTAACTATTCTTAATATTATTTGGCTTTGACATTGACTTAATATATCCGAGTCAACCTTACTTGGTCTTTGAGTTATAACTATTAGGAATACTCCAAACTTTCTACCTTCACTAGCTATTTTTGCAATTATATCTCTGCTCCAAGTACTTTCTAAGTGTTTTGGTGGAGCAAATCTATGAGCTTCTTCTAATACAACAACTACAGGATAGGGGTATTTCTCTCCTTTTAACCCTCTACGGTGTCTTACCCTTGCATTGAATACTCTAGTTAAAATATTGTAAACTAGGTGATCCTGAACTTCTTTTCTTAATCCACTTAAGTTAAAAACCGTTACTTGTGAAGGTTTTAATATTTTTTCTAGAGGAATTGTTACTGTAGTATAAACACCTATTTTCCTTAACATCTCTAGATATCTTATAGTATCATAGCCTGGCTCTGTATCTCTTCTTAATGCTAACCATATTTTCTTCAAGCCTTTCTTAAGTTTAGTGACAAGTTTTTCGTTATTTTCAAGGTTTTTGACATCCACTTCTAAGTTATTATATAGTTCTCGTTTAACTGTATCGTAGAAGTTGTCAAAGCTTGAACCTCTTCTCAAGGCTTTCATTGATTCAATAGCTGTTATTGAAGCCTCTATTATCCTTTGTAAGGCTTTTAAACCGCCTAGTTTTGAATTACCAAATACTTCAACTAATACCTTACTTACCTCCTTAGCACCTGAGAGAACTGCTCTAAGCCTTGAAGCTGTAGGTGGTATTCTAGCTACAGAAGCTAGCTCATCAGCTGACATGTTTAATACATTTACCCTATACAATATGTCTCCTTCTTGATTTTTATGACCCTTTAGTATAAATGCATCAACAGATTCGTTGTATTTTCTTAATCTATGTATGGTTTCTTTTACCTTAACATATTCTCCATGAGGATCAAGCACTAGTATAGTAGCACCTTTCTTCAATAGTTCTTCAATCAATACAATACTTGTCCACGTCTTACCACTGCCCGTCGCCGCTATTATTGCTAAATGCCTTCTAATTCCATCCATATTTAACATTACTGGAACGCTTGGTCTAGTAATTAAGTAGCCTACATGAAGTCCTTTGGCAGGTTCTATACTATAAAATTCCTTAATTAATTCATCTGGTGCAAGATAAACCCATGAACCTATGGTTGCAGCATGTCTGGGATAGTAAATTTTACCCTTATACTTATATCCTAAGACATGTGCTATTCCAACAATTAAATCTGAGAGAGCTGCCCTAGGAACATCTTTTATCACATCCCATGGATGTGAAGGTGAAATTCCTAGTCCAAGCCTCTTAATTTCACGAACTTGAGCTAGAACCTTAACCTTATGGGGGGTTGTTTGTCCAGGAGGTACTTCCTCTAATTCTACATACACATATTCATAGAGAGGTGGAGGTGTATCAGGGTTTATGCTAAATACGAAATAGTTGGGCTTAGAGTCTCCAGTTACCTTACCTATCTTTAATGGTCTATTCATTACCTTACACCTAACGTATACCTTCTACTTAGAGGAATCGTCAGTCCATATTTCCTAAACATATTATCTATTAGCATTATGTATTGAGTCATCTGCTTAGCCGGCAACTTCGCCAGTTGATGAGCTTGTACTAACCATGTATTATAGTACTTTGGGCTCTTATAGTCTTTAACAATCCTACATACTATTAGTTCCTCATTATAGGTTAGGTCTCTTAAATTCCTTTTGACATCAATGAACTTGTACTTGAAATCTATAGTTTCAACCATTAATGCGTAATCTAAGGGATTTAGCTTTAAATACATTATATTTACTGCAGGCAAATTTTTTAATAAACTATCTAGTACATCAAGGTATAGTTCAAGGTAGCTTCTATCAGCATCATCAGCATATTTAGATAATTCTTTGACTATGCTATATAATTTATTTTTCATTAGAACTCTCTCTAAAAGATCATTTACTAATCCAACAATTAATGGCTTTGTGATCCCCCTTTCACCTTTAGATACATCGTCTACTAGATGAAGATCCCTATAAGTTGTATTTAGAATTAATTCTAGAACGTACTTCAATTTATGCTCTTTCTGCAAGTTGACATATTTCCTTATTATGTATTCCCTACCTCTAGCGGGGTAATATAGTAAGTATTTAGCTATGTCCTTTTGATTAAGCTCTATAAGTTTATTATAGAGTAAATATTCTTTAAGGATCCTTAATGACGAATTTTTACTTACAAACGCAATATTTATTTTCTCTTCATTACATTTCTTAAGTAAATTACATAATTCGATAAATA
This sequence comes from uncultured Desulfurococcales archaeon, assembly GCA_964467535.1. Taxonomy (GTDB): domain Archaea; phylum Thermoproteota; class Thermoprotei_A; order Sulfolobales; family WANQ01; genus CAYXRT01. The sequence goes on from CAYXRT010000009.1 coordinate 19,494, forward strand.
ATTTAACTGCTAACGTAAAGGATTTTAATTCGCCTAAGCTTAACCTATCCCTCTTAATATATGGTTTAACTATTCTCATTAATACCTTCATTAATGTAACAAATAAGCTACCATCTATTAGTAGAAGGACTTTTTCATTCTTAACGACATTTAATGATTTACGTGCTACACGTATTTCAGTATAAGTTCTTAGTAGATCAAGATATCCTGGCGATCTATATCTGGTCAACTCAACCTTTAAAGCTCTAAAAGGCTTTTTACCATTACTGAGAATAGCTAAAGCTCTTGTAATATATAGTGCCCCTCCACCACTAAGCTCCTCCCTACCTGAACCTCCATCAACAGCTATTACTAGCATATCATCAACTTCGTGTTTAGGTAATGTAGGGGACCAAAAACCTAGAGGCATTAAATCACTGCTAATGAATTTATCTAGAGATATAGTGGAGTACTTATGAGATTCTATTAATTGAGATATTTCTTCCAATAGTAAGTCGGTAAACATGTCTATTGAGGTAGCCACCATTTCCCCTCTAATAAATGTCGTATAGTGCTATTAGCTTAATAAAGATGTAGCGTATTAGTCTTAATCACCATTCCAACTTATATGCTATAACGCCTTTTACTCCATTAATCCATTTAACGTGATAAAAACCGGCTTTTCTTAGTCTTTCCATAACACCTTTAACGAACCTTATTCTATGTTTGCCTGGTTCACCTGTATAATGAAATAATGTTCCTCTAGGTCTCAACACCCTGCATAGCTTCCTATAGAATTCTTCACTATATAGGTCTCCTGAAGTAGAAGTAAATCGTGGCGGATCATGAATTATAGTATGGAAGTAGTTATTGGGTAATTCATCAATTACTTTAAATATATCCCCCTTAATAATGATGATGCCTCTTCTTTCTAAGATCCTTGACCAAGGATTATGTTGAGATATCTCAAGAACAACTTCATCTATTTCAACGGTATATACTTCTGTCGCGCCACGTAATAGGCTTAATATTGCCGTATAGCCTAATCCCATACATGTGTCTAGAACCCTACATCCCCTACGTACTCTTGCTGCTTTAACCTTAAGTTTTGAATCCTCCCAAGGCGTTATGTCCTTAATTCTATGCATATGTATACCGTTAATTTCAAGTGTAGGAGCAGTGTCACCATTAACTGCCATTAACTTATAGAATCCTGTTGGCGTTCTTCTCGTAACAGCTACTATTTTATCGTTATCAACAACTTCATAAACAGCGTTGCCCTTTAACTCCTTCAATAAGTCGATAGAAATCCAGTAATTGTTAAGTAGAACATACTTGAAATTACCATCAAAGTAGGCCTTACTTTTAGTTAAGCCTAGGTCTAATGATATAGTAAATTCCTTTATCCTCCTTACTGCATGATCTAATATAAGTTGTGCGTGAGTCCTAGTTAGTCTTGGTCTATCTATATAGCTATATTCGTATACTTCAATCATATGTTCTTACCATAGATTACCAGTAGTTAAATAATGTAATTGCGCACTTACAAGGTTTACCGTATGATAACAATAATTATTTCTATGAATTTAGGTTTAGTGAAGCTCATCACCCTTAAATATAGCGTCCTAACTCCTTTATTTTATGCGGGGTAATATAGGTGGAGCAAAAAGCTACGCGTGATAATATTATCATGGAAATTCTTAAGTTTGTTGAGAAGAAGTCATGGGTTCCAAGATCTAAAGTTATTGAATGTAGGTCGATTTTTGAATTACTAGTCTTAACCATTATCTCTCAAATAACTAACTGGAGGAATGTGAGGACAGTATTCAATAGACTTAAGCAACTTGGAGGAATTTCTCCTGAAGTGATTAAGGAGGCAGAGCTAAAGGCTATTGAAGAAGCGCTTAAGCCTGCAGGTCTATATAGAGTTAAGGCCAAGAGAATTAAGGAATTAGCAGTTATTTTTCATAAACAAGATTTAGAGCGTAAGCTAAGGGAAATTAATGACATGGTAAAGGCTAGAGAAGTTTTACTATCACTTCCTGGAATAGGTTTTAAGACTGCAGATATAATTCTAGTCTTCTGTCTCGGTTTTGACATTTTACCTATAGACACTCATATTAGGAGAATAGCAATAAGAACAGGTATAGCTAATTCAAAAGATTCATATGATGAAATTAGATTAAAACTAGAATCTCATATACCCTTAGGTCTCAGAGGTTGGGCTCATTTAGCGTTAATAGAATTTGGAAGGAGAATATGTGGTTCAAGGAAACCTAGGTGTAGTTCATGTCCTGTGAAAAGTATTTGTCCGAGTTCTAAAGTTTAATTTCTGGTCAATAACTTTCATTCTACTTAGCTTATTCCATACAATTCTTAGCGTGGGAGTCTGAGACGCTATGCGTTTCCTTAATTTTACTTCAACATCAATTACGCTTCCAGGTTTAATTTCTCTGATTATCTCTCTTCCTAAAATATTACCTCTATCTATTAGTAATATCAGCACCTTATCTGGTTTAGAAGAACCCTCATTAGCTATTTTTAACTTTAATAATCCCTCATCTTCATGTAATTCTATGTTCTTAACTACTATCTTAGGCAGCTTGCAAATCGTTTCACAAAGTATTATGCTTGATATTTTTATTTCGGAAGGATAATATTTAGTGCCTGTTTTCTCGTGCATTAATGTTACGTTATTTACGTCTAAGAGGTTTATGTTACCTTTTATGTATTCTTCAACGCCAGTGATTCCGCTAAGACTACCTATATTCTCTTCATTAACCTTTATACACAATTTTGCCATAGGCGAGGGCATTATACTAGTCAATATAAAAGTTCCTGTTCCATAAATTCTTTCTAATTTAACTTCAATCTTTAGCTCCTCGCCTGGCTGTAATAGTCCCGCACCCGATAGATATGATAGTGATGACTTCACTTCATCCGTAGGATATAATATTAATAAACCTACATGATCTATTGTTATGGGTTCTCCTCCTTCATAGAATACACTAACAGTATGTTTTGATTGAGACTTTGTTATCGGTGTAACGTCGAAAACCACCTTAGCGAAGTATTGTTCTTTTGTGTTAACTACAAGGTGAGGTTTTAATTCTCTCGTGACTGTAAATCCATTAAACCATAATTTCCATCTTAATCCGTATGGGTTTTGGGGTGATGTTATAGCTACTTCAAGTAGTGCTTTATGAATATCTTTACCTTCAGGTAAAGGAGTATCGATGTATGCTTTCTGGAATTTCGGATTTTTAAGACCCCCTAATCTCATGGGTGTTGTAGTAGTTGCATATATTACGTCTCCTTGAATGCTTCCTTCAAGATATGTTCTCAATTCAGAGTTCATTACGCTCTACCTCATTAACGTGTATAGCCTGAATATTATACTATTATCGTTACATATTAAACTTAAATTTACATCTAGTTAGAATTATTCATAATAGCCCTGAGAACTATCAAGGAATGTTCTAACCTATTTTGTGATTAGCATAAAATTTAAATAAAAGAACCCTTCAACCTATCTAGGGTTTGTAGAGGGAAGCTAATGAGTCTAGAGACTTATCTCGATATACTAATATTCAGTGTAATACCCGTTTTCCTAGTAGCTGTAGCTCTCTACTGCATTAGAATCATTAAAGGACCAACAATACCAGATATGGTACTAGCTGTTGATGCGTTGGGATTTGATCTAGCTGCATTTATGTGTTTATTAGCATTATACTTTAAATCGGCATTCCTCATAGGAGGAGCGATAATATTAGCATTATGGGTTTATGCTCTAGATATCTTCGTCGCTAAATATTATCTAAAGCGTGAATTAGGTGATTAAAGTGTTTGATCCAAATATTACGAAATTTATCTTATTCATTATTGGATCTATCCTCGTAGTTATTGGTGCATTTTGTGATCTTGTAGCTTCAATAGGCTTTTTACGTTTCCCCAACTTCTTTGTAAGGCTGCATGCTGCAACTATTGGTGCCATAGGCGGAGCCGTCGTTCCATTAATTGGCGTAGCCTTCTTAGCGCTTTCAGCAGACTTTCTAGGCACGTTTAGATGGTATGTAGCTGGAGCCTCAGTTATGACGGCTATATTCATATTACTTGCTGCACCAACAGGTTCACATGCTTTAGCGAATGCTGCCCATAGAGCTAAAGTTGTTCCGGTAATGCCTAAGGTATGTGATCATTTAGAGGAAGATCGTGGTAGGGAGGGTGAAAAGTAAATGTATATCCTCCATTTAATAATGACGGCTATCTGTTTAACATTAGCACTTGTATTTGCGTACTTAGCTATAGTTAGTAAAGACCTTCTTATGGCAGTAGTATTTTCTGCTGCACAATCTATATTTTATGCATTAGTATTTTACCTGTTACTAGCTCCTGATATTGTTTTAGCGTATGTTGCCGTGAGTGTTGGAATTTATTCCGCATTACTGGTCTTTATTATAAGGAAAACTGAAAGATACGAAAAGGTGTAAAAATGAAGCGCATGGAGCATATAATAGCAGTTGGAATGGTGTTAGCTGTCGCTCTCATAGCTTACTTTATAACTCATACATGGGCCCTAGGACCTATACCTCCTGTAGAACTAAGAGGTATAGCTAAACTTTATTTAAGGGGTATGATGTCTAAAACAACTCCATTCTATGTATCCAGCCCGGAGGCAGTAACATCAATCCTTTGGGATTACAGAGGCTTAGATACACTATATGAAACAGCAGTATTTTTCTTGGCTATTATTGGCTCAGTAACTGTATTTAGATTACTTAGAGAACATGAACATATGGTTGAAGAGCATAGGAAGGAGATTAAAGTCCCTGGTATGACCCTAATAGTTAAGTTAATTACTAAGTTAACCTTCACAATTATAATGGTTATTGCAGCGGCTATAGCACTTCATGGACAAATAACGCCTGGAGGAGGATTCCAGGGAGGAGCTGCATTAGCTGTTGCTCCTCTGCTTGCCGTTGCTGCTTTATCTAGATACTTTGTTGAAGACGTAGGTCTTAAGGAGAGAACAGCTTTGGCTTTACGTACACTTGGACTAGCAATAATTGGATTAATAGCGTTAGTACCACTTATGCTGATAGGTCTTGGAGGTATAGCTTATTTCATGCAAAATCTACCCAAGCCTTGGGCAAGATATGTAGGCTTTCCCCAATGGCTCTATGATGTACCTCTAGGCGGTTCACTCTTCTTCTATAACGTAGCAGAATGCCTAGCTGTTGGAGCAGGCTTTACAGTGCTATTTCTATTATTATCCATACCCGAGAAAATATACATGAAAGTAATAGAAGGTGAAAAAGGTGAGTAATAGTATCGAATTATTCATAGTAACATTCCTTTGGACATACATCTACCTTGCACTATTAGCAATTATAGGGTTAGCTATCTACGGCATCGTATTTAGACCTAATATTCTAAAGAAAATAATAGCATTAACAATCCTAGGCGACACTGCAAACATATTCATGATTTATGTAGGATATAGATACGCCTATCCTTTAAAGCCTCCAATATTATGGTCATGGGAACCAACACCAGAGGACATAAGTACGTTCTTAGCTCAATCAGTTGATCCTCTACCTCAAGCACTAGTTATAACAGCTATAGTAATTAACTTAGCAGTAACATTACTCATTTGCTTCATAGCCGTTCAAGCATATAGATTGTACCATTCATTAGATGTAAGAGATCTAGCTAAGCTTAAAGGGTGAAAATATGAAATTTACAAGATGTATAGCACCAATAATAATGTTGTTCTTAATATACATAGTATTTTCAGGTTCCATTAAAATATACGATATTCTCCTAGGACTGATAATTGCAGTAATCGTTGGAGGTATAATGGGTGCCATCCTTGTAGAAAATCCTAAGAAATCTCTAAACCCGATCAGGTTAGGATGGCTAATACTGTATGCATTTAAGTACTTCTTCATAGATGAGGTTAGGGCCCATACAGATGTTATTAAGAGAATACTTCATCCAAGACTCCCCATAAATCCAGGTATAGTCAGAGTACCCTATCACGTAAAGTCGGATTACGCAATAGTAACCATAGCTAATTCTATCACCAATACTCCAGGAACGGTGACAGTAGATATTGATGAAGAAAGGAAATACCTTTACGTACATTGGATTAATGTTAAAGCCCCTGATGAAAAGACAACCTATGAAAATATAGTTAAACCTTTCGAGAAATACGCTAAAAACATCTTTGATTAGGTGATATGAAATGATGGAAATACCCATACATGTAGTAGGACTCGCACCTGCAATAGCAATAATAATGGCATTTGTCCTTCCCCTCGTGAGCCTTATTATTAAAAATAGAAGAGTTTGGGAAATCTATGCCATTGTTGGAACAGGCATAGTCCTCATCTTAACGGCTTTGACGTTCTGTAAAGCATTCTTTGAATCAGATAAACCACTAGTATACGTGTTTGGAGGGTGGCCTCCTCATATAGGGATAGTATATGAGGTAGACAAAGTTAATGCTCTCTTAGGCTTATTAACTGCTACAATAATGTTCCTGATATCCGTCTACAGCGTAAAGTATCTTGAAGAACATCATGGAATCGAGTGGTATTATACACTCCTATTAGGCGTTGAAGCTGGCATGTTGGGATGCTTCTATACAGGAGATGTATTCAATTTATTCGTCATGCTTGAAGTTACATCAGTTGCTGCGTATGGGTTAGTTGCATTCTTCAGATCTCAAAGGGAGGCCATTGAAGCAGCATTAAAGTATGCGCTTGTAGGCTCTGTTGCTACTACAATATACTTCATAGCATTAGCATTCATATATGGAGCTTTCGGGACTCTAAATATGGCGTTTTTAGCATATATAACCAGGGCGGGTTGGACTTTAGGACCTATAGAACCATTCATTAGACCAGTACCAGGAATGACCCTTGATGCAGCTCTCTCAGCTGCAATAATAGCATTAGCGCTATCGACGTGGGCCTTTACAGTAAAGGCAGCATTATTCCCTAATCACTTCTGGCTACCAGATGCCCACCCAGCTGCACCAACACCGATATCAGCACTATTATCAGGATTAGTAGTTAAGGTAGGAGTATATGCGGTTCTGAGATTTACTTATACTCTATTCGGATTGCCTATAGGAAGGTCTGGAGAATTCACGCCTATTACATTTGAGACGAACTTATTGTTGCTTAAAATACTATTGATACTAGGAACCCTTGCAGCTATAGTGGCATCACTACTAATGGTTGTTCAAAGAGATATTAAGAGACTCATAGCATATAGTACTATCCTCCATATAGGTTACATATTCATGGGTATGGGATTATATACGTACCTAGGAGTTGCAGCATCTATATTCCATACCATTAACCATGCCATAGCAAAAGCTTTACTATTCCTTGCTGCAGGAGTTTTCATTCATACACTAAAGACTAGAGATATTGATGAACTAGCAGGTATTGGTGTCAAAATGCCTATATCGACATTCTGTTTCTTAGTCGCAGTATTGAGCTTAATAGGAATTCCAGGATTTAATGGATTTGCAAGTAAGTGGCTTCTATATACTGCTATCATAGAAGCTGGTTTAGTTCCTCTCGTAGTAGTAATAGTGTTTACAAGTGCTATGGCTGCATTAGCATATATAAAGATAATCTATGCTATATGGTTAAAGCCCCCAGTTAGGGATATAAGTAAGGTTAAAGAGGCGAGTCCATTAATGACGATACCGCTAGTAATCCTAGCCCTAGCATGTATATTAATAGGTATCTTACCATCAATGTTTATGGATAAAGTTATATTTCCTGCAACCACCTCACTCTATGACGTCTACTCGTACGTAGAAGTAGGTGTTAAAAAATTCATTTCAATAATATTTAGTCCTGCAGGAGGGTGATAACCAATGATAAGTGAATCATTAATAGCCTTAATTAACGCTTTAATAATAATGACTATTATAGGACTAATACTCTACTCAACATACCTATATGTTGTTTCAAGAAGAGGATTAAGACCAAGTGGTGAAAAGTTAAAGGTATATGCTTGTGGCGAAGATTATCCAGCTGAGAAGGCAAGTGTATCTCATTTCAACTTATATTGGGGAGCGGTAAGGAGAGTATTTAGATCTTCATATCTATATATTAGGGATAAAATGCATACAGGCATATTAAACGACTGGTACTTCTACATGACGGTTATGGTCTTATCTTTAATCATAATTCTAGGCGTAACATTCTTTATTAGGTGAAACTATGAACGAGGAGATAATATATTTCGTAATAACAATGCTCGTATTTCCAGGATTACTATTTACATTAATAGCATCATTCCTAACGCAGTGGTACTATAGAAAGTTATATGCTCATATGCAAAACAGGGTAGGGCCAAGATTTATTGGCCCATTTGGTTTACTGCAACCCATAGCTGATTTTCTTAAACTATTATTTAAGGAAGATATTACTACAATTGTTGCTAGGAGAAGAGAGCAAGCATTATTTCTAAGCCTGGGTGCTGGAGCATGTATTGCTTTATTGGCAATGCTTCCCTTCTCACCTTATCCCATAAAGGCAAGCTATGATGTTATAATAGCACTTTATTTAACATATTGGCCTACTATAGCACTTGTGCTAGTAGGTATGATGGCCCCAAATCCATTTACTATTATAGGTACTTCAAGATTTCTTTCATTGCTTCTAACGTATGAACCCTTATGGGCTGTAACATTATTAGTACCTGTAGTCCTTGTAGCAAGAACCTACGCTACATCACCAATATACTCCATTTATACAAGCAGCTTACTTGCATGGACTCTTTGGCGTAGTCCAATAGGATTCTTAGCACTTGGTTTAGGCCTTATAACTTCGATATTGGTACTGCAATGTAAATTAATGCTAAAACCATTTGATATACCTGAAGCAGAAACCGAGATTGTTGCTGGGATGTTCACTGAATATTCAGGACCTAAACTAGCATATATAATACTGCTTCATGACATAGAGATTGTAGTATATGGTCTATTAATTGTGTATTTGTACTTAGGAGGCCCAGCACCTTTTGACCTACTAAGTATACCAGGAGTACTATTATTCATACTTAAGTATGCCATTGTAGTACTTTGTTTAATAATGATTAAAGCAGCTACTGCTAGATTTAGAATAGAGCAAGCAATGATAGTAATTCTGAAATACGCTATCCCGATGGGTGTAGCATCAATACTAATAGCATCACTAGCGCCTATAATACTATGGTGATAAAATATAGCATCATATATTGAAAATCTTAAGAAAGAGCTTAGAGAATTAATTAAACATTCAAAAAGAATAGTAATTGCATGTATAGGTAACGAATTAAGACAGGACGATGGAATAGGATTATTCATATGTAGAGAACTTAAGAAGAGACTTAAAAATATAAAAAAGGATAAAGTATTGATACTAGAGTGCCCTCACGGGCTTGAACTCTATACAGATAATATAATAGAATATAGACCAGATACACTGATCATAGTGGATGCCGTTTCTTCAAAGACTCCTCCAGGTACGATAATATATACTTGTGATATTGAGTGCATTGATAAATATACAATTATATCAACACATACGATACCATTACATGTAGTACTAGAATATATTAAAACATTTACTAAGAATTTAAGACATACATGTTTACTAGGTATTCAGATTAAAAATATGGGTTTTGGAACTAATATAACCCCAGCAGTCATGGAAGCTGGGAAAGCAGTTATTTACCTTCTCTCCCAGCTTTTGAAGGCATAGATGTAAATATTGGCTGTACAATAAACATCTCCTTCTTATCGAATCTAATTGCTGGAGGTTTTTCTTCACTAATAATGTAGGCCTTAACAGGACAAACCTCGACACATCTATAGCAGAAAATACATCTATCATAATGTATTATTGGGTATCTCTTCTTTCTCTCCGGGAACATTTTCATTTCAATAGCTTGAGCTGGACACTCTATAGAGCATAAACCGCAGCCTATACATTTATCTCCATTAACTTTATGTAAACCTCTATAACCTGGAGCAGGCTTTATTTCCTCTTTAGGAAATGGTAAAGTTATTGGTTTTTTGAATAAGTTCTTAAGAACTTCTCCTAATAATCGGGGAAGGGACATGCTTTACCACCTTAACCTATTTAGTTCTTTAAGCGGTACTACCATGGACCTACCACTCCTTACATCTATTACTTTTACTCTTTCACAACATGCTATGCATGGATCAAAGCTAGTAAATATTACTGGTACATCCGCTACATGAGCTCCTTTTATTAAGAATGCACCGTTATGTATATTCGTAAATGATGGTGTTCTAACCTTTAACCTGTATGGCTTTAGACCTCCTTTGCTTATTGCATGATATATTAATTCTCCTCTAGGTGCTTCAGTTTTACTTATTCCTTCTCCTGGAGGCATTTTCTTAGGTACGACCTTAGGAAGTATTGGTCCGCTTGGTAAGTGTTCTATAACATATCTTACCATGTTTATTGATTCAAATGTCTCATCTACTCTGACCATCATTCTAGCCCAGCTATCACCTTCCTTATACGTTATCACATTAAATGGGACTTCATCATATGCTGCATATGGATAATCTTTTCTGATATCCGATTTGACGCCACTGCCCCTTAACATAGGGCCTACAACACAATGTGCTATAGCTTGCCATGCTGTTAGTCTTCCTGTATCCACGAGCCTCTTTAATATGATTGGGTCTTCACTCCATACCTTTTTATAGTACTTCATTCTCTCTTCTATGTAGTTTAAGTGCTTCTTGATTTTATCGCATATTTCTGTTGTAATATCCCTTCTAACACCACCTATAGTTACGTAATCTGCAAGAACCCTGTTCCCTGTTACTAGCTCTTTTAGGTACATAACTCGCTCTCTATCTCTCATCATTAACATGAATAAGGTTTCAAAACCTATTGCTTCAGCCATGATCGCAAGTATTATCATGTGACTATGTATTCTCTCCAGTTCATTAACAAGAACTCTAAGATATCTAGCTCTTGGAGGAACTTCTATATTACCTAGATCTTCAAAGCACTGAGCACATGTTGTTCCATGTATTGTATTACATATTCCACATATTCTCGAACACATAAATACGTTTTGATGCCATGTCTTTCTCTCAGCAAGCCATTCAACACCCCTATGATTGAAACCTGCTACAACTTTTACATTAACAACTTCCTCTCCATCAACCCATATTCTAAGTTGAATAGGCTCATGGATTGCTGGATGCTGGGGACCTACAGGTATTTCTATAATTCTTATCTGCTTACTCATTACTTACCAGGCCCCTTCCAATCCTTTCTTAATGGGAACACATTTGATAAATCATCTGGTACTAGGAATGGTTTCTTCATAAAGGGATTACCCTCAAAGTACACACCTATGAGATCATAAGCTTCCATTTCATGGGGTCTTGCTCCTGGAAGTATATTTATTAGCGATGGAACTTTAGGATTATCTCTTGGTACCCTAGTCTTTAACACTAAAATGCATTTCAATGGGATTATAGACATATCATAGTTTAATTCAAAGATTTTATCATCAATAAAATCGACAGCTGCAATTGTTGATAGATAAACCTGTCCTTTATATGCCTCTACTAGCTTCTTAACTATTTCAGGTAATTTGTCTGGATCTACAAAGGCTTGGTATCTTCTTGGTTTTACTAGTCTAACTTCTATGCCTAGTTCCTTAAATAATTCTTCAATTTTTGGAAATTCTTCTTCGACTTCCATATTCTTTTCACCTTACAGGAGCTTCTAATTCAATTTTCTTTGCTTTTTCTTCTAGTATTCTAATAGCTTCAACTATTCCCATAACTATCATATCTGGTCTAGGAGTACATCCAGGTACATAAACATCAACTGGTATGACTTTATCGACTCCATGTTCATGTGAATATGATCCCTGAAACACACCACCACTTATTGCACATGTTCCTACAGCAATTACTACTTTAGGTTCGGGTATTTGATCATATATTCTTTTAAGCCTTTCAGCAGCTCTTTTAGTAACAACTCCTGTAACTATAAGTATATCGGCATGCCTAGGACTTGGTGTAAGCTTTACTCCAAGTCGCTCAGGATCAAAGTGAGGGCATATAGCAGCTAATACTTCTATATCACATCCATTACAACCCCCTGTATTGAAATGCAAAAGCCACGGAGATCTAGTAACACCCCATCGTAGAAACCTCATTACTGACATATACTTACACCACGATTTAGTGTATTATTAGCTACATCCTTCCAAAATAGGGTGAGGACGTACTAATAAAGTTTACTCAATCTACAGAATGTTTCAATCATTCTTTGAATAGAATAAGTATCTATTTAAAACGTCCAATTTCGAATGAATATGATATTTTAGATTTAGCTGTTTTGCAGATTATTTAACCTTATAAAATGTAGCTAATTTCTTAAGTTTCCTTAATGCTATATTTCTACCCTTATCGTTTAGCTTAGCCTTCTCTATCGCCTCCTCCAATGTTGTTATAACTTCTATCATAATCTCTCTCTTTACTGGATAGGGTACACCATCCTTACCTCCAAAAGCGTAAGCATATTTAAATGGATCATAGGGTTGATTAACGGGATCTTTTGGAGAAGGCGGTTCATTGTATATTAAGTCTGATACTAGGGCTAATGCCATCATAGCTGAAGGACCTAGACCTTTAATAAGTAGAGCTTCTTCAAGAGATAGCGGTTTTACTTCATAAACCTTCTTGAGAATGTTTATTAATCTATTACTAATTGTTATTGGCCTGTACATTATTATGTATCTACTTCTATCAATTACTGTGATACTAGCATTGCTAATCCATATAGTCAATGGTATAGTTCTTTTTAGAATTCTATTTGCTTCAGCAATTAAGTTTATTGTCTTTTTAGGATTTTCATTAAGTAAGTCTAGAATCGTTTTCCTTGCCCCTTCAGCTTCTCTAGCAGTTAAGTTCAATACTATACTTTCCTTACACCCAGCTATACCTATATGGGGTTCACGAACATATCTCTCAATACTCTTAGAAAACCAGTGATATCTCCTTGCAAGCCCCCTGCCTACGTTCATACCCTGCTGGATTACACCCCACATTCCATTTTCCGAAACAATTAATGAATGATGATAAAGCTGATAACCATCCTGTAATAACGTTGAATCGACTTTAGCTATAAGCCTAGATGCACGTAATAATTCTTCTTCTTTATTTGATGATAGGTTTAACTTTTCTACTACCTTGCTTATTTCTTCATTTATATTGAGTGCTCTTTTACCCTTACCTCCTAAAACCATAACTCCTAAATCACCGTTAGCTAATACCTGTCTTAATATTGCTGTTGTAACTGTTGTAGATCCACTACTGTCCCAGTCCATACCAATGATATTATTTAGGGCCTGAAACCATAAGGGGTGGGAAAGTCTCTCAACAACTTTATCAGATCCGAATTCAAGTACTAAGACTTCAATTATGGCCCTAGCTAACCTCTTCATTAACTCGGCTAACCATCTAGGTACATGTCCTTCATGTAGTGGTAGTTCGACTATACCTTCAATCATTATTTCAATACTATACTATATGTTATGAGGTAAAAATAAAGTTGTGTTCCCATAGTTGGAACTCATAAATACTATTAAAGCATTAGCTTTAATATTACCTTATAGTTTAATTCATCAAATAAGGGGATATCCTTGACTAGGGATAAGGTATTAATTAATGCGACTTTATTTACGGTTCTAGTATTTGCTGCCACAGTTGTTGTGACCATATATGTTCCTGCTACTGGAGGATATTTTAATCTAGGTGAATCTATGATATACGTTGCAGCTTTAGTGCAAGGACCTATAGTTGCTGCTATAGCTGGTGGTGTTGGAGCATCCCTAGCAGATATAGTTATGGGCTATAGTATATTTGCACCAGGTACATTAATCATTAAAGCTATTGAAGGATATCTAGCCGGATACTTATTTTGCAAAATGAGGAAAAGCATATCATACAGAAAACTTGCTTCCACGGCTGTGGGGTTATTATATGCTGGATTGATATTGGGAATCGGTTATACTTACCTCTCTGGTGAAGCACTTATTGGACCGGAACCATTATCTATCGTACTTTATATCCCTCCATGGATATGGATCTTCATGGCATTAATCGTTAATAGAGCAATTGAAAGACTAGGTGACGTAGAATCTGAAAAAGCTTTGACTGCCATAGTGCTATTAGTAGCGGGTTCAACCATGATCCTTGGATACTTCCTCTACGAATACTTTATATCAAATCCGCTTACGGGGAGAGAGCCTATTGCTGCATTAGCTGAAATACCTGTAAATATAGGTCAGGTAACTATTGGAGCTTCATTTGCATTACCAATAGTTTCATTCCTTGAGAGGGCAGGATATGTTAAGAAAAGCCGTTGAAGTTAAAGGACTTAGTGTAGAATATGAAGACACTCTAGCACTTAAGAATGTAACCTTTGATTTAGATAAAGGCGAATTACTTCTTATTTTAGGTCCTTCAGGTTCAGGTAAATCTACATTACTTAAAACTCTAGCTGGAATAATACCTCATGTAGTAAATGCTAAAGTTCGTGGTAATGTAAGGATTATGAACATAAACCCTATTGTGGAAGATCCATTAAAGCTTTCAGGTCTTATAAGTTATATTCCACAAGAGCCATGGGATGGAATATTAACTCATAGCGTTTATTCTGAACTCTGTATCAATGCGTTACTCTACGGAATAAAGCAGGATAGAATTGTTAAGAGTATTAAAGAGTTCCACTTAGAAAATATGATCAATAGGCTTACATACACACTAAGTGCTGGGGAAGTACAAAGATTGGTAATAGCTTCATCAGATTGCATAAATGCGAGAATATATTTACTTGATGAACCTTCATCATTTCTAGACGAGAATAGTAGGAACTCATTAATTAAATATATATCAAAGTTATTAGATAATGAATCTACAGTTGTAGTTGTTGATCATGATGTTGATCTTTGGAAGTCCCTAATTAGTAAGGTCTTAATTCTAGATAAAGGTGTACAAAAATACTATGGAAGCTTCATAGAGAAAGCAGAAGAGTATGCTATGAAGAGCCTGACCAGTAAATATAAAGTTCGTAAAGTGCAGGGGGATGAAATTTTATTGATGAATAATATTTGGTTTAGGTACCCGGGTTCAAGTAAGTATGTGATAAAGGGGTTTAACTTAGAGTTATTCAGGGGTGAATTTGTAGTATTGGTGGGTCCTAATGGTTCAGGTAAAACTACTCTCCTTAAGATAGCTTCTAGAATTCTAAAACCTAATAGGGGTAATGTCCTCATAAAAGGAAGAGCTATTTATATCCCGGAAAATCCTTTACTTTATTTCAGTGAACCTGTAGTTTATGATGAGGTGGTAATTCATGCAAAGGATCAAAGTTATGGTGAAGAGCTGCTTAGAAAATTGAATTTATTTCACTTAAGTAATAAACCAATAAGAAAGCTCAGTAGTGGAGAAAGACGAAGGGTTGCTTTAGCTTCTGCATTAGCACGTGGATTTAATTTAATATGTATCGACGAAATCACAGCTGGGCTCGACCCATACAATACTCGTTTAGTTATAGAAGCCATATGCGAATCATTAGACGAAGGCGTGAGTATCTTAGGAGCTAGTCATGATAAACGATTAATCACCGTAACTTCAAGAACCCTGATGTTAGGGTAAAGATTATGTTGAGTATTCTAATATCAAGGATTTATAGGGCATTATTTCTTCGAGGAGATGATCTTGAGTTAAAGCATGCACATATGTATGTAAAGCTCATATTCCTTATTACAGGGTTAATATCTATATATACGGGGTCATATATCACCTCGATCACCGTTATCATTCTTGGTCTTCTCTTATCTCTCTATTATGACTTTAGTAAAGAGTATTGTTCAGCATTAGTTATAGCATTAATTCCCGCGTTATGGCTAGCATTAACCAATTTATTAATAGTAGCTGTTGTTAAGGGTACCTTAAGTATACATGCTCTTACCATAGTCTTCCTTAAGGTAATAGCAGCTACTCTTATCATATTATTATTCATGATAATGTTAAGTCCAATTGAGTTATGTAATATAATTGTAAAGCTGGGAAGGGGTAATCCTATATATCCATTAATGACTTGGAGGTTCATACCATTAGGTTTGAAAGAGGTTGAAGAATCATATATTATTCAGAGATTAAAAGGAGAGGCTATCTGGAAATCACTAGCTATAGCATCAGCTTCAATGATTGAAAGAGGTGATAGGATAATCGAAGCTAATATTCATAAACTCAATTTGAAGTTACGTAAACTTCTACCGTATCTTTATTATCTAAGGCCTACAATAATTCTATCATTATGTACTATTTTGTTAATTTTCATAGCATTTCTTGAGGTTAAAGTCTTACCTTTCCTTAGTATAATTCATTAAGCATTTCAGCCACTTTTCTTCCCTTTTCAGTGAGTTTGTAAACTTTCCTTCTACTCTTAACTATCGACGTAATCAAGCCTCTCGATTCTAGTTCTGATAAATGCTGGTATACTGCTTGTGGTGTTATTTTTGATAGAAATGTTTTCCATATATGATACCCATGGATTTCCCCATGTTCGTAAAGTATCCTCAATATCTGGAGCTTCGTTGATGGTATAAGATACTTCCGAGGATGCCTTCTGTATTGCGTAAATACATCAAAAGCCTTAAGACCTGTTCCCGTTAGTAGTACAACAACGTTTTCATTAGAGTCTATAACTCCCTGCTCAACCAGTAATTTAAGACCAGCAATTGCAGCTCCAGCTGCGGGTTCAACAAATAATCCTTCAAGTTTTGCTAACTCTATTGTAGAGTCATATATTTCATTTAATGAAACTATAACACCATAACTATTTACTCTTGATAATATTCTAGCAATATAATCTGCTAAAGGATTATCGCAATAGCTTAGCCCTACTACTAGGCCATGTTCCCTCCCTTCACCTCCATGGATATACCTCATCATTAAAGCTATTGTAGGGCATGTAGTTGTTTGAACTATATGTATTGCTGGAATGGAATCTACTATGCCTAACTCCATTAGCTGCTTAAACCCTAAGTATATTGAAAGCGCTGTTACCCCCGAACCTGTAGGTACAACTAAGTGATTTGGGGCTTGCCCCAATTGATAATATATTTCATAAGCTATGGTTTTAAGGCCTTCAATGCTTAGACAGTTAGCTTCAGCTGTCGCTTCATAGTAATTTAGCTTTATAGCTATTTCATGAGCTTTCTTTGAAGCTTCATCAAGTGTTTCCCCCTGTTCTATTATCTCTGCTCCATGAATTCTCATTTGTATTACTTTTCCCGTATCAGCTAACTTAGGTATAACAACTAAAGGTGTAAGACCTATTCTACTACAATAAGCAGCCATGCTCGCTCCAAGATTACCGTCACTAGCGCAGACTATGTTTTTAACACCTATACTTAACGCATGACTTAAAATTATGGCGGCAACTCTATCCCTAAAACTACCAGTAGGATTACGGCATTCATCTTTGAACCATAAATTATTTAGTTTAAGCTTGGAGGCTATATTATTTGATGGAAACAAAGGGGTAAATCCTTCATCCATACTAACCTTATGTTTAAATCTAGGTAAGAGGCTGGAGAACTTCCAAATACCATGTTCTTGGAACATTATCTTCCATTTAATATCTATACTATCATAGTCATATAGAACTAAGCTTCCGCATTTAGGACAAATCATGTAGGGATTAACTAGCTTATGGCTGTGACGAATACATTTAAACATCCTATTAACCTCTACATATTCACGTACTTAATAGGCTATTAAGGACTGAAAAATTTACTTTATATCTTAGATGATGATTTACTCCCGGACTCGAATTGGTGGATGTAGATAACTTACCCAGCTGAATTATTCTTCATATTTTTTAACTATTAGTATTCCCTCTTCTTTCCCTATGACTATGACTTTATCACCAGGCTTTATATGTTCATCACTTAACGCTCTCCAATATTCCCCTTCAACGACTATGTACCCAGGTTTTTCTGGGCCTATTGGGTCTATAGCTCTGCCTATTTTTCCTTTAAATTCCCAAAGTGTTACTCTCCTTTTTCTCACTTTGACTACCTTGTATAGTATTAAACTTGTTAGTGCACCAAAAAATATTCCTATACTTATTCCTGTTATCCTAAGTGTTTCCCAGTAACCTGCTCCTGGACCTATGTACCACTTTCCGCCTGTTGGCAATAACATGAATCCTACTGCTAACATTACTATACCACTTCCCCCTATGATACCAAATCCGGGTGTTACTAACTCTATGGTCAATAAAATAGCGCCAAGTACTAGTAAGAACATTGCCGCTAGGTTTACATTAAAGCCGCTACCTAGTAATCCTAACATTAGTAATAAAACACCTATTGGTGTTATATGTAAGTGTGCAGATAGTATACTAAATATGGTTACGAGAAAGCCTATAGACATTAATAGACCTGAAACCATAGGATCACTTAATACTTTAATGAACCTTACCCTAATACTTCCTTCATACCTTAATATTTTATAGCCTTTAGTTATCAGAACTGCTTCCTTATTACCTATAAGTTTAACTTTATAGCCATCTATTTTTACCAATAAGTCGTCTAGGTTATCTGCTAAAACCTCTATTAATTTTAGCTTGAGTGCCTCATTAGCATCGTAATTAGCATTTTCTGTTATACATTTTATAGCTGCTGTTACATTTCTACCTCTATATTCAACATATTGTTCAACTTTCTTAGTGAGTGCGTTAATTATTTTTGTATCATTTACTGGCGTATAAGCTCCAGTAACAGGATCATAAAGTACAGGCTGCATTGAACCTATTGTTGTTATTGGTTGCATCGCAGCTATGTGTGTTGAGAAGAGAATAAGTGTTCCTGCACTTAAGGCCCATCTACCAACTACATATCCCACTATAGGTACATCACTATTAGCTATGGTATCAGCTATTTCAAATGCTGGATCTAAGAGGCCGCCAGGGGTATTGAGTTCCATGACTATTAGTGCTTTTTCATCACGTGCTATATCTATGGCTTCCTTAATGTAGTCTACAGTCCATGTTGATATGGTTCCATCAACCCTAATCACTATTACCTTAGGTCCATAAACATTTTCAGAGTAAGTTGAGTGTCTTAGTTCTACCGCTCCTAAGGTTATGACTACGTTACCGAATAATATGAGTGTAAGCAACAGAAGATATAGAAAAATAAATATTTTCCTCGTTAGCATCAGTCTACTACCTACTCTCTTGTTCTTGTCTGCTGTAATGCTCTAGTTAAAGCAGCTATTTCTGATATCCTTTCAACTCCTCCCGCCGATGACACTACTATAAGGTTCTTTTCTCTAGCAATCTCTACAAGTGTTTGTAATTCTCTAAGGCGAAGTGCTACCGGATGCTTCTCATATAGCTCAGCTGCTTCAGTCATGATCTTAGCAGCTTGTTTCTCACCTTCGGCTTCGATTATTCTTGCTCTCCTCCATCTCTCTGCTTCAGCTTGTTTAGCCATAGCCCTGAGCATCGTCTCAGGTAACTTAACTTCCTTTAATGTTACTGCTGTAACCTTAATACCCCAGGGATCTGTAAGTTCATCAAGTATTTTCTGTAGTCTCTTATTGATCTCTTCTCTTCTCATAAGTAGGTCGTCTAATTCTACCTGACCTACAATATCTCTTAGTACTGTTTGCGCAAGCATTGATACCGCATAGTGGTAGTTTTCAACTTTAGTTATGGCTAATATGGGATCAGCAACTCTGTAGTATATTACTGCATCTACACCTACAGTAACGTTATCCTTTGTTATAATCCTCTGCTCAGGTACATCAACTGCTATTACTCTTAAATCTACTCTAACAAAGCTATCGACTCCAGGTATTATGAAGAATAATCCGGGTCCCTTAGCTCCAAGCAGTCTTCCTAATCTAAAGATAACCGCTCTTTCGTACTCTTTTACTATCTTTATAGCCATAGAGAGAAATACTAAGGCTATGAAAGCGACAAATATTAAGGCTATTTGGAACGGCTCCAACATGCCCTTTATACCTCACTTTACACTTATGGCTACTAGGCTTAAATACTCTTTCCTAACCCGTGGATTTATGATGCTATGGAGATACCTTAAATACCTAAATGATTCATAATTATCATTGAAGTATCAGCTAGCTAGGTGATTGGTTATGACAAAGTATGCAGCAGCTCTTTATTCTGGAGGGAAGGATAGTACTTACGCTTTACACTTAGCTTTCCTCCAAGGATACAAAATTGAATGCTTAATTGTTATACTACCTCCAGAAGGTTCTGAGCTCTATCATACACCGCACGCCGACCTTATACTATTACAAGCGAAAGCACTAGGATTACCCATAATTAAGGTTTACGGAGATGGAATGAGCGTTCTAAGGACTGCCCTGAACGTATTGAAGAACAGCTATTCTCACGTTGATTATATAATTACGGGTGCTCTAAGATCTGATTTCCAGCGAATTAGGTTTAACTTTATTGCGAGTGAATATGGGCTAAAAGTTATCTCACCTCTTTGGAGAAAGAACCAAGAATACTATTTACGTGAAATAGTAAGACATGGAATAGAGTTCACGCTCATATCTATATCAGTCAAAGGCTTACCGCCTAAGTATCTAGGGAAGGCATTAAACGAGGAAGATATTGAGGAAATAATAAGATTAAGTAGAATTCATGGATTTAACCCTGCATTCGAAGGTGGTGAGGCAGAAACATTAGTGCTTGACGCCCCATTATTTAAAAAGAGGCTGGTATTAGAAGACTATAAAATAAGTCGTGAACACGAGTATGTCTTCAAATTGATAATTAAGAGAATCAAGGTTGTAGAGAAGTGAGTGAGCCTATACTCATTAAAGAACCAAGTTATATAATCGACTCTAGGGGTATTAGAAGAGGTCGATCATTCAATTTGACAGAGAACGGGATTACCTTTAAAAACTTAAATAAAAGCGGATATGTAATCAATGCTAAGGGCAAGATCGTCTCTATAGGTTTTTATAATTGCCATTGCCATGTTCCAATGATTTTTCTTGCAGGTATAGCATCAAATTTAGGTTTCTGGAGCTGGCTCCATAGGATTATCAATGTAGAAGCGAAGCTCATAGAAAAAAGTATACTTAATGATAAAGTAACTTATTACGCCTCATTAATTTTTATTTCACTTCACATCAGGAATGGATGTTGTGGCATTGTAGACATGTATTTTAACTGGACCGCCACCGTTCAAGCCTGTAAAAAGCTTGGTGTAAGGATTCTTTCAGGACCTGTTAATCCTATTTCTTGGAATCACTTTAAAGCTGAAGTTAATCGTGTTGATTATGAGTTATTTAAGCCTATAATTAATATGCATAGCCTTTACGGTGTTAAACCTGAGATCATGAAAGATGTTGTTAATGAAATTAGAAATCATATACCTTGGATCAAACTTCATATACATGTAAGTGAGACAAGAGACGAAGTCTATAAGATTTGGTTGAAGTATAGGAGGTTACCGATACAATTGCTTGATGAATACAATTTAACAAATAATGCCTTATTAGTTCACTTATGTTGGATAACTTATAGTGAAATAGAGCTATTAAGGCACAGGAAATGTTTTATAGCACATTGTCCTACTTCAAATGCCTTGCTTTATACTGGCAGTGTTGCCCCTGTAGCTGAACTAGATAAAGTTGGTGTTAAGGTTACATTAGGTACTGATGGTTTCAATCCTAGTTATGAAGTTAATTTACGTAGAGTAGCTAAGGACTCTGTTTTACAATTACGACAACAATATTGGTCAGCTGAAGTAACTGCATGGGATGTTTATAGGTTTCTAGCAGTAAATGGTGCAAAGCTATTTAATGTAGACAATATAATAGATGAGGGAACAAGTCCTGATATAGTCATTCTCAATGTAGCAAACGAGATCAAAAGTATTGTAAACGAAAATAACCTTATGGAGTTTATAATTTATGCCCCCGAATTAACACCTATCGATACTGTAATAGTTAGTA
Source organism: uncultured Desulfurococcales archaeon (assembly GCA_964467535.1). Lineage (GTDB taxonomy): Archaea > Thermoproteota > Thermoprotei_A > Sulfolobales > WANQ01 > CAYXRT01. The sequence goes on from CAYXRT010000009.1 coordinate 41,569, forward strand.
AGAAAGTGATATATAGTAAAAGATTCAACATAGGTATTGAAAAAGAACTAGAACGAGCATCAGTTGAGATATTAAGAGCTAGAAGCAGGTTACTCGAGATAGTAAGACAATAAGAATGTTAAGGGGTCTTAATTGGCAGATAAGCCTAGTATAAGAAGGAAGGGATTTCAGTACGAACGTGAGTTAATTCGATTACTGTGGAAAAAGGGCTTTGCATGTCTCCGTGCCCCCGCCAGCGGTAGTAAAGCTAAAAGGATTATATATCCTGATCTTATAGCCTTAAAGAACGGGGTAATCCTTGTATTTGAAGTTAAGGTACGAAGCAAGCTTGAACCCATTTACATTAATAAAGAAAAGGTAAATAAACTAATAGAATTCTGTTATAGAGCAGGCGGCTTAGGTTTCATAGCTGTTAAGTATCTTGGAGCAACCAACTGGAGGTTTATACCAATAGATAGACTTGAGGCAACCTCTTCAGGAAATTATAAGATTACTAAGGAGCTTGTTGAAAAAGGATTAAATATTAACGACTTAATTAGATTAACACGAAAGGAGAGTTTACTTAAATATCTAAATAAATAAAAAGTCATAGAAAGTTTAAGTCACATGAGAAGAGCCAAGGTGATTATATGTGCCTGAGCATGTAAAATATTGTCCTACATGTAGATTCGTATACAGAGATCCACATTTCAAAATATGTATTATTTGCGGTTCTGCATTAATTGAATTAAAGGGTTTGCTAAAGGAACCTAAGCCTTATACTTACTCCTAAGCTTCTCTCTAATTTCTTGATCTTCTTTAATATTCTCCTATTAATGGCATTAGCATATTCATTCGGTATACTTAATATGACGTTATTTCCTTGTATAAGTATGTCCATTCCCGGTATTGATATTACTTTTTCAAGTTCTCTTCTAATTTTCGTTTCTATTAATGATGGTCTAATCTTCTTGACAGGAACAACCATTGTTTGCTCTCCGAAGGTGTATATTTCATATTCTAATTCTCCTGTTAGAAAGTCTCTTATTTCAACAACCGGTCTAGCAAGCTCTGCTTCCTTCAATCCTGTTGGTAATTTAACTGTCATGCTGAGAACATAAACCTTAGTTACTTTTCCATATTCAATGAATATTACTGTATCTATAATACTTGGTATCATACCTAACTCTACCCTCCTTAAGAATCTTTGGATAGCATCTATAGGTGATGTAGCGTGTACTACACCTATCATTCCTATTCCTGCAAGTCTAAGATCTACATATAAATTAAAGTCCGCATCATCTCTCATTTCGTCAAACACAGTATAATCAGGTCTACTTAATAATAATATGTCATGTAATTCTTCACTAGTACCATAAGCTTTAGATAACTGGGTGACTTCTGCTGGTAATCTCATGTCTCTTGGAGATTCAAGTGTTTTTACTACTTTACCTTTCCTCATGTAGTATTCTGCTAGTGCTTGCGCGAATGTGGTCTTACCCATACCTGGTGCTCCGGCTATGAGAATTCCTTCAGCTTTTTCCTCAAGTCTCTTCATTAGCTTTGGAGGTAAGTTATAATCTTCTAACTTAAGTTTTACTAATGGTCTAACTATAGTTATTTCCCATCCATCACTTAATGGAGGTCTGACTATGATTATTCTATAGTCTCCTAACTGTACTATTGTTGAGCCTTTTCTATCAATTTCTATAAATCCATCTCTTCTCCTCTTTGCAGCTTCAATTATTTCTCTAGCTATTCCCTCGATTTCTTCTCTGCTCAAGGGTCTATTACCTATATTTTCATACGTCCAATAACCAGGAGTACCCTTCTTAGCTTTCGGCGGAACGCCTTCCTTAAGGTGAACACTCATAGTTTTATCATCAAATAATTCGTCTACCAAGAGCTTTTCCTTAGTTGATGGAGGTATATATAGGACTTTCATACCTATAGCTCTAGCTACTGCTGCCTGTACTTTATCACCAGTAACAAGAGTGGCTCCCACTTCGTACGCGAAATCTCTTATAAGAGCATCAATTGTACCTGTTTCGGCATATTTAATGTCTGAGGGTCTAGGTCTTTCACCAGCTATTTCAATAATTACTAAGCCCTTAGCCTCCATTTCCCTAAGCTTAGCTATTTCTTCTAAACCCGTGAAGCCCGTAACCTTACCCTCATTAGCTTGATGTTCAAGTTCAGCTAGAACAGCTTTATGAATAATTATCTTACCCCTAATAACTCCTTGCTCAATGAGTTTACTAACTACCCCTTCAATTAGAACACTTGTATCAGGTACATACACCTCCCGCTCCTTTGCAGGGAACACTAATCCGCTCACTCTATAGGCACCATACTATCCTTAATTTGGAGAGACTTTAAATGCTGAAAAGTTAATAAAGTAATATGAGATCATCACAATCGCATCCATATACGTTTAACGGCTATATCTATATTGTTAGTTGTTGTATAAAACATATGCTTCATGTTTATACCTAAGAGCTTAAACCAGATGGGCTCCTTGAATCTTTTGTCACCTAATACTACCAAGGCTTTGTCGCCATCCCTTCTAATAAGCCTTCCTATAGCCTGATTAATTGATATAGCCGTATAATATTTTAGTGCCGTGAAGTAATCTACATTAAGGTTTTTAGCTAACAGCCTAAGCCTTAGTTTAAGATAATCATCGGGTTTAGGATATGGCAGTCCCGCAAAAATTATTGTATTGACGAGACTCTTACCTTCTTTATCTGTAAACTCTATACCCTCTACAAGCTTACCCATGGATACGGCAAGAATTATCGACTTATTATGATGTCTAATGAATTTTGATACTTCATCTAATGTGGATTTTCTACTTTCAACGAAAATGGGATAACTATATTCTAGCCCACTTCTCAACTTCTCTAGTTCAACATAGCTAGGTGCAACAACTAGAATATGTTTTGACGTAGTTTCATATATCTTAGATATTAACTTACAATACTTTTTCACCATAACATGAGATCTCTCGGTATATCTACTAGAGACATCTAGTACCAATATCCATTTCTTAAATGAATGAGGGAAGACAGGCCCGTATTCTTCCTCAACATCAATATAATTTACAGTAACACCCCACGAAGCTTCTAAATATTCCCTTCTAGGTAATGTACCGCTCATGAACACTACTTTTTGAGGAAGAGTCAATATGTCTAGTAGCTGTTTAGGTTCTATAGGCTTAGCTACAAGATAATTTATGTCCTCAAATTTTCCCCTATACACCTTAAATTTATCTACATGAACTGCTTTAACAAATTCGACTACTCTTCTAACCCAATTCGTTTCTAACTCCTCACTTAACAACATGCTTTGTTGTATATCCAGCATAGAGTCTTCTAGGATAAACATTTCATCATCTGTAATGAAGTCATCTATTTTAACTTCCTCTAATTGTTCTGACTTAGCTTCTTGCATTAATGGTACTAGCTTTTCCTTTAACTTACCGAGTATTTCAATTGCGCTCTTACTCTCCTTAATATACTTATTTACTTGGCGTAATGCTTGCTCAAGAATGCCTCTAGTTATTATAATGCTCATCATTTCAGGTAGCTTATCTATATTATGTGCTTCATCTACTACTAGAATGGATTTTTCAAGAAGTGATGCTATTGTTGCTTCTCTAATCCTTTTATCAAAAATGTAAGGATACGATACAATTATTATCTCTGAGCTTTCTAAGGCCTTCTTCATTGAATGATATGGGCATATGGGTGGTATGGTTGTAAATGTTTTCTTAATAGCTGATTGTACATCGTCATATGCTATCAAATTGTTAAAGATTACTCTTTCATTAACTTTATTCCTAAGAGGACATATCCTACAATCAATATCAATACCTTCAAGTCTATCCCCATACATGGGACAAGAATCCTTCTTCGCAATTAAGACACTAAACTTCTTCCCCTTAAAGTATCTCTTTAATTCTCTTACATAGACATTCATTTGATTTCTAGTCCTTACAGATATTATAAGCTTTAAATCTCCTTCTTCTATTAATGGCAGTGTTGATGTAAGTATCATTAAGGTCTTTCCACTACCAGTAGGACTATTTAATGCTATGTATTTTTCATTGCTGTAAAGTAGTGACCTCATAAGCTTCGCTATTGTGTATGGCTGGTAATGCCTCCATTTAACATTTATGGAGACAAGTGACTTAACAATAGGCTCCACGATCTCATATAACTTATATGCTGTGTTACTACATGAAGTTAATAGGCTCTTTATATTCATCACTATGCGTCCATGAAGTTATTTATCCCATTACTTAATATATAAACCTGTACACTTAAAGATCTTCCTAGGAAATAACCACAGTCATATGTTATAATAAGCCTATGTTAAAGGTGAATTTAGTGAGCTTAACAATTATATTAAATCCATTGATTTGTTCGTTATTATTCATAATACCATCACTCATACTACTACTTCAATCATTCTCTTACTTCATTTCCCTAAATGGAAAAAGTACATTCAATGAAAGAGGAATAGTCAAAAGACCTCTTGTGTCTATACTTGTTGCATTTAAAAATGAGCCTCTAGAATTAATCAGAAGATTCATTAATGGAATTTCTAAAGTGAATTGGCCTAGAGATAAGTTAGAAATCATAATGGTTTCAGACGATCCTATTGATATTGCTACTCGTATTAATAAGATAGTGAAGTCTATGTCTGAAGAATTGAAGTTACAGGTAGTACTCTTAAATAGATCCGAAGGAAAAGGTGGTAAAGCAGGTGCCCTAAACTATGGATTAAAGTATTGTAGAGGTAAATACGTATTGGTTATGGACATAGACTCAGTAGTTAATAAGGAATTTATCAATAAGGCCGTGAGAATACTGGAATCAGATTATAATGTAGCAGCAGTTGTTGGTAGATGGAAAGCTCTTAATAAAAATACTAGAATAGCTGAAGGATTAGCTTACTCCATGGAATTTATAGTCGATGCCTCATTCAGAGCATGGTCTAAAATACGTATACCTGTTTACACACTAGGCACGGGTACATTATATAGAAAGGAGACTCTAGAAGAGTTGGGTGGCTGGTGCGAGGATCTACTAATGGAAGATCTTGAAATTGGTATTAGAATAATTAGTAAAGGATACCGTATAATTTATCTTGATGAATGTGAAGTATATGTCGAGGTACCGCCAACATTATATGCCTATAGAATTCAACAATATAAATGGTCTTATGGAGCTATCGAATTATTAAGAAAGAGAATTAGATACCTTCTCAAGGCCCCTATACCATGGTACGGTAAGATATTACTTACACATTATCCTCTTCAATACCTACCAGTACTAACAACATTTATTGGTGTTATCTTACTCTCCTTAACTGCAGCCGTTTTAGAAGTTGATGTAATTGGATATAGTCTTGTGTCTCTATCTATATGGCTAGCATCACTTATAATTAATGGCATAGCGTTTAATCATTGTTTAAGTACAAGAGGTATTTCAAAGTATAGGTCCTTAGTTTTGTCCGGTAGAAATACTGGTTTATTGATATCACAATCACCTTATATATCGATAGCTTTAATTAAAGGCATATTTGGATTAAAGATTAAACGAAGAGTAACTCCTAAGGGAAAGTATGCTAGGCAGATCCTTGAAACATATCCCCCTTATGAACTTCTAATCTTCATAGCATTATTGTTGTTCATAGTTATATTAATGTTGAGAGGCTTAGTATATACGTCATCCTTTATAGCCTTGTATGCTTCGAGCTATGCGTATGCTTTATATAGATGGCATGACGAGATACTTGGAGGTTTGTGGGTTAAAACTTTCTCCTCCACTTAATTCCAAGCAATAATCTTTCAGAACTTAATAGTTTTGTAGCTAAGAATAACAGTATTACAAGATACGCTACTGTTGCTAGGAGAGATGCCATGAGGACATAATACTCATTAGAGAACATGACCTTTATCGCTATTATTGGTGAAGAGAAGGGAATAATAGCTATTATCATCTTCGATGTAAGGTCTAAGGAGGCTAGCTCAAGATATGCTAATGGGAATATCACAAGAAATAATGGTATCCATATAAAACCTGCTATTGATTGCGCTGATCTAACATTTTGGGATAATGCTCCAGCAATAAATCCTATTACAGCGACTAGCAGAATTGTTAAGAGAAGGGCTGGTATAATTAATGTCAATTCATTTAAGCTTACTATTTCAAATAGTCCTCTAGATGTGATTGAGGATTCTGCTATTTCACTAATTAACGGCTTAGTTTTTACACTCATTATTTTAGTGATATAGAACCAAAATCCTATACCAGCACTTACTGAAGCTAATAATGATATTATAAAACTCCCTGTGAGTTTGCTTATGAGTATTTCAATTCTATTTACTGGTAACGTCAATAATACTTCTAATGTCTTTTCTTCTTTTTCAATACCCATTGATGTTGCTGAAATACTTGCTACATATCCTATTACTATTAATGGTACGAAAACTATTGAGAATATCATTCCAAATGCGTTACTAAGTATTTCGCTTGGAATAAACTTATTACGGATATACACGTCGCTTATGGATTTAATAGGCTGTATTATAAATTCAGGCTTCATTTGGATATTGAATTCTTTAACAATAGTAGTTAGTAGTGTTTTTGAGAAAGCCTGAATAACTCCGCTAATGATGTTTGCCCCCATAATGGAGGATAATGATAGTTCTTTGATAATGCTAATCGATCTTATATAAGTTGGTGTGCCACTACTAATATTGTTACTAAAGTCCTTAGGTATTATTATTAATGTTCTTATGTTTTGTCCTTCTAGAAACTTCAATGCTGCGTGTATGTTCGTAGTATTAAGTATGGTTACATTGGATTGAGGCATTTGCTCCAAAAATTTGATAAACAGTATCGAGAAAATTCCTTTATCGAAGTTAATAACTGCTACCTTAGTGCCTGTAGTTGTAGCCTGTTCTAGTGCTGATTCCATAGCCCCTGTTATTACAACTCCCATGACAATATACATTACCGCTGGTAATAATATTGCGAATATTAATATGTGAGGTTCTCTAAGTAGATCCTTAACTTCTTTTTTAATTAAATCCGTTAAATGGCTCATGGTATCACGCACTTCCACGTTTAACAGCTATTTCAAATACTTCTTCAAGGTTTTGAGCTCCGTACTTTTTCTTCAACTCTTGAGGTTTACCTTCATCAATAATTTTACCTTTATGGATAAGCGCTATTCTATCGCACATATACTCCACTTCAAGCATATTGTGACTTGAAGCAAGTATCGTTACACCATATTTCCTAGCATATTCCTTTATTATTTTCCTAACATGTAGTGCATGTACTACATCTAATCCAGCTGTAGGTTCATCTAATATTGCTAGCATAGGCTTAACCATTAATGTTCTTGCTACAAGAAGCCTTCTCTTCATCCCCTTACTGTACGTCTTAATTTTATCGTCTATTCTATTACCTAAACCAGCTATTTTGATGGCATCTTCAACCATCTCTTCAGCATCTTTTTTACTTTTAGCATATAACCGAGCCATAAAGTTAAGATATTCTTGACCACTTAGATTTCTATAGGCACCTGCCTCCTCAGGCAAGTAGCTTATTATTCTTCGTACCTTGTCAGGTTCCTTTACTACATCATATCCAGCTACAATAACTTTACCGCTCGTCGGTTTTAGGAGTGTTGCAATTATTCTAAGTGTTGTTGTTTTACCTGCACCATTAGGTCCTATAAGACCAAAAATTTCTCCTTTACTAATGGTGAATGATATTGAGTCAAGTGCTTTTAGCTTCCCATAGTATTTGACTAAGTCCTTAACCACTACGATGTCCAATTTATCTACACCATTCTATCATGGCATAATATCCAGGTGTTATTTAAGTTTTCTGTAAGCTAGAATAACTCAGCTTAAGGTTAAGGTATGTGGATATGAGCAGGTACATAGACTTAATAATAGACTTTGTATCTACAGCTCTCTATTTCATTGATAAGTACCATATTTCGCTTGATAAAGCATTCCAGAAAACTCTAAGAAAAATGGAAAAACGAGTTAAAGGCTATAGTCTAAGACCCTTTTATGAAGTATTGAGAGATGTTGTGCTAAATTACTATAAATTAAGATATCTTGAAGAGAGAGTCTATGGAGCAATCTATGGTTATAAGCGTTGTATTAAATTATGGATGATATTATATGGTGACAAAATTATCGGTAATGCCAAAATATTAGAGAAATATAAGAAAAAATTGATAAAGAGAATGAACATTAACATAGATGAACTTAAGTTACCGAAATATATTAATTTGGCATTATACTACTCCTACCCTTCATGGTTCGTTGACAAATTATCTAGGTTTTTTGATCAAGAAGAACTCTGTAAGTTATTAGAAAAATTAAATAGCGAAACTATTTGGATTAGAGTTAATACGCTTAAAATAGATATCGATAAAGCTATTAAACTTCTTGAAGCTAATGGAGTTGAAGTTGAAGAGGATAGAGAACTAAGCTACATGTTAAAGGTACTAAACTATAAGAAACCCATATATACACTAGAACTACTTCGTGAAGGATATATTATTACTCAAGATAAAGCTAGTGCACTAGTCGTTGAAGCGTTGAAGCCTGAGCATGATGAACTAATCTACGATATTTGTGCTGCTCCTGGAGTAAAGACTTCTCTTATAATGCAATTAACGGAAAATAAAGCTAGGGTAATAGCTGTAGATATTTCTCGTAAGCGTATTAAAGCACTAAGAAAGTTGCTTAAGGTTTACAATGTTAATCTAGACAAAGTCGATATTATTTTAGCGGATTCAAGAAATTTCTCAGCATTAAGAAAAGCTGATAAAGTACTTGTTGATGCCCCGTGTACATCCAGCGGTGTGATATTTAAAGATCCAGCAATAAAAGTTCATATAAAGAACCCCGGCAGAGTTAAATACTACTCTAATGTACAGAAACAATTATTATCTAATGCCATTAATCTAGGTGATGTAGTAGTGTATGCTACATGCTCTCTTCTGCCAGATGAAGGCGAAGAGGTAGTTGGATCAGTACTAAGCAAAAATTGTGTTAGACTTATTAAACCTGAAATTAGCTGTTGCCCAGGTTATAGAGGTTATAAGTATAGTGAATTCTATTGTAGGACATTTCCACATATTCATGACACAGGCGGGTTCTTTATAGCAGTTCTCAAGTTAGTAAGCTAGGCTACGCGTTATTCTTAAAATATTTGATTTAATTATATTCCATATAATTCTATGGCTTCTTGTAGTGCCATATACCTTTACACGTCCATGCTTAATAGCACTAATAAGATCGTCATATGTTTCAATATTCTCATAACATATTAATCCAACTCTACCTACTTCACTTAATAAATGAGCATCACTACCACCAGTAATGTTCTTTGAAATTTTTATCGCTAGTTTATACGCCTTTAAGTTACTAATAAAAGGCAACCTACCATTTATTACTTCAATAGCATCGATATTGTTAATTAAGTCACTTTTTATAATGTTGAATGGCATAATGAGAAATTTTCCATAAGGATGAGCTATAGATGTGAGATAATCATTCTGTTTAATATAATCTAAGAGGTCTTCAACATGTGTGATACTAAGTACATTCGGATCGAGACTATCCATATACACTAATAAATGGCCTTGAGGCGTGTCAAGTTCTACTCCATATATTATCAATATATCATTACTCTTATCAATTGCGTTATATGCCGCAATACTGTTGTGGTCGGTTATAGAGATTACCCTTAATCCTCTTATCTTAGCGTATTTTATTACTTCGTTGGGAGTTGCTAGTCCATCAGAGTATATGGTATGTATATGAAGGTCTAGCAGTGCTTCCTCCATTGTCATTACATTAATTTCTTAAGAGCTTCATATCCTTTCATGCCTTCATTTACTCCCAATTCCCTAGCCTTTGATGTCACATACTTAACCTCTTTTGTTAACATATCCTTAAAGTCCTTAACACCAGTTATAACAGCAGCTGCATCGCCTAGTCTTTCAGCAACTTCGATATTTAGGTAACCGCACATCAAGTATCCTTTTTCACCTCTAATCACGAGCAATGGTGCTTTACCTAGTTCTATCTTTACACCTATTGCTCTCCTTCCGTCAACGTCGATAATTTCTATCTTTGCCATAGGAAGGTCCAAATAGCTCACCTCATTAAAATATTATTGTAGTAAGGGGTAAAGTATAGTCATGTCGTATAATTTATCGTACTTAATGAAAGGACGTAAAGTATCAGCATAATTGCCATATTCATATTATTTAACTCTACTTTTAAGTTAATTTGTTTAGAAGCTAGCTTACTCCACATGATATATAGGATGTTTTCTAGGTCTTTAATCGTATCCTCATTTACTTCTCCTACTTCGTATAGTTCATAATATGTGTATAGTTTTACAAGTAATTCATAGAAAGCATCTTCGCCTATATCATCAATTATAGTCCAGAGAGGCTTAACCACGACCCCTTCAATATACTTTGATATCTTACTGGTATAAGGAATACCAATAAATAATGATAACCATCTACTTATGTAATTATTTAAGCTTAACTTAAGCTCCTTGCACTCTATACCTAGGTGCTCTAATACATTTATCATAGTAACTAATCTAACGATATCTTCAGCTAAGTCCAATATAAAGTCTTCATGATCCAATGTTACATATTTATCTGCTATTGAGGACTCTTCGGTTTTAACCAACGTCAAGATTTCGCCTCAAATGTAAGGTTTAACTTACTTAATGAATTTAAAAAATCAACTGCATGTATTACATACATTCCTGATTTAGGTTAATTTAATAAATTTTAAATGAAATTTCATTAGCGAAACATTTAACAATTACTATTTTAAATCTTTAGGCATAGTAATTATACTATGGTGTAGGAAGTTGAATTCTGATATAGTGATAATAGCTTATCTAACTAAACATCGCAAAATAAATGAAGTCATTGAAGCTATAAAAAGTGGTATGGAGAGCTATCTCTCCGGTAAAGACTATGAAATAGTAATAGTTAATGCCAGTGATAGACCATTAAGTATAGAGAAGAGTCATGTCGTTAAGAATTATAATATTACAAGTAATATAGTTAATGAATTCCTATTTAAGATAGTAAGAGTCGCTGCAATTAATTTACCTAAGTCAATAGTTATAATTAACGGAGATAATAGGAGATTAAATGAAGACATTGTTGGAGGAATAGCTGCTCCGACCTTAATTCACGGATTCATCCTTCCCTTATACTTTAAAGTAAATCCATGCTATTATCCCGCTTATAGCCTTATAACATACCCTCTAATGCTTATGTTGTATGGATTGAACATTACATTCACATTTCCATTAGATTTTAGTCTAGGGTTGGATGTAGTTAAGCTAATTAATGAATACGATTATGCTAATATGGTTACATGTAACTTCAATCTAGGTAGTATATTAATGTTAATAGCATTAAGTAATGGTATTGATATAGCCTTGACCCATATGCCCTCACCTGACATAGAATATGAAGAATATTATAAAAAAGACTTAAATATGTACGTGAAAGAGCTTCTACCTCTGTTTAATATGCTATATGAATTTGAAGATTCTTGGCTGAAAATTAAAGTTAAGCTTTCTTATCCTACTGAGGTATATGTAGCTAAGAGGACATTAGAGAATAGGGTAAAACCTAGGATTAACGCTGAGGAAATGATCAGTGAAGCTAAAAATTATTTGAATAGATATGCGTCTATTCATAGTGTAATACTAGGAGAAATTGCAAGTGATATATTAAGACAGTTCTCTATAACAAAACCTGAAGAACTCAACATAAGTGACGAACTTTGGGCAAAAATAACAATAAACTACATGATAGCTACATTAAGAGAAAGGAGAGTGCTCCGTAAAATTAAGTTAATAGAAGCTCTAGCTAACCTAACTCTACTAAAAGCTGCCCAATTAGTTAGTGAACTAGAAAAATTAGAAAACATCAGAGAGAGAATGCTTAAACTTGGAGAGAAGTTCATTGAAATCAGGGAAGAATTCATAAACCTTTATTCAGAGCTAATGTAATGGTTCTTATAATGGAAAAGGGATTTACTAGACTAAAAAATTACCTGAAAGAATTAAATGAAGGAATACTAAGAGCCAATAAACCGCTCAGATTCGGTTTAGGCTTTTTAAGGGTATCCGAACTCATTCAACAATTATATTGCGAACTTAAATTACATTATACTTACTCTCAAGGAGTTGAACCTGAATATAAGAGGAGATATATCATTAGAAAAATGCTTGATATATATCTTAATGCTGAGAAGAAAGCTAAGGCTACTAATGGTAATTTTTATGTCAAGTTACCTTTAATAGCCCCTATTAGAGAAATACCCGTAATTGGATCTCCGGATGCGATATTTTTTGAAAGATATAACCCTAAGATTATTTTAAGGATAAGGAAAAGTCGAAGCCTTAAGATATATCCTGAAGATGAAGCTAGAGGGTTAATTTATGGTGCTTTACTCGAAAAACTAGGGTTTAAGATCAATGACTTAAAATACGTAATTATTATAGCTAAGGATCTTGAAGGATTATTAGAACTCATTCCATCGATAAGTAAAAGCATTGTTAAAAGGGAAAGGATAAGTATAAAGGAAAAGCATAATGTCCGCATAGCAGTTAGAGTATACAATAGTAAGGAAGCCGAAGAATTAATAAATTATCTACTTAGCTATTGGGAAATGCTAAGAGAGCCTAGACCCAATCCTTCAAAAAGTAAATGTTATTTATGTAAATATTCAAGAATATGTCCCTATTCTTCATTAGAATCTAGATAGATGTCTAAACTTAATTAAATAGCCGTACACAACCCCTACAGCTACACCAGCTATATGAGCTAGATTATTGACTTGGCCAGGGGCTAACATATTACTAACTATGAGAGCAAGTAGAAGCAGTGCAGCCATAGAACCTAATTTTCCATATGCTCTTCTTTCGTAAATTACCAATAGACTTAATAAACTGAAAATAGCTGCTGATGAACCTAGGGAGTAGGCTAAAATAAGTATACTAGCTATATTGCCAAAAAGCCCAGCAATCATATATAGGATTAACATATTCATAGCTCCACAGTATCCCTCAACTATCGTCCCAAGTATGTATAAGGCATACATATTAAAAAATAAGTGGAATATATTTGCATGAATGAAGAACGATGTAATCAGTCTATAATATTCGCCAAAGAATAATACCCGAATAGGGTGAAAAGCATACAAGACTATCGCTTCTCTTGAAAGCGAGTATAGGTTTCCTCCGTGCATTATAGTACATAAGGCATAAAATACTACATTTATGAGAATAAGTACTTTAGTTATTGTGAATGCCAAGACCTTTAGCCTCTACTCAGAATTCCTCACGTACTTGCCTAACAGCTTCAACAAGTACTTTAAGCTTCCTTAGACATAATTCGTATTCTTTAAATTCATCACCCAAGACTCCTCTCAATCCTCTGAATCCACAGTCAGGTTTGACCATTAGTAATCTATCTCTATACAGGTTCCAGCTCTTAATTATTAGACTTTTAATCTCATTAATATTTTCAACAATAGGCTTCTTCGAAGAAATTACACCAACAGCTATATACTTACCACTTGAATCTAAGTCTTCATATGAGTAAAATTCAAAGTTCTTTCTATTGTCATAATGTTCGTGGTCTAATAAGTTTATGTTATTTGTTCTAAGTAGCACCTCCTTTAATAGTTTAGGTAATCTAGCACATACATGTATTCCCCTAATCTTTACATGCTTAGCTCTTTCAAATAACATGTCGAGAGCGTTTGTGATTTCCTCAATTGTGTAATTGAATAATAGTCTTCTAGTACCAATTATAACCGATAACACCGGTTCATCAATGTTAATGTAATTATAGCCTAGTTTGGATACTTCTTCTACTATTCTAGCAACATATGATGTAAGGAATGATAAGACATATTCCTTGTCCCTTAACATACTATTCATAATGTCTATGCTTGGAATACTTTCACTGTAGAATATATATGATGCCAATGTAAAAGGTCCAGTAATACATGCTCTTACTTCCTTTACCTTACCCTTAATCTTGGGTATTATATTTGATATCAATTTGTATTCAGGCAGGTCAATGATCATAGACTCTATACTAATATTTTTAACAGCTATGTATAATCCCCTTGATTTACGAAGTAATGCCTGTCTTGCTAGTGGTTCTAGAAACATGTCTATAAAGCTTCTAAGTTGAGGAACAGGCGGGTAATCCAGACCGATATCAATCATATCGTTAAATACCTTTAACTCCCTTTCTTCACTATACTCTAGTGGGAAACTTCCTACATGTGATGTGCATATATGTTTCAAGCAGTTACCCCATTTACTAGCTCTAAAAAGTCATTAAAATTACATTTACAAAATACTGTACATGTAGTTCTCTAAATCCTTTATTTGGGATAATACATATAGACTATCGCATGTAAAAGTTAAACCCTTCTCTTCTACTTTGGTTCTAAGCATTAATATCAACTTCTTAAGAACTCTATACACATTATCTTTCGGTACTTTAATGAATCTAAACCCTTCAATTAAATAATTCGTTGCAAGCCATGACTCTAAATGAAGACTGCCTAACTCTTCTACGATTGCATCATATGCCTCTTTCAGCGTCTCTAGCCTAAATACAAGGTATTTAAATGCATTTCGACTATTTGAAATGGGTATGATGATATATGATACATATATTATAGATCCGTTGCACTTAACACTTATCGGACCTATTGATATGGGTTCATTTACTTTTCCTATCTCACTTGTAATCACACTTATGTCATCCAAGGCGCTTTTCCCTTGACTCATAATTGGTTGGGATATTGAAAGTCTGTTATTAACAGATATGAGTGTTATGTTTTTACTACTTAGTTGCTTCAATAAATCTAGTTTTAGTTTAAGAAAATGTTCATCACCTAGTGTTAATATTGGTGTATCTGTAATAACAGATAATGTTTCTGTAGTCCTCATTGCATTGTTTAACCATATATTTAGCACCATGAATTGTAATATGTATTCAAGACTATGAATGGATATCCTGTGTGGTACATGTACTAAGAATTTTGATAATAGTAAATTGTCATCTTGAGATCTCAATGCTATAAATGAGGGCGCATAGCCTCCTAGGGAGCTATTCATACGTGGATACTCATAGACTACTTCATTTAATGGATCATAAATAGATGTCGAAAATAGTATTATTTGTTTACTATTTATGCTCAGATCAATACATCTCGTCACAATACTTATAGTGTCTTTGGTTTTAGGTATTATGTAAAGTCTTTTCGTAGCTATTCCCTTCAAATCATGAATCTTAGGTCTTATAGCTTCTTTATAAAGTGTAATTAATGTTTCCTTAACACCATAATCTTCGTTGATTATTGCGTCAAGCGCTTTAGCTAGCATGGACTCTACTATTTGTAAATTACTGGAGATCATGGCTGATTCGATGATCTACTACCTCCATGTTCTTTTAAATACTTTGTTTTTATTAGTCTCATTGGAGATTTTAAACTAACTAGATAATAAAGACAAAGGACAATATAGGAGAGAGGGACCATATCCATGGCACTTGCTAAACGTAAATACAAAGTCAGGATAGGCGATAAAGTATATGATGTTAAGGTTTATGAAATAAGTCCTGAGAAGTTTAAAGTTGAAGTAAATGGTCGTGAAATAGAGGTTATGGTAATAAGTGAAACTACAAAACCTTCAATTACACAATCAGTATCTATTCCTACAACAACTACAACAATTGCTTCATCTAAAACTAGTGCACCAAGCACTTCTGTCATTAAACCTGAATTTAAACCTAGAGTAGAATTATCTAAGCCATCTAGACCCACTCCTTTAGAAGAAATGAATGTTATTAAAGCACCAGTACCTGGTAAGGTACTCAATGTTTACGTTAAGCCTGGAGATAAAGTTACAGTTAAAACAGTTGTATTAACCTTCGAATCTATGAAGATGGTGCTGGAATTATATTCACCTAGAGATGGCATAGTAAAGGAGGTTAGGGTTAAACCGGGTGATTCATTTAATGCTGGAGACATACTCATTGTTTTAGAATAAAGATGTTTTATCTCCTCTAGGATTATATCCTACGGTAGCAGGCGATGAGTGGTTTAAAAGTTGTATTTGCTTTTAGAATTTACCGTGATATAATTGATAGACTTGAATCCTTAGAATTCCGGGTAGCAATGTATAATGGTGTTAGAGCCTCTAGAGAATGGCTGTATAAGGAGTTAGCTGATTCTGATATACTAGTCGCCAATCCCATAACGGTCGTTGACAAAGAGTTATTAAACCGTGCACCTAAACTTAAGTTCATCCAAATATTCGGTAGTGGTTATGAGAATGTAGATTTAGAAGAATGCTCTAAAAGGAATATTTGTGTTGCTAATGCTCCAGACTTTATCGCAAAAGCTGTTGCCGAACATGTACTTGCATTAGTATTAGCCTTTCTAAGAAACATAATTAAAGGTCATGAGTACGTAAAGTCCGGAAAGTGGATTAAAGGACTAATTCCCAGGGAATTCTTATCAACAAGCCTTAATACCAAAGTCATTGGAATTATAGGCTTAGGACGAGTAGGCTCTGAAGTTGCACGTATATTTAAGCTTCTAGGAGCTAAAGTAATATATTGGAGCCGTAGAAGAAAACCCGAAGTAGAACACGCACTACAAATAAACTACGTTCCGTTGGAGGAATTATTATATAGGAGTGATATAATTGTCATTTGTCTAGCATATACTAAGGAAACCCATCACTTTATTAATGAGGAAAAACTAAGGCTTATGAAACCTCACACCATTCTAGTTAATGTTAGTCGTGGTAGGATAGTTGATACTCAAGCCTTAATAAAAGCTCTTAGGGAAAAATGGATTAAGGCGGCACTTCTTGACGTCTTCGAAGAAGAACCCCTTCCACCAAATCATCCATTATTAGAGTTAAACAATGTTATCTTTACCCCTCACATAGCTGGTTACACTAAAGAGGCTATGAGAGAAACCGCAGAATACGTATATAACGCTATTATAGCATTTAGCAAAGGCCTCAAAGTCAATAACCTGCTAGTAGAATGTACCAGATAGTCATAATTTAGAGACAATACATATTTATATCTAGATTAAGTAATTATTATAGTCATCGAAGATAAGAGGAGATGTTTACTACAATGAGTATAGAGAGACTATCTACAGGAATACCATCATTTGATAAACTTATCCAAGGTGGCATTCCTCGAGGATTTTTCGTAGCTGTTGTAGGGGAACCAGGTACTGGTAAGACCATATTTAGCCAACACTTCATTGCACAAGGTATTAAGGAAGGTGATATCAACATATACGTTACGACTGAAGAATCTAGGGAAAGTATCATTAGACAGGCATTACAATTTGGATGGGATTTTAGAAAGGCTATTGACGAAGGTAAGCTAATAATTATAGATGCTCTTATGGGTCGACATGATGATCCTTGGAGTATACGTGAATTGAATGTTGAAGAGCTTGTGAATAAAATTACTGAGGCTAAGAGACATTTAGGTTATGGTAGAGCACGGTTAGTTATTGATAGTATGTCAGCTTTTTGGCTTGACAAGCCCGCTATGGCTAGAAGATATAGTTACTATATCAAAAGAGTTTTAAGTAGATGGGATTTTACAGCACTACTAACATCTCAATACGCTGTAACCACAAGTCTTGGTTTCGGCTTTGGAATAGAACATATAGCTGATGGGATAATAAGGTTCAGGAGAGCAGTTGTTAAGGGCATATTAAAGAGATATGTTATTATCGAGAAAATGAGGCATACAGAACATGATAATAGAATGTACGAGATAGAGATTATTAATGGTGTTGGAATAGTTTTAAAGAAGCCTACTTCATTAAGAAGAGAGGATTACGCTCTACCTGCAAGAGTTATGTTAAGAATGCTTGAAGCCGAAGAACGGAAGAGAGCTGAATTACCGATATTAGATGAAGAAAGTACCGAAGACGAAGAATATTAATATACCGTATACTATAGGTCAGGACTGGAGTAAACATGTCTTCACATATAGAGAAGAAAGTTAAAGAGATATCGTTTGGCTTAATAATTACAAGTGATAGTGTTTTCTATGGTTTAAAGAGAGATGAAATAACACCTATGGTAAGTAAACTTCTAAGTGAAAACAACTATAAATTAGTACATCACGAAATAGTACCTAATGATATAGATAAAATTAAGAAGGCTATAGTAAGAGCGTTAGAGAAAGCCGATGTAATTATTATTACTGGTGGTACTGGTCCTAATCCTCGAGATAAAACAATTAATATAGTGCTTGAATTCAAGGGAACAGAGCTACCTGGATTCGGTGAGTTATTTAGATATTTATCCTTTGAGGAAATAGGGGCTAGGGCATGGCTTTCTAGAGCAACAGCTATTGTAGTTAACAATAAATTGATGATAGCTTTACCAGGTTCACCTCATGCTGTCAAAATGGCTTTTGAGAAATTAATATTACCAGTTATAGGTCACGCATTGGCTGAAATCAGAGGATTCTAGTATAAGTCATTAAGATCTACTCCAGGCAATGTCTCAGCTGTTTTCCCATAGTAGTGTTTTAGCATTATTCTAGCTATTTCCTTTACTTCATTAATGATGTTAATTCTTCTCGTTCTCAGTTCATCAGCAACACGTTCCCAGCTTTTACCTTGTAGAATCTTGGCTACAAGTATGTATTCCTTTGTTCTCGATAATTTAGGTCTTTTATTGGGAGGTGTCATCCAATACGTCTTGGCAAGCTCGTACATTATATCACAGGCTGCCTCATATGTCATTGGTCCATGCGAGTATATCCATAATCTATCTACTTGTATTTTTGTTAATTGGGGTTTATAGTCATCTTGAATTATTTCACCCGTCCTCAAAATCATTAATGCAACCGGAGTCTCAAGATCCCTATAAACATCGTGAAGGCTATTTAGTAATTTTAACTTGAATTCTCTACTAGCTATTTTAGTCATCTCTTCTACTGTCTTAGATATTGGCTTTATTACCAATATTGTGTATTCTCCACTAACTGGATTTCGATCAGGTGACATATGTACTGGTATGAATCCATTCTTTAACCAAAAGTTTAATAACTGTTCATTGACTCCGAAACCGCTTCCAATCCAATCATAACCCTTTCTTTTCGCTTCCTCATATATTCTTTTCAATGCGAAACTACCAATGCCTCTTCCCTGGACCTGAGGATGAGTTGCTATTCTAACTATTCTTAACCCGACGGTCTTGCCGAAATCCCTTATTCTTATATGTTTTAGAAACCTATCAGGTATGATATTTCCTGGAATTCTTCCCCCTCTTAAGAGATCATCTATCATATCATCAGGTATAGGTCCCTCTTCAGCTAATTGTATTGCACAAACTATCTTACCTGAGGGTACTCTTACTGCTCGCATGATATGATGAGGAGCATCAGCTAACATACCTAAATCATCTGGTTCATTTCTATAATGTGCTAGCACGTATATTCCAAAAAGCTGCCTTAGACATTCCTCTCCTTGAGGTGTGAATAGGACTTCAGGTTTTAGTTCTAGATATTCCAAGTTCCCTTGATCTATGGCTTTAATATCTTCTTCATTAAGTTCAGCCGGCTCTGCATCAAGTAATAACGTTTTAAATTGCCATATCTCTATGGGGTCATCTTTAGCATATCTAATAGGCTCTTCCATTTCATAGAGATATAATTTTGTATTAGGATCCTCCTTTAGCCTTTGTAAAAATCTTACTGAGAAACCCCTACCAGCCCCCTCATAGCCATGGATTGTTGTTGCAAATACTGTTCTTCTATGACTATTCCATATTGAATGGAGTAATGGTACGTGTATTCCAGCAGCCTCATCTACTACAACAATGTCTGCTGATAGTTTTGGTATTGTTATTGGTTCCCAGTATTCTATGCTAAATCTCTCACCTTGTATTTCAATTATATTTCCTCCTTTCTTTATAACCTTTGTCTTCAACTTTAGCTTTTCACATGCCTTTAATGCTAGCTGCATTAGTGACTGTATGTTTGTTGCTCTTGGAGCTGTTACTAGCACTCTGACTCTATGTTTTACTCTAAGTAATTCATTAATTAACCCTATTAATCCAATACCTATTGCACATGATTTACCTCTGCCTCTATCAGCTGTTACAACTATTGTTTTTCTTGTACCCTTTCTAGGCCTTTCAATTAGGTTCTCAATAAGCTTTATTACTTCTACCTGATCTTGCGTTAATGCAAGCGTGTATAATTCTTTAGGGAATATTATCTTTTCAGGAATTACAAGTTCTTTACGGACATATTCACTACCCTTAAACTCTGAAGCTTTTATCACCTTTCTCTCATCAGCATCATAAATATATATTCCTGGATGCTCAAGGAGTTTTCTTTTAACCCATGATATGAATATGTGTCTAGGGTTAGGCTTTTGTGGTATAGTTAACGTCTTCTTAAATAATGTAAGGTATGTATCCCATGTACTCCATTTCGGCACTAAGAGTATTACAAGACCGCCACCTTCAATTATACCTATAAGTCTTCCCAGATCGTTTGGTCTTAGATCATTTACTAAATCCATTACAAGAACTTTAAACGTTGTTCCAAGATATGCTTCCCCTTCCTCATAAGTTATAATTGTTAATTTAACTTTCCTACACTTATCTTTAACTATTTCTTTAAATACATCTTTTCTGATACGTGCATCTGAAAACTCTGAGTGAAAAACGTATAGAGTCTTTATTTCATCTGTTACGCCTTGCGACTTAAGCTTTTTCTCGTAGGTTATTATTGTCCTTGCTGCTAGTATTCCGTGGATATATGGTTCAGATGAAGAAATAACTAGTAATCTCCTATGTTTAGCCTTTATGGCGTTTTCTATGTCCTTGGATAATTTCCTTAGCATTTTTACATAACTAGCTGGTACGTAGTCTCTGTATTTTTCAACAACAGCTTTAATGTTTACTGTCTTATCATCAGCCACACTATCGCCCATACCTGTGACAATAACGTAGATTTATCTAAAAAACTTGATTGTTAAGAATTAATGTTTAAGAATGTTATTGTCTTTAGACAACCATCCTCTTTAATTCTCTAGCTATCCTTTCATATCTCTCAATATCTTCTCTAGTTAAGCTTGGTGGTATTGCTTTAAGAGCCTTAATGAAGTGTTCCATTTTTACGGGTCTTATTTTGAATTCTTCTCGTAGAGCAATCATTGCTGCTTCTCTACATACAGCTTCGATATCGGCTCCTGTATATCCTTCAGTTATTTCAGCTAATTTTTCTAGATCAACATCGGGGTCTAGAGGCATTTTTCTTGTGTGTATTCTAAATATTTGTAGTCTTGCTTCTTTATCTGGTGGTGGTACGTAGATAAGTCTATCAAATCTTCCTGGTCTTAGTAATGCTGGGTCAAGAATATCGGGTCTATTAGTAGCACCAATAACTATAACATTTGTTAATGGTAATATCCCATCCATTTCTGATAGTAATTGGTTCACAATTCTGTCTGTTACACCGCTTGTATCATGCCTGTAGCCTCTTGCTGGTGCTATAGAGTCTATTTCATCAAAGAATACTATTGCTGGTGCTACTTGCCTTGCTCTACGGAATATTTGTCTAACAGCTTTTTCTGATTCTCCAACCCATTTACTTAGAATTTCTGGTCCACGGACAGCTATGAAATTTGCACCACTTTCTGTTGCTGCTGCTTTTGCTAACAATGTTTTACCCGTACCTGGTGGGCCAAAGAGTAATATTCCTTTAGGAGGTCTTACACCCATCTTATCAAATATTTCCGGATGTCTTAAAGGCCATTCAACAGCTTCTCTAAGTTGTTGTTTCACGTCTTCTAAGCCTCCTATATCTTCCCAATGTACTTCAGGTACTTCAACATAGATTTCTCTAAGTAGGCTTGGCTGTATAAATCTCATGGCCTCTATAAAGTCCTTCATTGTTACTTTGAGTTCTCTAAGCTTTTCGGCTGGTATTGGTTGGGTAAGGTCGATTCTTCTTTCTCTAATAAACCTCCTTAAAGCAACCATCGCTGCTTCCTTAGCTAATGCCGCTATGTCGGCGCCTGTGTATCCATGTGTCATTTCAGATATTTTGTCTAAGTCTACGTCGTCAGCTAATGGCATATTCCTTGTATGTACTAGTAATATCTCCTTCCTAGCTCTCTTGTCTGGCGGTGGTATTTCTATTTCTCTATCGAATCTTCCTGGTCTTCTAAGAGCAGGATCTAATGCTTCAGGTCTATTAGTAGCACCAATAACTATTACTTTCCCTCTTTCCTTTAATCCATCGAGAAGTGTTAATAATTGTGCAACTACTCTCTTTTCTACTTCTCCTACAACCTCTTCTCTTTTTGGTGCTATTGCATCTATTTCGTCTATGAATATTATTGCTGGAGCAT
>CAYXRT010000010.1:0-57414 GCA_964467535.1 uncultured Desulfurococcales archaeon
GCTCTTGGCTTACTTCATATACGTGTTCGCTCTTTACTGTTATTCTTAGCCAAATCGCTGATCTCATTACTCAACTCATATTTCTATAAAAACCGTTGGAGCCTCACCAGTTTTCTTTACTGCTTGGTCTATTGTAACTATTTTAATATTGTATTTCTTTGCAAAAGCGATCATAAACAATTAGTCAGAGGCAATAAATTATATTAAATATTTTTAAGCTTAGCCACCATAACTGCTAACTCTTTATCTAAGCCATACTTGATATCAATGTTATATTAACATTTCCTGTGGCAATAATTTAGCTGAGACTCTAAGCTTTGGGAGTGGCTCATATCTCTTTATTGCTTGCAGGGAGTGTGAATGAACCAACTCGTCTGTTAGGGCTATAGAGGGGTATTCAAGTGATTAAAAGGAATTATACCAAGATGCTAGGAGGCAAGACGTGTTGTTCAAATCATGTAGAGGAATAATGGTATATTTTGTAGAAGAATAGCCCAGAATTGCTCGGAAAAGCTATTTAAGGGAGGATATTTTGTAATCATAGAAACAAGATACTATGGAATCCTCTGTCGAGTCTCTAATCCAGCATGGTTTAGTTTTGTTTTGGAGGTTTTATGGTAAGAGCTAAAATACCGGAAGAATATAGTTATCGTGAGGTGTGTTAGATTTGACGATTACAGTTGAAGAGCTACGTAGGATTGTGAGAGAGGAGGTTAAAAGGGCTCTTCTCGAGGCTTTTCTTGAGCTAGTACCAGTTGTGGGTGAGGAAGAGCAACGTGAGATAGAGAGGATTGCAGGTAAGCCTAGTGATTACCGAGAGGAGGAGTTCATGAATTGGAGTGGCAGATAAGAATACATCGTAGAGCCATCCACTTCCTAGAAAGCCTCCCCGAGGATAGGAGGAGAAATGTTGAGGAAAAGCTAAGGGAGCTCGCAGATGCACTAGAGCGCGGCGTTCTGCCCTACCGAAGGCTCGATATTCGCAGACTTAAAGGGGAGTGGGAAGGCTTTCTCCGTCTTCGAGTCGGCGATATAAGAATCATATTTAGGATAGACTTTGAGTCTAAAACAATCTACATCTACCATATTCACTATAGAGAAAGCGTCTACAAATAGCTTAGAAAACATTGTCGTCGGAAACAATGTTTTAGCTAGCAGTGTTACTACCATAAGTAAGGCTAGAATAACGTGTCATAGGGTTTATAATATAAATTGTCAAGCTAAGGATAACACATTCTATAAAGCAAAATAACATGAACACCAGCCACTGAAGACATGGCTTACAGAGAGTAAAGTCAATCTACATCTCCTAGAGGATCTCCTGACTACAGGAACCTATGCATAATTGCCTAGAGAGCTAAGTGCTAGAATGATGTCTCCTTAAGTAGGTGTAGATTCGGGCAAGCAGAATGTGTATAGATAACGAGTTCAAGAATATGGTGGAATGGAGGAATCGAATATCTAACATAGTAAAAGCAAAATTATGCAATAAATCCATTGTCCCATATACTAGACAATAGGTATAAAAACCATACCCATCTGTCCCAGATTGATATCAATTAGTGGGACATTTCCTTTTAAGTGCCAGCCTCCGGAGCCAGAGGTCCCAGGTACAAATCCCGGCGGGCCCGCCACAATCTTGTTCATAGTGACTATATCATTGGTTATTGGCAGAGAGGGTCAGTAACATACGCCTCTAATGATTAGAGATGTTCTAATAGCTAAAATGTTATGCGAAGTATGCTGCTAGAGTGTTCACTCCTTCCCCTCTTTAAACACATTAGCATGCCATGCTCTTTACATATAGTGGACTGTTTAGCTAATTCTAAATGCTTTAGACCATCCACCTAAGTAATTAATTATCTCTCTACCTAGCTGAAAAAGGCTACGATTATTTATTTTCTCAGAGGCAGCCCATTCAAGTAGTCCAGCTACCTGTTCTGCTGCAAGGCATGCGATGTCATACATGCTAGCTACGCTAGGTTGCGGGAACTTATCAACTATCTTAAAATAATAGCGTACATATGGATCATCAGTACTTTTTCTTAATTCTGGAGAATTTTATGACTATTAGTCCTATGCCAATCTAGAACTGTTCTATAAAGATTCTTGACTGTCTCAGGCAACGTTTTCACCGAACAATACTGTATAAAACTAGGTTCTTATATGGGTAATTTTTGTCTCGTCTAATAATCCTAGAAGAGTAAGGAGTCTTTCTAAACCAATAATGTGAGCCAATTAGTTTAATGTTGCTAGGGTTCACTTAGCTCTTTTATGAGTTCCTCAAGTGTTCTCTCTGATATCTGGAAGCCGTTTTATGTGCTCGTCTCTTATCAGTTTTGCCTTGCATATTAATCCTTTATACTCGACCGATACTAGCGCACTCGGGTATACCCATCACTTACAGCCTTGGATTCCCACTTAACGGCATAGCTGTCAACAAGTAGTATGTTGGGAGTGTTCTCAAGTAATTAGCTTTGCTATCTTTGCTGATTCTTTACGGTAGATTTTCGAGAGGAAATATAAGGTTGCCTTGAGGGAATATTTTAAGTAACCCGTTACATGCTGTTATCATAGGGGTTGGTCTATGAGTAGGAGAGTGTATGAGTTTAGTGTCGTTATATTGGAGGATGAAACTGGTGGCTATATAGCGGTCGTGCCAGAGTTGCCGGGGTGTCATACGCAGGGGGATAGTTTAGATGAAGTAATTAAGAATGTTAGAGAAGCTATAGAGCTTTACCTTGAAACTCTCTCAGAAGAAGAAAAAGAAGAGCTATTGAATCGTAGAGTGGTTGGTCTTCAGAGAGTGAAGGCAGTTGCCTAGGATAACACCTATAGACCCCTATAAGCTCATTAAGTTGCTCGGCAAAGTTGGGTTTAAGCCTATACGGCAACGAGGCTCACATGTAATACTAATGAATGAGAAAGGCGTCCGGATAGTAGTTCCAGTGCACCCTGGAAAGAAGATTAAGCCAGGACTTATAAGAGTCATAATAACTGAAGCTGGCCTTACTCGAGAGGAATACTTCAAACTACTAGAAGAAGACTGTTAAGCCCCTCGATCCCTATACTTAGAGCCCCCGTATTTTCCAAATTGTACTAACTCCTTAGGAGCTATTCGAATAATACTTCCTAAAGATAGACGCCTTTAGATCTAGCTGTCCCATATACTAGACAATAGGTATAAAAACCATACCCATCTGTCCCAGATTGATATCAATTAGTGGGACATTTCCTTTTAAGTGCCAGCCTCCGGAGCCAGAGGTCCCAGGTACAAATCCCGGCGGGCCCGCCACAAATCATGTAGCTAGTTTTGAGTACCTATCTAAGGAATACATAGGGAGGCATATGTAAGAAGTTGAGATTTCTAGAGATGTATAAGAAGGTCGCCTTTAAAAGGTGCAACAAGGTCATGGAACTTACCAACAAGGACTCCATATCCCCAGGCTATACATTATTCAGAATCAGAAATAGTAATATCTATAGTGCTGAAGAATAACATGATTTAGTTAAAACCTCATTTTAATCCTGAATAATTCCCTCAGTTCAAGAATGGTTTAAGGCGAAGCGGTACTGATTTCACGAGATTTCTTAAGAAATTGCGGCGTACACTATTTAAGGTAATTTTTTAAGGAATACCTTTATATCTTAGCAGGGGTGTGGCATAGTGTCACATCCTGATAAGTTAGCGAAAGCTTTTGGCGCCTTCATCATCATTATGTTCTTGCTACACTACGGCCTAGGACCTCTGATTAATACTATTCCACTATTCCTGTACTGGACATGCATCATAGTGCCAGCAGTATCAATAACAGCTATGACGATATACCAAGTACTGATACATAAGGAGTACAAGAAACTAGGGAGGGAGTGACAATGTTAACGCTTTACATCCTAATTGGTTGGTTAACTCTGATATTTCTCGTCGGTATATTAGCTGGACGCTATAAGCCAGTGAGATCTAGGGAAGACTGGAATGTTGCTGGCAGAAGCCTCCACTGGTTAACGAACTACTTTACTGCCCACGCTACCCAGCTCAGCGCCTTAACAATGATGGGGTTCCCAGGACTCATTTATACTGTGGGTGTACCAGTAACCTATGCACATTATGTAGCGTACATGTTGGGAACATGTGGGTTCTTTGTCCTCTTCGGAGTTAAGATATGGAGGCTTGGTAAGAAATTCCGTTTCGTAACCCCTACAGACTTCCTAACATGGTATTACGGTGGAGGACGGTGGTTTAGGTACTTCCTAGCAGTACTATTTTTCGTAGCACTAATACCATACATACAAATACAGGTAATCGGTGCAGGCTGGATTTTCAATGAAGCTAGCGGGGGACTCATACCACTATGGCTAGGAGCCCTAATAATGTATGCCATAATTATCGCATACATTTGGGTAGGTGGGCTCAGATCTGTAGCATACACCGACGTGGTACAAGGTGCACTACTCCTCTTCGGTCTATGGGCTGGGAGCTTAGGTACATTCCTAATACTTGGAGGTGGTCCAAAAGCTCTCGCAATAGCTGCTGAAAAAGTCCCACAACTTCTCTATGTTAGCGGGTATAAGGGTTGGGATTGGCCATTCACTATTAGCTGGTCGCTAGTACTGGGTGTTGGATGGGCCTTCCACGTCCACATGTGGCTAAGAATGTATACACCTAGAAGTGAAAAGGATGCTAGAATATGGTCTGGAGTAATATTTGCAGAGAATATGATTCACGGAATTCTGCTAACTTTAGCTATGATTACAGCCGCAACCCTCTTCCCAGACATAAGGCCTGACTTAGCATTCCTAACAATGTGTAAGAAAGTATTCCCATTAGCAATGTATGGCGTCTTCATAGCAGCAGTTGCTGCTGCCCTAGGCTCAACGCTGAACAGCCAAGCTCACGCATTAGGGCTTGTTGTAATACATGACTTCCTTGAGGGTACTAATGTTAAGTTAACGGATCGAGGCTACATTTGGGCTAATAGAATAACAGTACTTACAGCAATGACAGCGGGTTACATACTGGCATTCTATTACCCAATGGTACTAGGCTCACTAGCACCATACCCGGCAGCACTAGGATTCATATTGCTTCCACAAGTAATTTGCGCTGTAACTGCACAGAGGTGGGTAACTAAATATGGTGCTATCGCAGGTCTAATAGCAGGACTCATAACCATGGTCGTATTTAGCACCGGACCCTTCAAGAATCCATTCCACATTCACTTTGGACTATGGGGAGTTATAGCAAACACAATCGTCTTCGTTATCGTCAGCCTTCTAACAAAACCTAAGCCATCTGAGGAGGTCATCAAGGAAGTAATAGAAGCGGGATGGTAATGAGAAAAATAAATTATTTTTGATTAAAATCATCGTAATGGTGCGTACCTCATATAACATAACTTAAGTTTGCATCAAGATGATATATTTATTACAATAATATATTTATCATGATTTAAAGGGAATAACGGTGATTAACTTGTCACATGAGAACATATATGGTTATATGGGGAAAATAGCACTTATCGACTTATCAAAGAATAAAGTAAGGTTGATGGATTTAAGAGTTGATGAATGCCGCGCCTTCATCGGGGGTAGCGGATTAGGTGCTAAATACCTATATGAGATGGTGCCTCCGGATGTAGATCCAATAAGTCCTGAGAACGTGTTAATCATAATGACGGGGCCCATGACGGGGACAGCATTCCCTACTAGCGGTAGGTTTGCTATTTGCGCTAAGTCACCACTAACAAATGGATGGGGTGAGGCAACAGCAGGTGGTTTCTGGGGGGCTGAGCTGAAGTTCGCAGGTTTAGATGGCATAATTATAAGAGGGAGGGCGTCTGAGCCAGTATACATATACATCGAGGACTTAAACATACAAATACTTAAAGCCAAACACCTTTGGAAACTAGATACTTACGATGTGGAGGATGTAATAAGGAGTGACCATGGAGATAAGAACATTAAGGTACTGTCAATAGGTAGGGCTGGGGAAAATCTCTGTAGAATAGCTGCAATAATATGTGATAAAGGCAGGGCGGCAGCGAGATGTGGGCTAGGTGCCGTAATGGGTTCAAAGAACTTAAAAGCTATAGCAGTAAGAGGGACCAAGAAACCAGCTATTGCTAAACTAGACGAACTTGCAGAAACAGTGAAGGAAGTTAATGATGTAATCAAAGAAAGCCCCCGAGCTAAGGCACTAAGGTCATACGGCACTGCAGGCCTCGTCGAGGTTGCTGAGCCTCTCGGCGACCTTCCAATTAAGTACTGGAGTAAGGGCGCCTGGCCAGAAGGAGCTAAGAAAATATCGGGTCAAACGATGGCCAGAACCATATTAAAGAAACCTAAGGCATGTTTTGCATGCCCGATTGCGTGTGGTAGGGAGATAGAGGTTACTGAGGAGCCATATAGAACTAAGGGTAAGGGTCCTGAGTATGAAAGCATAGCTGCACTAGGTTCGCTGTGCTTAGTTGACTCACTTAACGCTATAGCTAAAGCTAATGAGCTATGCAATAGATATGGCCTTGATACTATTTCGACTGGTAGTGTTATTGCTTTTGCTATTGAAGCTTTTGAGAAAGGGCTCATAACAATAGAAGATACTGGTGGTCTTAAATTAAGGTGGGGTGATCCTGACATAGTACTTAGATTAATAGACATGATAGCAAAGAAAGAAGGTTTCGGAGCAATACTAGCAGAAGGAGTTAAACGAGCAGCAGAAAAAATAGGAAAAGGAGCAGAGGAATTAGCTGTTCATGTCAGAGGCTTGGAGGTAGCAATGCATGATCCTAGGGCTTTCGCTTCACTTGCACTACAATACGCAACCATGCCCCGTGGAGCATGCCATGCTGCATTCGCCTACGTAGTTGAGAGGGGCATGAAAATACCCGAGTTAGGGCTTGATACTCAGCTAGACAGATTCTCATCAGATAATAAGGCGAATTTAGTGAAGATCATGCAGGATTACGTACTGGTGTTCGACTCTCTAGTCCTATGTAAGTTCCTGGTACTAGTAGGTGTTCCACCATCACTTGTAGCTCGGGGGCTATCAGCGATCACGGGATGGGTCATAGACCTAAAAGGGCTCCTAACTATCGGTGAAAGAATTTTTAACATAAAGAGAGCGTTTAATGTGAGATGTGAAACGGGATTCAGGAAGTACGATACTTTACCAAAGAAATTACTTACGCCACTACCTGAGGGTGGAGCCAAGAATCACGTTCCTAACCTAGAGGTCATGCTTAATGAGTACTACAAGTTGAGAGGCTGGACAACTGACGGTGTACCTACACGTGAGAAGCTTATCGAATTAAACCTACATGATGTAGCTAAGGATCTATGGGGTAAACAACCACATGATGGTTAAGGTAGTTTTTAGAGGCTACTTGAGAGATATAGTTAAAAGAGATGAAGATATACTAAGTTTCTATAGGTGTAATGAAGTTGACGTTAGAACAGTGTTAAGCAAGCTGATAACGCTCTTTAGCTCGCTTCGAGAAGAAGTCATGGTTAGTCAAGGAAACTGGAATAGTGAATTCATTATCATGCTACAAAAGGACTCTGATTACATACAAGTAACATTAAGCGATAAAGTCGTAGACGGTGACACACTAGTTGTAATTCCCCAGTTGTGGGAGGGTAGCATAGCTACTCATATAGCAATCTAGTTGCACGAGTTAATGCGTGATTTACAAACAATTTTATTTACACAATGATATTTTGCTGGCAAAGTTTATCTAGGGTTGGGTTAATTCTAAGATAAGGGAAGTTTATGGGTTACGTAGACACAGTCGAATTTAACTTCGCTAGCCCAAAAATAATCTTTGGCCTTGACAGTACCAGAAAGTTAAAAGAAATTTTAGAAGACTTAAAGTGCAGGAAATACCTCCTAGTAACTGACCCTAATATAGAAAAGGCCGGCATAGTTTCTAAGATAATCAGCTATTTGGCTGGTTTTGAGGGGGAAATTTATCACATAGAGCCACATGAACCCTATATTGAGGATGCTGAGAAAGTAGCCGGATTTGTAAGAGAACACGAATACGATGTTGTAATAGGTGTAGGTGGTGGTGCTGTCCTAGACTTAGCTAAGGTGGCTTCACTCGCTCCAAGCAATCCTGGTAAGGTGTCAGATTATATAGGTTTGAATAAAGTCAAGTATAAGGGATTACACTTAGTCCTTATACCTACGACTGCGGGTACTGGAAGTGAGGTCTCACCATACATCGTGTTATCAACAGTTGAAGGAATAAAGGTGGCCATCGGGAGTCCTAAGATTATGGCTGATTACGCCATAGTAGATCCTATGCTTACTATAACTATGCCTACCAAAATAACTGTCTCCAGCGGTCTAGATGCCTTAAGTCACGCGTTTGAGGCTTTAATGTCTAAGAGGTCGAATACCATGACAGATACCATAGCATTAGAGTCGATAAGTTTAATCGTTAAATACTTACCAATTGCCGCATTCCGTGGGGATTGCGTGAAGGCCAGATATTACATGTCCTTGGCTTCAATGTTGGCTGGTCTGGCATTCTCTAATGCTAGTTTAGTGGCAGGACATGCTATAGCATATACGTACGCTCACAAGTATAAACTCCCACACGGTATCTCGTGCGGACTAGCACTACCATATATCATGGATTACAACCTGCCCCTATGTCTAGACAAGTTTGTTCAGGTAGCACACGCAATAGGTGTGCCAGTAAGTGGCAAGACAGATTATGAAGTTGCTGTTGATGTCGTAAAGAGAATTAAGGGATTGTTACGCTTGCTAAAGGCACCATCAACGTTAAGAGATATCAGAGTACAGAAGGACGAGTTACCAGTATTTGCTAAGTCATTGATTACGGATTATGCCAGACTACTACCTAATAATCCAAGGAAGATAGAATATGAGGATGCCTTGGAAATATTTAATAGGATGTGGGAAGGTAAAGTCGGAGAGCATCTCTAGGCGTTATATACAAACATTTACATCATTTACGGAAATATTCTTTTAAACAACCTTGTTACTATTAATCCTATTTACCTATGAGCCCTACTCACCAACAATGTCTTTAATCACATGTCTCCACTTATGCATGATTTTCTTCTTGAGTTCTGGGCTTATTACATTAACCCGTGGAAACTTATCCCTCATGCCGAAAGGCTTCTTAGTAGCATCAATCACTAACGTGGATGTTGTGTAATCCATGAACTCCTTACGCTCCTTAGGTATCGAGGGGTCTAGTGGCATTGATGGAATACCTCTGATTATGTCTATGTCCCTGTATGGGTCAACGCGGGTACATATAGCCCATAAGACATCCTCAGGATTAGTTATATCTACGTCCTCATCCACCACTACTACGACTTTAACGAATCTAGCAGAGGCTTGGGAGCCCAACGCAGCTAAAGCAGCTTGCTTAGCGTGTCCAGGATAAGCTTGCTTAATCGATATAACCAAAACTGAGGGGCCTGTCTGACATAGTTGGTAGAGAGCGTAGACACCCTTGACCTCAGGTACCTCCTTCTCAATTGCAATCCAAGTTAGTGCACTAGTAAATAAGTGTGCACCTAAGGAGAACCTAATAACAGAGCCTTTCAATGGCGGGTTACCTTGTATTATTGGGTTGTTTCTATACCATATTTTAGTCACATGAACTACTAAGCCCGGTCCTCTGTGTGTGTAGTAACCTGTGCATTCACCGAATGGACCCTCATCGAGAGTTTTCTCCTCAGGAGGTGGTACAAGACCGAAGATGACGACTTCAGCTGTAGCTGGAACAGGTAGCTCGGTATCCTCATCAACTATTACATTTATGGGTTCCTCCTTCAACCCTCCAGCAAAATGATACTCAGACATCCCCCATGGGAGTGGAGCACCCGCAGCAGCAAACACCATGGGTTCTTGTCCAAGTGCAATTGCTACTGGTGCAGGTCTTCCCTTAGACCAATACTTCTGCATTATCATCCTACCATGATGACCCGGAATAATCATCATAAGCAATGTTTTCTCATCATACACCTGCACTCTGTATACACCGAGGTTCACCCACTCTTCTTCAGGGTCATAAGTAATCACTACATCTCCTGTCCCTATGTACCTACCTCCATCACCTTCGTGCCAGAAAGGGGCTGGAAATTTTAGAACATTTACATCATCACCTACTAAAACATTCTCTTTAACGGGACCGTCATTAACCTCCTTTGGAGGAATCCCTCTTAAATTTTTAATTCTTTCTTTGAGTACCCTTACTTGCTCAAGAACTGACGCATCGTGTGGCAGGTTGAGGGCTATTGCTTGAAGCTCCGACGAAGCATATAAACATGTAGCTACCCTATATCCCTTAGGATAACCTTTAATTGAATCGAAGAGCAATGCCTTAGGTCTACGTGACATTGCAACTAATTCTGTTATAGCGCCTATCTCCAGGAACCAATCAGCACCTTCTATTATTCTTAGAAGGTTTTTGCTGTCCAAGTAGTTCAAGTAATCTCTGAGATCAGAGAATTTAGGCATATGGATCCCTATTGATTAGGTTGAGACGGGGTATATATAGATAAGTTATCAAGAAACTCGTTAAACCCAGGTTTCTTCACATACTCAATCTTACACGTATCCTTATTACACCTCTTGAAGTACCCTTCTAAGCCCCCGTCCTCAGTCTCTTTAACTACGTAGTAGCCTTGTCTCTCTAAAGCCTGTCTGATTTCATCACTAAGAGAATTAGGATCTACCTCCTGCTTATAGTCTAGATCTGCAAATATGAATAAACCTCCTTTAACATTATGTGCCTTACTACCTTTCTTTGGTACGCCGTTTTTATTCAGTTCTTCCTGTGAGAAGTTGGATCTAGGCAGTATGCCTAGGTTAACATTCGCGCTGTATAGTTTTAGCCTATTCCAGCCCTCCTTTAGCCACTCCACAACCCCCCTATCTATTCCTGGTCCCCACCTGAACCAATAGCTCTTGGCTCTCCCATCGGGTCGTATGACACGTATCTCGCACCAGGTATCCTTGCCAGGAGTATAAAGTCCCCATACGTGCGCCAGAAAACATCTTACTTGCTCTAATGAATTATAGACATCCTCTTTATGCTTCCACTCAATCCTTGAGCCCACACTTCCCTTACCCCAAATCATGTAATTACCTATCCAAGCACCTCAATGTAAACTCTAACCTTCTTACCTTGGCTCTTCAACTCTCTCCATAACTCTTCATAGTCTTGTGGGAGGTAGATGATCCATCTATTTCCATGTCTTATTATCTCTCTCTTCGAGGAATGATGATCACACGTGGAATTATCTTTATATCCTTAGTCATGCGCCCCGCTCAATCTTTAAGACACCTTTTTTATATAGGTAGCAACATGAGAGCTACGTTTCACTATGCAGCAGTGATATTCACAGATGCCTATATTCAGTGAAGCAATGTTTCAGTTTCTCATTAGTTGCTGAAACTCGGGTTTATAAATCTTGGGTCTCCAGAGCTGGAGGTCCCGGATTCAAATCCCGGCGGACCCACCACACCTATAGGCTATTGCTATTATTGTAATACTTAAAGTAACCGTAATGGCTGTCTACTTGCCTTTTAGCCTGCTGCTTTTAAGAACTCTCGAAGGACACCACTAAGAGAGCTATGTTTGTTCGTGATGTTGCTAAAAGAGTAGCGCTGTCTGTTGTTAGAAATTATGAAGAGGTAATTATTTAATAAGTGCTCCTATCTTAATTATCTTTTAATAGTTTTGATTCTCGCCTACTGCTCTGAGTATTTCTTCTTCAAGGCTTTCGGATATACGGAATCCCGTCTCTTTAAGTTTATCGAGCTCCTTTCTTAGGTTCTCTATTAGCCCCAGCTTCTTAGCCCGTAGTAGTATGCCTAGAGTACCAGTCACTCTAAGTCCAAGCCTCTTTGCTTGGAGGCGGGCTTCTCGGTCATCGAGGAGGACTAAATCAGCATTAACCTCCAATGCTAATACTATAGCTTCTGCTTCCCCTCCGTCTAGCATGAACTGAAGAGCTCTCTTTAGGTGCTTGTCCCTGATCTCCACGACCCTAATCCAGGATGCCTCTCCTACCTCCCTTGAGCCTGGCCGTCCTTGGCCCTCAACTACAACCTCTCGGTATACTGCGTAGGGGATTAGGATTTCCCCGAAGAACTCTCTTAGAAGATTAAGGTGCCCTATTTGTGATAGATGTATTAAAGGGCTTGAGTTTGACACTACAACTTTACGCTTTCGCGAATGCAATGTCATCTTCTAGCTCCTCTCGTGTATAATGTCTCTCGACACCTCTCTTAGCTAGCTCTTCTAGGAACTCCCATTTAGATAGGCCAGCGAGGCGGCGAGCCTGGCCAAAGCTAAGCACACCCCTGGCATAGAGTGCTACTGCAAGCTCCACCCTGGCTACTCTCTCAAACTCCGCCTCCGGGATACGGGCGGCCTCAACAATATCCCTCGGGACGCGTATCAAGATAAACTCGTTCCTAGGCAATCACTAAACACCAGGTTACTAAGTAGTTATGATGGGTTATAAACTTCGGGGACAACGCTATCTACTCCGCTCACATCATTAGATTGGAGCTAATTAATGAAGATAGGTTGTTGACTACAGGCGCTAAGAGAAGAATAGTTACTAGAAATGATTATGCTTCTCGTAGGTCATTAGGAAGGATGATAAGGAGGCTTAAGTTACTAAAAGCTCTCGGAAATTCGTGGCAGTGATTAATTCTCTCATATGCTTTACTACATGCTTATGGGAGAAGAACCTAGTACGAGACAATGAGAAGAGTATGAAAGAGACATAGTATTAGTTCAAGTATTACAGTATTATCTCCTCCCCAAAGTATTCAAGTGTCGGTGTACCTATATCATACCTTCATGCTCTACCCAAAAAGGCTATGAGAAAAGACTCTACTAAGGCTCCATGCCCGCATAGCACAATGCTGTAGATCCAGGGACAGCAGGGTGATGTTTCAGAAGGCACACATGATAATAGACGCTGTTGACTAGCTCTGCAGGAATGGTTCAGAGGATCAATACATATTGAAACTCGGGTTTATAAATCTTGGGTCTCCAGAGCTGGAGGTCCCGGATTCAAATCCCGGCGGGCCTGCTAATGAACCTATTATCCTACCTAGGGACATATTATGATGTTCATATACTGTAGATCTTCTTATCTTCCATGTAAAGATAATAGTTGCCTAACTTCTTGTGAATTAATATAACACCAACTCATCTATGGTATAATCTGTATTTATCCCTCTGAGATACGTACATCTCATTATATGCTTGACCTTAGCCTCCTTTAATCTATTATTGCTTAGTGATTTTATATCATGTATATAGCGAAATCATTTATAACTGCAAGTATCCTTTAACCTCTCTATGAATAACCTTAAATTATGGTAGACTATAGAAAAGACAGAATAGGTGGTTTGATGGTCAAGAGATTTGAATGGTATAATGTGTTTATTAAAAAGGATTATGTTCCTAATCCTGATAAAGATATAATAGTGTTATTCAAGGTCATTCCAGCTGAAGGGTTCAATATAGAGGAAGCTGCTGGCGCCATTGCCTCGGAGAGTAGTGTAGGTACTTGGACGACATTAACAATTCTTCCTGAAAGAATATGGAAGCTCATGGGGAAGGTATATGAAATCATGAATCTTGGTGATGGTTCTTATCTAGTAAAGATAGCTTATCCCGTAGAATTATTTGAAGAAGGTAATATTCCAGGATTTTTGGCATCTATTGCTGGTAATATATTTGGTATGAAGCGTGTTAAGGGATTAAGAATTGAAGACATATATTTTCCACCATCATTTATTAAGTACTTTAAGGGTCCTGTTAAGGGTATTAAAGGTGTAAGGGAGATCTACAAGGTCTTTGATAGACCTATAGTAGGTACTGTTCCAAAACCTAAGGTAGGCTATTCACCTGACGAATTAGAAAAGGTGGTATTTGAGTATCTTGTGGGGGGTATGGATTATGCTAAAGATGATGAGAATTTAACAAGCCAATCATTTTGTAGATTTGAAGCGAGAGCTAAAGCGATAATGAAAGCTATAGATAAAGCAGAAAGAGAGACAGGTGAAAGAAAGGTTTGGCTAGCAAATATAACAGCTGATGTAAAAGAAATGAAACGTAGATTAAAGCTGGTAGCTGATTATGGTAATCCATTTATAATGGTTGATGTAGTTATTGTAGGATGGTCTGCATTAACATATATTAGGGATTTAGCTGAAGAACACGGTCTAGGAATTCACGCACATAGAGCATTTCATGCTGCATTTACACGTAATCCTCAGCATGGAGTATCGATGTTTACGTTAGCAAAATTATATAGATTAGTAGGGGTCGACCAGCTTCATGTAGGAACACCTGGTGTAGGCAAGCTAGAGGCTAAGACAAGGGATGTAGTAAATTATACTAAAATTCTACGTAAACAACACTTTAAACCTGAACCTAATGATATATTTCATGTTGAACAGGAATGGTTTCACATAAAGCCTGTATTCCCTGTTTCCTCAGGAGGATTACACCCGGGAACTTTACCTGAAGTAATTAAGGCTCTTGGAATAGATATTGTGATACAAGTAGGTGGTGGAGTGCTTGGGCATCCTGATGGACCAAGAGCAGGTGCTGCAGCAGTAAGGCAGGCAATTGAAGCTTACCTTAAAGGTATACCATTAAATGAATATGCTAAAACACATAGAGAATTAAGGAGAGCTTTAGAAAAGTGGGGAATAACTAGGCCCATGTAACGATATGTAAAATCCCTGTAGCCTTTACATAATGTACATTATTTCCCCAAAGAATAATAGGTAGGATGCACTGGTGAAGAGATTACTCGTTATACGTTCATAGAGTTACATAACTGTTGTGAGAACTACCATCAG
The DNA here is from genome assembly GCA_964467535.1 of uncultured Desulfurococcales archaeon. GTDB lineage: Archaea > Thermoproteota > Thermoprotei_A > Sulfolobales > WANQ01 > CAYXRT01. Next base: position 14,882 of record CAYXRT010000010.1, read on the forward strand.
GTAATACCGTAATAAGTAATTGTCGGCTCATTTTATTTGAGAAATTTAGTATTCTTTTCAATCATGAATATTTAAAAATAAATAGTAGGAGAAGATGATGAAATAGCTTACTTTAGATATTAAAGTAATACTTAAATATCGCTAGGAAGCCTGAATGGATTAGGGGTTAACTTATGCCTGAAAGAGCAATGTTAATTGGCGTAATCTTACTAATTATAGGCCTTATCATAGGCGTTGGAATAGGCTATGGTATATGGGGAACAGTTCCAGCTAAGACTGTAACAACAACTACAACGGTGACAGCTGCTGCAGAAACAGTAACGACTACCGTAACTACAACACTTCCAGCAACAACAGTAACCACAACAACTACAACTACTGTGACAACTACAGTTCCAGCTGTTACACCTAAGAAGGCAGTAATTTCAGTACTAGCTGCAGGAGATCCCGCTTCAGTAACTAGAAAGGATAATGTTATTAAGGCATGTAAGAGATTGAGCTTATTATTCAAAATATTAGACATACCAATAACTATTGAAGTTGATGAAGAGAAATCGGAATACTTTAGAGGTAAGTGGCCTGAATATGAAAAGAAGATATGGGCAGCTTATGAGGCAAAGGAATTATGGGACATCATTGCTGTAGGTCATGAATGGATACCAACATTAGCAGAAAAAGGAATAATAATCCCATTAGATGATTATGTCAAGAAGTACTGGGACTTTGCATTCTCAGATATACCTGAAACATTATGGGAAGCTGTTAAATATAAAGGTCATATATGGGCTATACCACAAGATACCGAGGCAAGACCTGTTTACATCTGGATACCAGCATTAAAAGCCCTAGGATGGACTGAAGAAGAAATAAAGGCATTACCAGAGAAGGTAAAGAAAGGTGAATTCACCTTAGATGACATGTTAGAATTAGCTAAGAAAGCCGTCGATATGGGAGTAGTAAAGTACGGAATACTACATAGACCATCTCCTGGAGCTGAGCTTTGGCAGATAATTCTAGCTTACGGAGGTAGGTTATGGGATCCAGAAAAAGGTAAGATGGTTTTAGTTAAGTCAGCTACATTGAAGGCCTTACAGTGGTTCAGAAAGGCAGTTGATATGGGAGTTCTACCTTCAGACATGACCACTTGGTCTTGGAGGGCTATTCACACAGCCGTGGTATCCGGGCAAACAATGTTCTGGTTTGGAGGCACATGGCACTGGGCTGAATGGCAGAAAGTACCATATCATCCAGAATTAGGAGCAGTACCAGAAGAATATCTATGGGAGCACTTCATATTCACACTAGTTCCTCCAGGAGTAAAGGGAGGTAAGCCGGTAACAATAAGCCACCCATTCGTTTATGTGATAACTAGTCAAGCAGATGACCCTGACCTAGCAGCACTAGTATTAGCTATGGTAACTCAGCCAGAATTCGACGTAGCACATGCTGTTGGAAGCGCTCACATACCGGTTAAGAAATCAAGCCTAGAACATCCAGGAATGAAACAAGCTAAGTTCTTAAGTGCAGTTGCCTACATGTTAGACTATACATCATTTGAACCCATGCATCCATTATGGGGTAAGTATAAGGACATATTATTCAAGGCAATTCAAGCTGTTGAGCTAAAGAAGATGACCCCTGAAGAAGCGTTAAAGTTCATTGAAGATTCTATAAAAGCTGATCCGGAGCTTGTAAAAGCTGTAGAAATCGTAGAGTAAATGTGATACTTACACAAATACTTTAAGAAAATAACATTTTTTAAATCTCCCTCTTCACATCATTCTTAGGAGAGTAATAATGAGACTTGGTGGCTCTAAGACTAGATTATTCCTGATGACTTCGATATTCCTAGGACCATGTATATTAATAATAGCATTGTTCTGGATTTCACCAGTATTCTCCACGGTGTTCTTATCCTTCACAGATATGAGTTTAAGAAGACCTGAGTGGCATTTTGTTGGTTTAAGAAATTATGAATACATAGGAAAACATCCCTTCATAACTAAGGTTGCAATAAATACAGCAATCTATGTATCGGCTACCTTAGCGTGGAATGTATTAGTAGGATTATTCCTATCGCTTCTATCATTCTATGTTGATGATAGAAGCTCCCTATTATTTAGAGCTCTATGGCTACTACCTAGAGCTTCACCTCCTGTAGTGTATGGCCTATTATGGTTATGGGTACTAGATTCTTCAGAATATGGATTATTAAACCAGCTAATTATGCCAATAACTAAGAAGCCTATCCCATGGCTTGTAGACTACGCCATGCCAGCCATAATTATTATAAACGGATTTATAGGTGCTTCATTTAGCCTAATAGTCTTCTCATCTGCGCTAAAGGCCATACCACCAGATTATATTATGGCTGCTAGAGTTGATGGTGCTTCAGAACTTAGGATAATTAAAGATATAATCCTACCTTTAATGAAATGGCCAATACTATTCGTGACAGCATGGCAAACATTGAGTCTACTAGCATCATATGAGTACATACTAATAGTAACTGATGGCGGTCCCTTCTATGACACAGAAGTCTGGTCTCTATTTGCATATCATCAAGCATTTAAACACCTAGAATTAGGTTTTGGAGCTGCATTAGCAATGGTGCTTGTAATCGTTGCTTTGATAATAGTACTTATCCAAATGAAGGTGTTTAAGTTTAGAAGAATGATAACACCTGTAAAAATTGAACATACTTAAGAGGTGTTAGAATGAGTAGGAGAGTAGAGATAAAGGTTAAAAGGTCAATAGCTTATTATAAAGTGAAAAAGGTACTAGTAAAAGCAGTTATTTACGGCACATTAACAGCTTTTACCTTACCGATCGTTATAATGTACGCTTGGCTATTTATGCAATCAGTGAGTGAAAAAGTATTATTAGGTTTTATACCTTCAAACTTTACGATCAAGGGTTGGAGATTCTTATGGCAATCCATTAAGTTCGGAGAAGTTATCTTACCACCTATATGGCCTATAGTACTCAATTCCCTTATAATAGCAGGAGGTGTCACAATAATTGAGATAAGCATTGCATTATTAGCTGGCTATGCCTTGTCAAGACTAAATGTTCCATATAGAGAACCACTACTCTTGTTAATTATAGCTCTTCACGCATTTCCTGGAATAACATTATTAATAGCGATATTCTATCTACTAAACTCATTAGGATTAATTAATACATTGTTAAGTGTAATAATAGCAAAAGCCGCCCTCGAAATACCCATGGGTACTTGGCTTATAAAGGGATTCTTTGATGCAGTACCATGGGATATAGAAGCTGCTGCTCTTGTTGATGGCTGTAGTAGGTTAAAAGCATGGTATAAAGTTGTCCTACCGATAGTGAAACCCGGAATAGCAGCGATAGCTATTTTCGCCTTCCTTGCAGGATGGAATGAGTTCATATTCGCCTTTACGTTCATATTAGATCATAGACTATATCCATTATCAGTTCATGTATATCAATTAATTGGTGAATTTAGATATATAGATTATACACTACTTGCAGCAACAGCCTTATTCTACTGTATACCACCACTAGTATTCTTCGTTATAACTCAAAAAGCATTCATGAAGGTTGCACTAGTCGGTGTTAGAGGCGCATAAATCCGCCATGGGAATAATACTACTCTAATTTTTAGTACTTCTTTTCAATAACTGTTATGACCATTTACTAGATAACGGATTTTAGTTTATAAGATTAGCAATAGAAACTCTTTATATCATTCTTGGAAATACATTGTCGGGATAAACTATGTCCGCACTTAAACATGTACTTGAAATAATAGACCTCTTAGAAAATCCAAAAGTTAATGGTGAAATCGTCAAGAAATGGCTTATATCTAAAAATTTTAAAGATTTGATCATTGAAGTTGAGCGTATAGAGGGTGTTAAAGGTAAAACAGATTTCATAAAAATTATCATACCTGGTAAGAAAGGTAAGCTAAAGGGAGGTTCTGCATTAACTCTAGGTGTTATAGGTAGACTTGGTGGTATAGGCGCTAGACCTAAATTAATAGGGATGGTATCAGACGCTGATGGTGCAATAGTAGCTTTGGCTGTAGCCTATAAACTCGCTGAAATGAAGCAAAGAGGTGACTCCATAGCAGGAGATGTTGTTATAACTACACACATTTGTCCTCATGCTCCTATAAAACCTTATAAGCCTGTACCTATGATGGAAAGTCCCGTTAATATATTTATATTATTGAAGAAGGAAGTTGATCCAAATATGGATGCTATATTGAGTATTGATGCAACTAAAGCTAACTGGGTTATTAAACATACAGGTTTCGCTATCACTCCAACGGTAAAGGAGGGCTGGATTTTAAAGGTTAGTCCTGATTTAATAGACATCTACATTAGGGTTACTGGTGAACCCCCCGTAGTAGTTCCAATTACAATGCAAGACATTATACCATTTTCAACACCTGTATATCATATTAATAGTATGATGCAGCCTTGGCTATATACTGATGCACCTGTTGTAGGTGTTGCAATAACTGCAAGAATGGCTATACCTGGATCAGCAACAGGCGCTACTAACATATGGGCACTTGAACAAGCTGCTCGATTTATTATTGAAGTTGCAAAGGAGTTTACGACCGGTAAAGCAAAGTTCTATGATGAAGAAGAATGGAGGAAAATAATAAGCATTCATGGTAGTGTAAAAGAGCTCATGAGAAAGGGTATGCCATGAAGTTAGCTCTTCTAACCATAGGTCAAAGCCCGAGAAAAGACGTATATGAGGATATAGGTTATTTGCTTAAAGACATTGATTTTATTGAACGTGGAGCATTAGATGGGTTATCAAAGGATTTCATTAGAAGAAGACTTACCCCCAAACCCGGCGAGGATTTCTATGTAACAAGGCTAAGAGATGGAACTGAAGTTAAGGTTTCAAAGAAGCTTATTGAAGAAAGGATTAGGAACTTAATAATGGAGATTGAGGACAAGGTAGACCTGATAGTAGTATTATGTACAGGAGACTTTGAAATAAAATCAAAGAAACCTGTCCTGCTACCTAGCAAAGTTATTATGGAGATTGTAAGGGCTCTCTCTCCAAGAAAATTAGGTATACTTGTTCCGCTTCATGATCAAATAAGGATGGCTTATAGGAGATGGTGTAAACTTATTAAAAATATTGTCGTACAAGCTTGGTCACCATATAGCGGTAATGTGAATAGCCTTAAGGAGATCGCTAAGAAGATAAAAGATGTAGACGTGATGGTAATGGATTGTATAGGATATAGTACAGTACATGGAAGAATAGTTAAGGATATTATTAAAAAGCCTACATTGATACCTAGGGTCATAGCGTTATCCATAGCTACTAGTATGGTATGAGTACTGTGAAGAACTATTGGAAGGTTTTACTAGTGCTATTTTCCCATAAATGCCACGTTGTATGACCTTTTCTATTCTATATTCATACCTATAGCGTAAAATGGGCGATGAATTAACTAAAGTATGGTACTCTCCTCTTTCACCTAAGAAATCAATATTCATGCTTTCACATAAACGTAGGAACCAATCTATGTTGTTCTTAGAGATTGTTAAGCCTAGAAGATTCTCTAGAAGTGATGGATTTATAGCAATTATTGTGAATTCAATATTGTTCCTAACTACCATTTGTATTAGTAGTTCCCTAGTATCATAGCCAAATAGAGGTTCAATTAAATCTATCCCTACTCTTCTACATACTTTTTCATGCCATTCCAGATGTTCCTCAAGCAATATATCTCCTGCTACTAAGGCTTTAGCTTTCATTTCCCTTAACTTTTTAGCAAGATCTTCTACCTCCATGCCCTTCCTTAACCTCACTTTTTCAATTAATAGGCCTATATCGTTAGCCAACATTTCTACTACGTAATGATTCAATTCATGCGGATTTGGATAGGAGAATGTGGGTATTACAAATAGGAGTTTATCAATACTTAACTTCATTTCTCTAGCCTTTATTATAGAGTACATAGAGTCCTTTCCACCACTAAATAATGCAACTATGCTCATTCTTTCAACCTAGTCAACAGGATAAGCACCACACGTCCTACAATATCTTCTATTCTTAGGAACTCCAGAGCCACAGTAAGGGCATTTCTTTTCATTTTGTGTTGGAGGCTTTATCCTGTGAAATTTCTTAAATATCTCATATAGGTATGGTTGTGCTTTATGCCAGAACTTTATATCCTCTTGTATTTTGTCTTTGCTAAGGTCTTCTAGTATCTTATATAATCTATTAAAGCCACTACCATATTCTATTGGATGTTTACTCCTCCATGCTATTTCTGAAGGTAGTATATCTCTAAATGCTATTCTTAAGATGTATTTACCGATAATTTCACGGTTTCTTTTTACTACTTTTAATTTTGCTGGAATTCTTAGGGCTAAGTCTATTACCTCATTATCCAGGTAGGGACTACAGACCTTTAATCCTAGGAATTCTCCTAGTTCTATCGATGAAAATCTCCATGTTTTAACAAGTTGTTTTATATATTCTTCAAGTTCCTTATAGCTCATTTTATGCATGTATGTATAACCTGCAAATAGTTCATCTCCTCCATCTCCTGTAAGTACCTTTATCCCTCCAACGTTCTTAACAGCTTTTAAAGCTATGAATACTGCAGTAGAATTAATTACTTCCATGGGATCAAATGTCGCCATGATTTTAACGACGTCTTCAACGGCTTTTAAAGCTTCATCGATGCTTACGACAATGTGTAAAACCTTTATCCCTAAATGTCTAGCTAATATTCTAGCATAATAGGTATCAGGAGATTCTTGTCCTTCAAGACTAACAATAATTCCTTTAAAATTCCTATTTACACCATAAAAGCGCATTAGCGAAGCAGCAATAGATGAATCTACGCCTCCAGACGTAAGGGCATGTGTTACGCATCCACATCTCCTTATAGCATTTATTAAAGTCTTTTTGAGTAGGCTAGCATAATATTGCTCATCCACCATAAGCCTCTCCTCTATATCTGGCGTATACGGTAATTTTAAGATAGAGGACGAATATATATTTGGATAGGGTAACCATATATACCGAACTACATTAGATACTGAATCAGAAGATTCTATAATTTATGTTGGTACAGTATGTGCCAGCTATATCGTTGAAAAAATATTATTATCGAATTGGGTAAGTCACCGACAATGATAATGGATTAAATCTAAGATTTACTAGGGATAATAGATGTAGTTGGCCTAGTTTGACGTGTAGGAGGATTTATTTTATGAACAGGTATCGTAATAGATTCTTTTGCAGTATCTAATACAACACATGTTAATGTTTTATCTACTCCTTCTATTGTTCGTAGTTTATCTATTACAAATTTTCCAAGCTCATCAACATCTCCTACTTTAACTTTTAGTATTATGTCCCAATCTCCAGTTACTATGTGAACTTCTTGGACTTCAGGAAAACTTGCAATTTTTCGTGCTATTTGTCTTTGTGATACCTCACCTCTATTTGATCTATATGAAAATGATACCAGTATAAATGCAGTAACTCCAAATCCAAGTTTTTTAGCGTCAAGTATGGCTTGATAACCCTTTATTAATCCTAACTTTTCTAGTCGTTTAACTCTTGCATGAGTTGTTGTAACAGGTAGACCAATCTTTCTTGCCAACTCCTTTAATGACATTTTACAGTTTTCTTGAATCAAGCTTAGTATTTGAATATCTTTCTGGTCTAACATATTAATCCCTGAATATTATACTGACTCTTGTATATAAGTTCTAGATCTAATCGGTAATTTTTACGATAACTGCTGTATAAAATTTATAGGATATTCCAGAGATGGTATGGTGGGGGATGCTATGAAAAACATTGATTGGGAGATGATGGATTTAAGCTCGTTAGATTTATTGCCTAAGAGCTATATCACAATAAGGCATCCGCGTATGAAGAAAGTACTAAGAATACAACATACTATATGCATGGCAGCAAGAGAATACCTTAATTCACTTGGTTTCATCGAGCTTCTACCACCAATAATAGGACCTGTAACAGACCCAGGAATTAGAGGTGCAAAACAAGTTACATTCGATTTCTATGGAAGAGAATATAAAGTCATGAGTAGTGCCATACTTTATAAACAAATGGCTGCAGCCGCTCTAGGAAAAATATACTTCTTTTCACCAAACATTAGACTTGAACCACTTGACTCAGTTAAAACTCGTAGACACCTAGTTGAATTCGTGCAAATAGATATTGAAGAAGCATATGCTGATTACTTTAGAGCTATGGAGATTGCTGAAGGACTATTAGTATATGTTATAAAGAAGGTCTTAAAGGAGCATGAAGAAGACTTAAAGGAGTTAGGACGAGAGTTAAAGGTTCCAAGAAGACCGTTTAAGAAGTTAACTCATAAGGAAGCTGTAGATCTCTTAAGATCTCTTGGATACGATGTTAGCTATAACACTGAAATACCGTGGTATGCTGAGGAAGCTCTTTCAAAGATGTTTGATGAACCATTCTTCGTATATGATTATCCACGTGGAGCTAGAGGATTCTATGATCGCGAAGATCCTGAAAGACCAGGTATTCTAAGAGACTTTGACTTAATGTATCCTGAAGGTTATGGTGAAGCAGCTTCTGGAGCTGAAAGAGAATATGAAGTAGAAAAAGTAGTTACTAGAATGAGGTCTACTGGTGAAAATCCAGCAAAGTATGGCTGGTATATTGAAATGTTAAAGTTTGGTATTCCACCTACTGCAGGATTTGGTATAGGTGTAGAGAGATTAACAAGGTTTATCTGTGGATTAAAGACTGTTTGGGAAGCAAGACCATACCCCAAGGTAGCTGGGATATACTCTCCATAAAGGTGTTTTACAATGCCATATAAGATAATAAGAGGCGGACGCCCATATTGTTGCAAGAAAAGCAGTGTATGGTAGAGATGCAGTGTACCCATTCCTACCTGCAAAGGAATTTGGTGAAGTTCAAGCTGGAGGAGAAGTATACTTTGAAGGAGAACCACGCTTCCTAACACTTGATCATATAATTTTACTTCCAAAACTCTTCCTACCAAGTAGGCTAAAGAAGTGTATTGAACTTGGTAGAGAGCCATTATTCATTGACGTAGATACAGAGACTACTCTAGGAGGCTTCAAAGTAAAAGTACCAGGCAGCTATGGGCTCCACCGGCATAGCTAATAAGAGAGGATTAATCCTAAGTGAAGGAAGTGCTAAAGCAGGAATAGTTATGGTTATAGGAGAAAACGTTGTAAACATGAGAGGCTATGACAAGAGAATAACGGATCAACCATGTCTTAAGGAGAGAATATTAAAGTACTTCGAACACTTGGACGGAGATTATGGTGGTGTTGTCATTCAACAAAACGTTGAAGATGCAAACTACGAGTTATGGAACAAACTATATTCCGATAAAGATCTCGATGAATACATAGAACAAGAACTAATAGGATTCGAAATAAAGGCAGGTCAAGGAGCAAAACCAGGATTAGGCGGAGAAGTTAAAGTTAAAAAGAGATCTAGCATTAAAGCTCAAAGACAAGTTCTTCTTCCCTGACGACCCTGAGAAGGTCATAAAAGACTGGTACGAGAGGCATTCGGTTCCTGGAACATTTACGAAGGAGATACTTGCTGAAATGATAAAGCTCGCTAAGAACAACTACCCTAGAGTCAAGATATGGTTAAAGCTAGGCCCCTATGCAGATCTTGATGAAGTTATAGAAACTGCTGTAAAGGCAGGTGTTGACTGTATAACTATTGATGGCTCAGAAGGAGGAACAGGTATGAGCCCATTAGTTGCAATGCGTGAACTAGGATACCCAACAATTGTATGTCTTAAGAAAATATATGAGGCGAAGAAGAAGGGGTTAAAGACAACAATGTTGATTGCAGGCCGTCTCTTTGATGGCGGTCATTTAGTTAAAAGTATGTGTTGAGGCGCTGTCGGAATCGCTATGGCAAGACCCTTCATTATAGCTAGTGAAGGACGCTTTGGACCTAGGGAGAAGCCTTTAAAGAAGCTAGAAAATCCAGCAGACGGTATAGTAAACTTCGTTGAAGCTATTAAAACAGAAGCACAAATGCTTACATCAGCTCTAGGAAAGTATTCACTTAAAGAACTATCAAAAGAAGACGTAGGTGCTCTTGTCAAAACTATTGCTGAAATGTTCGAAATAAAATACATCTATGGATGAGTAATTTTTGTGCTTTCTTAAAATGTCTCATGGACTTTTACCTCTCACTAATAAGTACAAGAGCAATACCAGAAAGAGTCATAACCATACCTATGACTGTTAATGTTGTAGGAATTTCATTAAATATTACCATAGCTAGAAGAGTTGCACCTATAGGTTCACCTAAGACTGCAGATGTAATAGAAATTACTTTAAAATACTTAAGCAAATAATTCAGAATCGTATGACCTAACATCATAGGTACTAGAGCAAGTAAGAAAAAGAAAGTCCATGATTTAATAGAATATCCAAAAATAGGTATATTAAATATAAGCATAAATGCTAGGAGAGTAATCACTGAAGAAGAATAAACAACAAATGTATATACAGATAACGTTATATGCCTTCGCATTATTCTCCCATAGGCAAAGTAGATGCCGCCGGTAATGGCACCTCCCAGAGCAAGTATTATACCCAATGCATGATCACCCATATATGCTTCATCAATAGTGACATTATCAGCTATGTATAGGAAATGCATTCCAATTAATGCCAATAGAAAGCCAATAATTTGTCCAATTGTTGGTTTTTCCTTTAACTTTACATATGTTATTAATGCTGAAAATATTGGATGAGTACAGACTATTGTAGTACTTATTGCAACTGTTGTATGAAATAATGACTCCATCCATAAACCAAAATGTAGCGCTAATGAAAAACCAGGTATGAATAATTTAATAATATCTGATGATTTCAACCTTCTTAAATCATTAAGAATCTTTGATAAAGATAAAGATGCAATTATTAATGTAGAGAATGTAACTCTCCAGAAAGCACACGCTAGCGCAGGGGCTTCACTTAGCCTAACGAATATCGAGGCCCAGGAAACAGCGAAAACAGCAATAAATAGTAGGATTACTCTAGACGGCAAATACTACCCCGTAAATCCTAAAAATACAACCTCTTAATTTTATCTGATAAAGAAGAAAATCGACCTATCTTATTAGTTAATTTTCTAATCTTCTATTCATCTTTTTTAAGCGATTTTTAAGTCTCATTAATTAATGGGTACTCAGGATTGGTTAACATACATTATTCTTCAAAATACTGTTTCAGCCATAGCATCGAGCTCAATATTTTAATGCTTTTTGTATAATTACACGTAATTATGCATAGGTGATAATGTTCAAACGATGATGCAAGAAATCTCCAACTTTATATGAGGTCCAAACATGTTAAGTTACATCATAGGTGATTAAAGTCGTGATTACAATGATTATGATATACTAAGCTGTTACCAATATTCACATTGAAAGATTAGTAAAAGTGAAACGATACATAACACGTCCTTTTCTATATCCTCTTGACGTCAATACCTAAAATTAAAAAATGGATTAAGCTCATATACATTAGGGACTTGAAAGTGCATTCTAGAAATAGATTAATACTCGTATCTAATAGACTGCCTACAAAAATCGTTAAAGGAGATGGAGGTATCATAGTTAAACCTAGTACAGGAGGTTTAGCGACAGGGCTTTCAGCAGTCTATCGTAGGATCCCTAGTATATGGATTGGCTGGCCAGGAATACCTTTGGAGGAAGTTAGCTGGAGTGATAGAAGGAGAATCGAAGAGACCTTAGCTTCTAGAAACTTATATCCAGTTTTTCTCACCAAACAAGATATAGAAGATTATTATTATGGCTTCTGTAATAAGATTATATGGCCTCTATTCCATTACTTCCCCGAAAAGGTACGTTATGAACCTAAGTATTGGGATGCTTATGTACGCGTTAATAAAATCTTTGCCGAGGCAATACTACAGGTCTATAGGCCCGGGGATACCATTTGGGTTCATGATTATCATCTTATGCTACTGCCTGAGATGCTTCGTAGAGAACTAGGAGATGATACCCCAATAGGTTACTTCCTTCATATACCATTTCCGTCGTCAGAGATATTTCGCCTACTGCCTTGGAGGAGAGAAATACTATCCGGAGTGCTTGGAGCTGATCTAATAGGATTTCATACCTATGACTATGTAAGACATTTCCTAAGTAGTGTACGTAGACTCTTAGGATTTGAACATATTTTAGGTAAAATTCACGTCAATGGTCGTGTAGTTAAGGTTGATGTTTTTCCAATGGGTATAGACTACGAAGGGCTTTTGAAGATTCTTAATACTCCCGGAGTTGAAAGAAGATGTAGGAATATTAGGAAAACCTTTAAGGACTTAAGGATTATATTCTCAATAGATAGACTTGATTATACAAAAGGTATTATTCAAAGACTTAAGGCCTATAAGTTATTTTTAGAAAGATATCCTGAATATAGAGGTAAAATTATCCTTGTACTGATAGTATCTCCTTCTAGAACAGGAATAGAGGAATACGTTGAACTTAAGAAACAAATAGATGAACTTGTTGGCGAAATTAATGGTAAGTACGCGACACTTGAATGGTGTCCTATAGCCTACATATATAGGTATATACCAGTAGAGGAGCTCTTAGCATTTTATAGGGTTGCAGAAGTAGCGCTTATAACTCCTCTTAGAGATGGTATGAACCTCGTCTCTAAGGAGTATATAGCATCCAAGACTGATGGTGATGGCGTCTTAATACTTAGTGAAGGTGCTGGCGCATCATCAGAACTTGTTGAAGCTCTTGTAGTTAATCCAAACAATAGGGAAGAAGTGGTTAACGCTATTAAAATGGCATTAGAAATGCCTGAAAATGAGAAAGCTAAGAGGATAAGGTCTATGCAACTTAGGATAAAGAGGTATAATGTTTTTAGATGGGCTGATGACTTTCTCGAGAGTCTTAGTGAAATAAAGAAGGAGCAGAGAAAATTGAAGGCCAAGATATTAACCAAAGATGCTAAGGAAGCATTGATAAGTGATTATATTAAAAGTAGGAACAGGCTAATATTACTAGATTATGATGGAACTCTTACGCCACTTGTTGAAAGACCAGATCTTGCAAAACCCGATAATGAAGTTACGGAAATATTAAGGAAACTCTCCGAAACTCCAGGTAATGAAGTTGTAATAGTTAGTGGTAGAGACCGTAAGACACTTGATGAATGGTTTGGCAATTTGGACTTAGGCCTCATAGCTGAACATGGGGCATGGATTAAGGAAAAAGGAAGTTCATGGAAAATTATAGAGCATATAAAAAGTGATTGGAAAAAGGAAATTAAACGAATCTTAGAACTTTATGTCGATAGAACTCCAGGTTCATTTATAGAAGAAAAGGAGTACTCAATTGCTTGGCACTATAGAAAGGCTAGCATAGAGCTTGGTGAGATTAGGGCTAAAGAACTTAAAGAGATACTTATGAATTTGGTAGCTACCTATAATCTAGAGGTCATTGAAGGTGATAAAGTCATAGAAGTTAGAAATGCAGGTATTAGTAAGGGTAGAGCTATACTTAATTGGCTTGGAAAGAAGAAATGGGACTTTATATTAGCTATAGGCGATGACTGGACCGATGAAGAAATGTTTGCTTCATTGCCTAAATCTGCATATACTATTAGAGTAGGAATAGTTCCCTCTAGGGCAAAATTCAACATATCTTCACCATATGATGTAAGAAGACTATTAAAAGATCTTATAGAGGCTTTAAGGTAGAAATAATTGATCATAAATGTTTCTATGGAATCGTATTTGAGGCAAGGAGTTCTTAACCAACTTACATATATGGATTTACACCTTTCTTACGAGAAGGCAACAGTTTTTCTAATGTTGATGGAATGTTAAAGAAGATGAAGTTCGTATTGATGGGATCATGTGGATATTTATGTCTCGGTAATTAAAGGCGTCAATAATCGCCTACGAAAACTAATGTTACCAGGAGACTGTGAAGTATACTTTCTTGAAACATAATCCATATATGGTTGAAGGCGTGGAATATATCTGCATATCATATAGAAAGGGGAATTTAATGCCTTAAAATGCATTCTGATGTGTCACATTACATAATCCGCATAAGAGCTTTTTATGGATGTCTATAAATTTTGTGGTGGAGGTTAAAGCTTGAGAAGGACCCTTGAGAATTTAGTTAAAGCATTTATTGGTGAATCACAAGCTAGAAACAGATATACTTTCTATGCAAATATCGCGAAAAAGGAAGGTTATGAGCAAATCTCTGAAGTATTCTTAATAACTGCCGATAATGAGAATGAACACGCAGAAACCTTATTTAAACTCATAATCGATTTAATAAAACGCATTGGTGAACCCATTAAGGAGTTAAAGGTTGAAGCATCTGCTCCAGTCATTTTAGGGACAACGATTGAAAACCTGAAAGCTGCCATTACTGGTGAGAACTATGAATATACAAAAATGTATCCTGAGTTTGCTAAAATAGCTGAGGAGGAAGGTCTCCCAGAAATAGCGGCTCGATTAAGAGCTATCGCTAAAGCAGAGGAGCATCACGAAGAGAGATTTAAGAAGTTATTAAAGGAATTGGAAGCTGGTACCATTTTCAAAAAAGATAAGGAAGTATGGTGGGTATGTAGAAAATGTGGTTATGTACACTACGGTAAAGAGCCTCCTGAAAAATGTCCTTCTTGCGGACATTCAAGAAGCTATTTCCAGATTAAATGCGAAGAATACTAGACCATAGTTAAGGTGTTGAAAGCGACAAAAAGGAGAGAGGTATATTTATGCTCTGTTTGTGGAAACATAGTTGAAGTATTGCATCCGGGAAGAGGGCAACTTGAATGTTGTAATAAGCCTATGTTTTTGCTCGAAGAGAAAACTAGCGGGACTGGTAGTGAAAAACACATACCCATAATTAAAACTTCTGAGGAAGAGGTAATTATTGAAGTAGGATCCATACCTCATCCAATGGAGGACGGACATTACATAGAATGGATAGAGATTTCTGTAGATGATTTTACACATAGGAAATTCTTAAAGCCAAGAGATGAACCTAAAGCTGTATTTAGAATCAAGGCTAAGAGAATCACAGCTAGAGCATATTGTAATCTACATGGTCTTTGGAGAACCCCATAATAATTGCTTAAATTAATTAGTTCTTTTTCCATTACTTTATAGCAACTACTACAAGTGTTATAATTATGATAGGAAATTACTAATAGATTAACCACATACATCCTTACTCTATCAGTCCATGTTCTATCTCTAGGAGGATACTTTATGTACAGCGCTTCAGCTATGTATGTTGATAAGTTAATTGTATGTATAAGTAATGATATAGGCAATAGCATAATTATCTTTATCTTACTTTTTATTCCTCTACCTACTGCAAAGTTTATAGCCTCGTTTAAGGCTTCTCTTAATATCTGGATTAATCTAAGGACATAGAGTTGTGAGAAACCTATAAATGGTGGTATTTTCAGTTTACCAGCAATATAAGCAACATGTTGAGGCTTAGGAGACGCAAATGCTGTCAAAAGAAAATGCTATTAATATTATCCTTAATACCGTATGGATGGCTTCCTGTATATTGAAGAAAATAGCTAATACTAGTAACGTTGGAGCACTAAGCCATAATAGTAAAGGAATAATTTTGCGTATGATATTAAAATAAAATGATAGAGATATGCACAGTAAAATAACAAATAGTAGTTCATTCGTGGAAATCATTAATAGTGCCCAGATAAGGAACAAAAATGATGTTAAAGGATTCAGGTATCTCTTAGAGTACAATTTCTTCAATCCTTCTTATCCTCCTACCTAACGCCTTTCCTATTAGAACTGCTACTGGTGTTGGAAATCGTATAGACTTAAGTATATTATCATCGTAAAATATGTCTAGGGTATTACCATATGCTATGATGGTTCCTTTATTCATTACGGCAACGTTGTCAGCTATCTCTAGTACAAAGTCTATATCACGGCTTGCAATAATTATAGGTATGTTTAATTCTAGTAATAGCTCAGCGAGCTTTCTATTTTCATATATGCTAAACCTGTAGTTAGTTCATCAATTATTAATACATCTGACCCCCAGGCTATAGCTAATAGTATTGAAAGTATCCTAGCTTCACCCATTGAGAGTTTAAAGGGTGATTTATCGATAAGGTGTATTAGCTTATACTTCCTTAAATACTTTATCAATGTTTATTTTCTTACCAGAGTTCTTAATAACAAATTCTATTTCTTTTCTTACACTAGGTTTATAAAAGCCATAATATGGATTTTGCCCGAAGCACCAATTCTATTAGGTACTTTAACTATGCCTCTATCTGGTTTCAATACACCTGCTATGATTTTTAATAAGGTTGTTTTACCTGCACCATTAGGACCTATTAATGCTGTTATACCTTTATTTATCGTTAGTGATACTCCCTTCACGATGTTCTTGTACCAAACATCTTTTAGAATTAACATATTCAATCAACTCTTGTATAGTTTTAAATCCAAGTTCCATATAGACGGGTTTTGGTACTTCCGGAGGAATTTTATCTAGTACTTCATGGGGGTTTCCTTCGGCAATTATTCTACCATCTTCAATTACTATTATTCTATCCGCAAAATCTATTACTCTATCTAATCTATGTCCAGCTATTATAATATACTTGAAATTTAGTTTATTTAGTATATTAATCAATTCTTGAGAAGCAGAAGCATAAGGATCTAGATACGCCATAGGTTCATCTAGTATTAAGACAACGGGCTCTAATGCAAAAACACTAGCTAAAGCCACTCTTTGTTTTTCGCCCATAGAGAGGGAATCTACATGTCTATCGAGTAAGTGAATTATTTCTAATGATTCTGTGATGACCTTAATTATATTGTCTATTTCATTTTTGTTGAGCTTTCTATTTTCAAGGACATATGTTAATTCATCCCTTACCCTAGGCATTAAGATGAAGGCATCAAAATTTTAGGGTACGAAGCCTATGGTACATTTTCTCTCTACTTCACCAAGCAATTCACCTCCATAAATCTCAGGTATTAATCCAGCCATGATTCTTAAAAGAGTCGTTTTTCCACTACCTGTACTTCCTACAATAAGATTTCTACCTCCCTTTATAGTCAGGTTTATGTTCTTAAGAACCCACTTTGATGAGCCAGGGTATTTATAGTAGACGTTCTTAAGTCTTATAAGTGGCATACAATATCCATCCTTTCAATGAGTTTTTCTACAGCTGTACGCTCTCTTTCCCATAGCCCACATTTATCCTTTAATCTTAAACCGTAATATGCATTCCCTATGAAGAGCTTTGATGATTTTATAGCTTCATAAAGTAAGCTTAAACTGCCGGCATGAAGGTATATAGTTAAATCATTCATAACAAGTATAGGAGTAGGATGCTTTATGTATTCCCTTATTAAATGCTCGGAGGCCATAGCGTTATGTTTTGCATACTTCCAGATCTCCTCACATGTTGTCCCCATAAGTCTTGGTGCATATATGGTTATAGGTCTAAGGCATCTTATGTTATCACTAGGTATATCCATAGGCAAGCCTACACCTTTATAGTTTGGTGCAAGATCTATTATCGTTATCATCTTATCTAAGCCTAATGTTATTAAAGTTTTAACGAACTTTACTGTTAACTTAGTTTTACCGACACCTATTTCGCCTATGATTAGTATCTTAAATGTATCCTGCAGATCTAATGACTTTGAGGGCTGCAAATCCAATGAGGGTCCCCATACACGTACTAAATAGCCATCCAAGCCATATTATGGTTAAAGCTATTTGCCATTTAGAAACATCACCTACTAAAGGGGCAAATACATAGAGCGCTAATAAGAATCCTATAATAGCTGTACCTATAGGTTCCGTGAAAGCAGCATAATCTGGATTTAACCTCCTTCTCCTAAGGATATTTACCGTAATCCCTACAAGTAACGTGCCAGGTATACTACCCGGAAATGCGTAAATAGTTCCTATTCCTAAAGATACTCTCATAATACTAATTAATATAGCGGTGATTGTAGCCCAGTAAGGTCCTAGAATTATACCTGCAATATCATTAATGAAGTGCTGTCCAGGAAAAGCCTTGGTTGGTGGAATAGGTATGTATAGAGGTGCTATAACAATACCTAATGCCGTAAGCCCTATTGATAATGCAAATTTCCTAATATTAATGGCTCTCATAATGATCATCACCGAGTTATAGGATAAGTAGCTAATTTATAAATATATCGCTGTTATAATTATACACAGCCAAGCCGATTAGTTAATGCATATGCTTAGGCGATCATGTATTTAAATATTAAAGCTTACAAATTATGCCTAGGTGTATAAATGAGGTTTCCAGAGAGTGTACTTAGGAAAAGATTAAAGAAATTTCAAGGAAAAATCGCTGCAAGAAATTTAGATGGTGTTATGTTGAGAACTCTTTCAAGTTATGCATATTTCACGGGAATTAAATGGCTAAGACCAGCACTCTTCATCCCGAGTGATGGTGATCCTGTAGCATTTATAGTAAAGGGTGAAGAGCAGGAATTTACGAGTAGAACATGGATTAAGAATATCATCGCTTTTGTGGATGGTGGAGATTTAATGCGTAAAGTTGTAAGCACACTAAGGGAAAATAAGGTAAAGAGAATTGGTATGGAATTTGGAATAGAAAAAGATGCCTACATATTCTTCTACGAAATGTTTAAGAAGTTAAACCCTCATGTAGAAGTAATTGATATAGGGCCTATAATTGCAGAAATGCGGATGATCAAAGACAATTATGAGTTAAGCGCTATAAGGGAAGCTGGTAAAAGAGCTTCAAGGGCCTTAGAGGAGGTAATGTCCCTTATTAAGCCTGGTATTTCGGAAACGGAAATAGTAGCAGAAATATATTCACGTCTCTATAAATGGGGTTCTGAAGACCCACATGTATATGTAAATGCAGGTCCTAATGTTCGAATCCATTGCCAACCCTATAGAGACTCTATTTTAAGGAAAGGGACATTTCTGACTATAATTATAGGAGCTGATTATAATAATTACTATGCTAATATGTCAAGAACAATATTTGTTGGGGAGAATATTCCTGAGACAGCTAGAAAGGTTTTAAGATGTGTTGAAGAAGCATATGATACGGCTATAAAGCTTACAAAACCTGGAAACAAGTTCATAGACGTTATTAAAACTCTAGATAAAATATACGAAAAGTATAGCCTTCTAGATAAACGAGTTATAGGTTATGCTCATGGCGTTGGTCTTCAAGTAGAAGAACCTCCAATAACAACTATTGTTGTAGCTCATAGGTATATGGAAGTAAAGGAAAGAATGGTATTAGCTATGATTCATTCCCCTATAGTATATGAAGGATTCGGGCAAATTAAGAAAGAAGATACATTCATAGTTAAAGAGGATGGAAGTTTAGAGCCGGTTACATTCCTAGAAGAATAATTATATAGCTTATGATATTCTATTAAATCAGATTAGTAGGGAATAACGCTATGGTGCAATTACTTTATGTTAAACTTAGAGTATATAATGATTGTGAAGTATTGAAACTACTTACAGAAAAGTACATTATTAGAATATTAGATATCAGATCAATAAATAAAGATACGGTAAAACATCTGGTAGTAATGCCTATTGAATACCTAAGAAAATGTAGTACGCGATATCCCTACATAAGATTTAAACTATTAAAAGTAAGTGGTAAGACATGTACTGTGAGTATTGAGAAGAGACCTTGCACTGTGTGTAAGGCGATAATCGATAACTGTGCTTTTATGATTTCAGGTGTTGCTAAGAAGGCTAGCGGTGTGCTATACACCTTCCTAATAGAGCAAAATGCCTTTAATGAACTATTAAAAATATTTAGAAAGAAGTCGATTAGGTATGGTATTGTTGAAGCATCTAAAATAAGGTTTAGATCGGATATTTTGACAGAAACTCAGGAGCTAATATTGTTTACCGCCTTGGAAGCAGGTTTCTTTGATTATCCAAGGAAAATAACTTTGAAGAAACTTGCTGAAAGTTTCAATATTTCTCCTTCAACTGTAGACGAAATAATAAGGCGTGCCCTTAAGAAGATCTTAAGGGAATACTTTAAGAAGTCCCAGAAATTTTCGGGATATAGTTAATTAAGTTAACAGTACTAATAATCTATGGTGTTAAATTGGAGATTGTTAGGCAATGGCCTATAAAGATACTATTAGTTCATCAACAAGCACCGTTCTTAACTAAAAATAAACTAGTAATAGCAGCTGACTGCTCATTACTTTTATATCCTAAGATAAGTAAAGAATATGAAGAATGAATACCGGTCGTCATTGGTTGCCCCTTACTTGAGGATCCAGATAAAATAATAGAAAAACTTAAACTACTATTGGATAGTCCATCCAAGGAGATTACTGTAATCACAATGGAAGTTCCGTGCTGTCAAGCATTACATATGATGGTCCGTAAAGTATTAATGGAGATAAGTAATGATAAACATGTTGTTAAGCATTATATCGTGAGATTATCATCGGGCAATCTCGAGGAATGGAGATTAAAGGGACCTAATAAGTCTATGTTAGTATATGAGAGAATAAGTCATGGATGTCACTAATAGTGTTGATAAAAGAGTAAAGAGGTTAATAATAAGTGTTGATGAAAGTAAGTGTGTTGGCTGCGGTAAATGCATCGATGCATGTTTAACCGGCGCATTAGCTTTAATCAACGGTAAAGCAAAGCTCGTTGATGAGACGTTATGTGACGGCTTTGGATCTTGTATAGCTGCCTGTAGATATAATGCATTAAGAATCGAGTATAAAGATGCCTTAGAATTCAATTGGAACATATTGAGCAATGTGAGTTTAAATGATTGGCTTAATAAATTACGAAAAACTGCTTATAAAACATCTTTGGAAAAACACATGAACAAATCCAAGTTCCTACTTAACCTCATTGTAATAAGTTAAAGGATAATAAGTTATGTACACATGAATACTCAGCAAAAAGTCCTAATGCATTGAGCACTTAACGAAGGCAACATATGATTATGCTTTTCAATTCAAGCCTTAAATATGCTTAAGGTAAGATAGTACATAATGCGGTGCTAAACTATGGTTTATGATCCTGAATTAGTAAATAACGTTTTTACTAATGGTATTATAGGGCCCCATACTAAGATGCTCGGTCCAGTAGCTGATGGTGGAAAAATAATATTCATCACCACTCCTGGATGTTGGGGGCCAATGATTACACCTACTATAAGAGGAGGCCATGAAGTCAATGTACCTGTCGCAGTTGAAGGAGCTAATATAGGAGATGCTATTGCTATATACATCGAGAAGATTCGCATAAGATCTAAAGCTTCATCTTCAGGTGTTGATAAATGGGTTGAGGGGGCATACATAGGAGACCCTTATGTTGCTAAAAGATGCCCTGTATGTAGAGAACCATGGCCTGAATACGAGGTTGAAGGTTTAGGGCAGGAAGCTATTAAGTGTAAGAAATGTGGCGCTCCATCATCTCCCTTTAAGATGGTTCATGGTTATACTATGGTATTTGATGAGAAATACCGCATAGGCATTACTGTGAACGAGAAAATAGCCAATGAAATCGCGAAAGATCCTTGGAAATGGGGTTCTATACCTGAAAACTCTAAGCAAGTACCGATATTAATTTTTGGTAAAGCAGATCTCATAGGTATCCCGGCAAGGTTAAGACCATTTTTAGGACAACTAGGCACTACACCAGCAGTTGATATACCCGATTCACATAATGCCGGAGATTTAGGTTCCTTCTTAATAGATGCTCCTCATCCATATAGAATTACTAAGGAGCAGTATGAAAGGGATTTAACTGACGGTCACTTGGATGTAGATTCTGTTAGAGAACGAGCTATTATTATTGCACCTGTTAAAGTTAAGGGTGGCGGTGTCTATGCAGGTGACATCCATGCAATGCAGGGTGACGGCGAAGTTGCTGGTCATACAACTGATGTTTCAGCAGAAGTTACCGTTAAGGTTAAGGTAATTAAGGGCCTTAGTCTTGAAGGACCCTTACTCCTACCTCCTGAAGAAGATTTACCACCATTAGCTAAACCTTGGAAAAAAGATGAATGGGAATACATTAAAAATTATGCTAAAAAGCTAGGTATAGAGCCTGAGCCGGTTGCACCTATACAGATCATAGGCTCAGGACCTACTATCAACGATGCAGCTAAGAGAGGTTTTCGGAGAGCCGCTAAGTTATTTAACATGAAGCTTGAGGAGGTACTTAATAGAGTGACCATAACAGGAGCTGTAGAAATAGGTAGATTACCAGGAATAGTTCAAATATCCATGCAAGTACCCTTAAGGATATTAGAAAGACTGGGCATAGCAGACATAGTAATTAAACATTATAAGCTTCCCTACTAAACGTAGTAAGTTAAATACATTAAGACACTCATTTTTATCGAACATAATTTGATAGCAAGAACTCGTTGAGGTTTGTCTATCTAAAGAGCTTCGAAATGAACTGCATAGTAAGATTCCTTAAAGATTTAGCATTTAGTACGTAGTAACATACCTTATAGAGCTTTAATAAACAGCAATCTGAAATTGAATAGATTCTGGTCCATAATTATGGTTTTTACATGGATAAAAGCGTCTCTACGCCGTACTTCAATCGCAATTATGTTTAGCATGATGATAAATACAGCTATTTAGATTACTATTACCCTTCCAAGGAGTTTACGATATCATATATCATGAATGAACTACATAATATTTCATAGTTCTAAGTTTTTAAAGAGTTGCTATAATGTCATTGAACAATTTAGATTATACCATTATATACTCAGATTATTGAAATACTTATTAGCGTTCTATAAGAATGTTATCTTAGGGTTTAGAATATGAAAGCTTTCTGTGAAATGGCCTCTAAGGTAATTATTCCGGCAGTAAGGGCCTTAATAGCATTAATGCTCATAGAGAAATTCAGTATGACTCAAGTTGAAATTGCCAGAAGACTTGGTATAACACAGCCAGCAATAAGTTACTATATGCATTCAAGAAGAGGAAAACTAGCTATCTCAATACTTAAAAATGATCCAGAAGTTATGAAATTGATTGAGAAGGCCGCTGACATGATATATGAAGAGAAAGTAGATGATGAAATACTCTGCGATATATGTAGAACTATACGTAGGAATAAAAAACTCATAAACGACATTTGTAGCCTTCTATCTAAGTAATACATAGTTTTAGATAGATACTTCACTCCCTATATTGCAAATATTACTCCGTTATATAAGGCACTCTTATAATCCGTCTACTAAATATTTTATCTCACAGTACTTATAGTATAGAGATTTTAAAGGGATATGAGCTATGCTAGAGCTATACATACATCTCTATGTTTATCAAGTTATATAATTGTGATGTATTTATATTCTAATACACAATGTAAATTAGAGGAGACTTTAAGAAAAGGTATAGTGTATATAAAGATGTTATTTTAGAATGGAAACTAAGATTTTTGAAGACGCATTAATCTACCTATTTAAACCTTATTACATGTTCTTTATTTAACAATTCATCAAGACTCCCAGATTTATAACCTCTTAAGTCAAGCACTACATACTCATATCCCAACTTCATGAGTTCTTGTGCTACAGCGTCCATGATTTTCTTATCATAGAATTTACGTCTTTCATTTCTTCCAACCTCGATCCTAGCTATCATACCATGATCTCTTACACGTACTAATTTGACATTAGCTATCTTTTTAATTACTTCTTCTGCTTTCGCAATTCTTTCTAGTCTCCCCTTAGTTATTAAACTTCCATATGGAATTCTTGAAGCTAGGCATGCCATAGGGGGTAAGGGTTTAGCAACGAAACTGATAACGTATGTTCTCGAGTACGCTAAGAAGAGAGGCTTGAAAGTAAGACCCATATGCTCCTTCGCAATAAAGTACTTCGAGAAACATCCAGAGCACAAATATATTCTTTCAGATTAAGAGAGCTCCATCGTCAATATATGTGAATCTCGCCTATTTATATTACTAATGACTAAATTTATCTTACTAGAGGTGTAGAGATATAAAAGGTATTTAAGTCATAAGCAATGTATGAACATATATTTAGGGATAATGCATGAAGGTGAAATTAATCATAATCCCTGATAAATCTTCAAAGGTACTTTTATTTGAAAAGAAAGAGAAGCTTAGAGCATTAGATATTTTAAAGACTATAAGTAAAGAGCTTGGGCTCCCCTCTAGTAGTTTAGTTCTTACAAGAAGAGGAGAAGTTTTAGCAGATGATGATTTCATTTATGATGGGGATGTCATTGAAGTTTTGAAGGTGTTTTCTGGTGGTTAAGTGTAGTCTTTGTCAAGACAAAGCTATAGTTAAAATACCTTATGCTGGTCTTAGGCTTTGTAAAGAACACTTTACTAAGTACATAGAAGATAGGGTTCGTAAAACTATCAAACGTTATAACCTCATTAGCTCAGGTATGCGAGTTTTAGTAGCTGTTTCGGGCGGCAAGGATAGCTCTACAATGCTAGTAATTTTAAATAAATTATCAAAGGAGCTAAAATTCACTTTATATGCAATGCATATTGATCTAGGTATCGGTAATTATAGTGTTTATAGTAGAAGAACTGTTGAAAAGCTATCTCAGAGCTTAAACATTCCCTTAATTATACTAGAAGTTAAAAAGATCTTAGGGTACGGTATACCCGAAATAGCATCTAAAGCAAAGAGACCGGCTTGTAGTGTCTGCGGTGTGATTAAGAGATACTTAATAAATGCTACTGCTTTAGAGCTTGGCGCAGATGTTGTAGCCATGGGGCATAATTTAGATGATATAATAACTTACGCTTTTAAAGAATTCATGAATCAAAACCTTAATGCTCTAGCAAAACTTGGTCCTTCAACTAAAAGCATTAAGGATCTAGCAGTTAGTAGGATAAGACCTCTATATGAAATTTATGAGAGAGAATCATTATTATATGCTTTAATAAATAATATCACCTTCGTAAAAGACGAATGTCCTATGGCTAGAGAAGATAGTTTAGATAGAATAATTAAAGTAAAATATTTTGAAATAGAGGAAAGATACCCAGGCATAAAATTAGCCTTTGTAAGAAGGTTTGCAAAAAATATACAATACTATCAAGGAACCGAGCCTGAGTTTAAAAAATGTAAAACATGTGGACTTTTATCTAGTTGGGATATATGTTCATACTGTAGATTGTCTTTCAAAATTTTAGGTAAATATATGGGACATGATACCCGTAATTACATTAGGGAGCTTCTAAAGAATATTCTTATAAGAACATAATTCATGTAATGTAGATGACTAGGACTATGAGGGGATATGTTTTGAAAAAATAATTCGATTTCATGAAACTTCTACATTTATCTACTTCTTTAATATCTTGATAAATTCTCTCATAAATTCAGGTAGTTCACGCCATGTTTTACCCGTTATTATGTTTCCGTCAACTACTACATCTTTATCAATGAATATGCCGCCAGCATGTTCAATTTCGGGTTTTATACCCTTATATCCTGTCACCTTTTTACCTTTGATAAGTCCGTAAGCTGCTAGTACCTGAGGTCCATGACATATTGCCGCTATGATTTTGTTATTTACTGCAAAATGCTTAAGTATTTTCTCTATCTCAGGATATAATCTGATGTATTCAGGAAGCCTACCACCCGGTATATAAACTGCATCATAATCTGCAGGATTTACTTCACTTAAGGCTTTGTCTACCCATAGAAAAGTACGTCCTGGTTTTTCAACATATGTATCCCAATCAGGTACACGTTCATGTATTACAGTATGCACATTCTTCTTTGAAGGAGCCGCAACATGAACCTCAAATCCTTCTTCCTTAAGTCTATAATATGGATAGAAGACCTCCAGCTCTTCGGCACCATCTCCTATAATTATAAGTACTCTAGGAGATCTCGCCATTTGAGGTACCAGTTTACTAAATACTACACAACATTTTATTAAGCCTATTTTTAACAGGTTTCTTAAACGCTAAATAGAGCACTAAATAAGTAATGGCTTGTTTGAATGTAGCATTTAATCAAGAAAGCCCTTTATTAGTCCATATTCTTCATAAGGAGTTAAGGTGGTATGGGTGATACAATGTGTTATAAGGAAGGAAAGGATGTGATATCCGTTATTTATAACGCTTTATTGTCCCATTGATTATAAAATAAAACATCTCGCAATGATAATCTGGGTTCTTTATCCTTCTTTTCCGCTGGTTCACCTACAGGAATTATAACCTCTAAGCTATAATCTTTCGGTATTTTGAGGATTCTTGAAACTTCATAGGAATCTGATGGTGTATAGGTTAGTGAAGCAATGCCCTTTTCCTCTAGTGCCAAGAGTAGGTAACCTATGGCTAACCATGTGCTCTCTTTTGAATATGGTGCATTTTTATTAGAGACTACAACTATGAGATAAGGTGCCTCGGTTAAGAAAGGCTTTTTCCAAGTGATCCCTCTTTCCTTTGTCCACTTTCTGAACCATTTCGGTAGCTTGTTACTCCCATAGAATTCTTTCTCAGCTTTCTCGCAAGCTTCTCTTATCTTCCGTTTAATATCTTCATCTGCAACTATTATGAATCTCCATGGCTGTCTATTGGCTCCTGAGAGAGCTTGTATGGCAACCGAGATAGCATATAATACATCACCTAAGTCTATAGGTTCTTTGCTATACTTTCTAATACTACGCCTTTTCCTTGCGAGGTTTAATACAATATTATTCGTCTTCATAAGGTAATAGCCTCCTAGAGCTATTAATCCGAGTTATTTTAAACATTTCCATCACCATCCATGGATGCTAGTACTCCAGATTGAGTTTTCTATGGAACAATGTTATGATAGATGAAGCCTTAATTTCCTTGATTGCAATTTAAGTTAACCTATCGATCCACGGATATAACTTCTTTACCTTCATTATTGAATTCTCAATAGCCTTTTTTGGATATGCATACGGCCGTAATCTTCCTGCTATAAAGTCTTCGTACGCCTTCATATCAAAATATCCATGTCCACAGAGTAAGAATAATATGGTCTTACTATCACCTGTTTTCTTGCATTTCAAGGCTTCATCTATAACGGCCTTTATTGCATGTGCAGGTTCAGGCGCTGATACAAGTCCTTCACATCGTGCAAATATTCTTGCAGCTTCAAATATTTCAACCTGGTTATATGCCCTCGCCTTAACTATTCCTTCTTTAACTAATAGGCTTAATGTAGGTGCATCACCATGGTATCTTAGACCTCCGGCATGTATTGGTGGCGGTATAAAATCATGCCCCAATGTATACATTTTAATTAAAGGTGTCAGCCTTGCTGTATCACCATGATCGTACATGTAAACTCCTTTAGTTAATGTAGGACATGCTGCTGACTCTACAGCTAAAAACTTAACCTCCTTTGGGGCTTTCCCTCTTATTACGTCATAATAAAATGGCCAAAACAATCCAGAGAAACTGCTTCCACCACCAACACATCCAATGACGAGATCCGGGTATTCGTCAATTAATGCTAATTGCTCTTTAGCTTCTAGACCTATTATTGTTTGATGTATTAATACATGATTTAAGACACTACCTAGTGCATATTTGGTATTGTCGTGAGAGATTGCATCCTCAATAGCTTCAGCTATGGCTATACCTAAACTGCCTGGATTTTCTGGGTCTTTCTTTAGTATACTACTTCCAACTTTAGTTTTATTACTAGGACTTGGCACTACCTCACCACCCCATAATTCCATTAAGACCCTTCTATATGGTTTTTGATAGTAGCTTACTCTGACCATATAGACTGTTGCCTTCAATTCAAATAACATACACCCAAATACTAAGGCTGAACCCCACTGACCTGCGCCGGTTTCAGTAGTTAAGCGCTCAATTCCCTCCTTCATATTATAATAAGCTTGCGCAACAGCAGTATTTGGTTTATGACTCCCTGGAGGACTAACTCCCTCATATTTGAAGTAAATTTTAGCAGGAGTGTTCAAGTATTTTTCAAGCCTCTTGGCTCTATATAGTGGAGTAGGTCTCCATAATCTATAGACATCTCTAACCTCTTCTGGTATAGGTATCCATCTATCAGTCGAAAATTCTTGACGCATTAATTCTTTGGCAAAAAGCATTTCCATGTCTTTGGGTTTAACCGGTTCCTTAGTTACTGGATTTATATATGGTGGCAAGGGTTTTGGTAAATCAGGAACTATATTATACCAGTACTTTGGAATATGGTCTTCATCTAATATAATTTTCAGTTTTTGACCCAGATACAGATCACCTCATATATGTACGAAAATACTCAAATTTAAATACTACTGTACAAATTTATACTATGTGATAACTTGTGGCTATTAATTAAGAGATTCTTTGAGAAATATCCTGCTAGAATGAAGGTAGCAAAATTAATATTTGAAAGAGGCTTTCAAGTTAAGCCACCTGATAAGATTGTCAGTGGCAGTATCGAGATACCTCATGTACAAATAGCTAAAGAAGTTGGGGTTGACAGGAGAACTGTAAGAGAAACTGCTAAAATGATTTTAGAAAATCCAGAATTGAGAAATATATTTCAAAACTTAAGACAAGTCTGCTTTCTTAAAGATGTAGCCAAATTATTTAACTGGGATGTAATAATCTATGTTCCTAAAGATGCAAAGAGACCTAGAATCGTAGCTGAAGTCACCCAGATTATTTCAAGATATGGTTTAAATATAAGGCAAATCATTGCTGAAGATCCAGATCTAGTTGAAGAACCAAAACTTTACATAATAATAGAAGGTAAGGTACCGCCAGAAGTAATTACTGAGTTAAAACACTTGCCCATCACTAAGAGTATTATAATACAGTGAATCTTGTCATTTAAGGCTTAAATGACTTAAGATTAAATTATAACATCTTCCAAGTAAAGAATTCTCAATATCAATAAACTATAAGACATCTAGAGATGATTTTCATCTGAAAGTGGTCTATTTTCTAGCTAGGGTTAAAATATGTAGTTTAATCCTTATTGAAGCTTCTACATTAGCTAGAGATAATTATGGTTAAGCTTTATGGCAATGTATATTTCCTAGGGCTAAGTCTTAATGTTAATAGATATAAGCCTGATATAAAGTACACTGCACCAGTTAGATACATAGAAGTATGTCGATTAGGAGAAGTCTATTCCTAATAATAATAGTACTTCAAGATAGCTCCTAGTTTCAAGGAGAAACTTAAGACACTCTTTAAGAGAGTGCTTCCTAAAACAGGAGCGAATCCTATTAGGCATTTAAACTATTGAGAGTGCCAGGAGTAAATAGTACAAGAAATAACCCTTTAACCAAAGTTCCTTCCATAATACATATCCTAATATTTCCTCTTAGTCCTTATAAGGCCCGTTCCATAATCTATTACCAGCTCTAAAGACTAAACAT
Organism: uncultured Desulfurococcales archaeon; assembly: GCA_964467535.1. Classification (GTDB taxonomy): domain Archaea; phylum Thermoproteota; class Thermoprotei_A; order Sulfolobales; family WANQ01; genus CAYXRT01. The sequence continues at coordinate 44,363 of CAYXRT010000010.1, forward strand.
CACAATCCCTAATATATACGTAGATTTACCATCTAATGAGGTACTTTTTAATTACACAATTTTATTGTAGGCCGATATTGCTATGGCGGCTTTAGAGACTATTAGGAGATCTTAAAATGTAGAAGATTAGTATAGTTATTTATAGGGGTTGAGCATTCTAAACAAGGAAGCTTAATGGTATGTTTCATTATTCAATCATTACGTATTATACTGTAATCCACTTTCCTATAGGGTTCTCCACTTTGGGTATTAAGCTTTTTATAGTAGGATGGTGGAAGTGTCTGTCATTAGTGTAAGCTATATCCATTAGTCCCTTTAACGGTATTATGCAGAGAAAATCCCATATGTGTATCCCTGATAAACTACTTAACCTTAATGCTTCCCTATAATGTCTTTTCTTAACCTCCACTAGTACTGTTCTTGAACTTTTCATTATTTTTCAATAATATTTAATGCTTGTCTACTATTCGTCTTGATGCCTCTAAATGCTAAGGCATGAAATATTTCAGCTAACTGATGTGTAGTGATATATATTATGTGATTCAGTAGTACATCACTTATGAATTTAACAGCTTTACTATGCATTTGAAGAGCTTCTTTGTACTCTTCACTACTTATAAATTTCTCTCTTTGAGGCTTTTTAAAGGCGTAAATCCATAATTGTGTGTCAATGAAAATGTTCAATGCACTTAACCACTTATATTTTCATAATCATATTCTTCAAAGTAATCTTCACGACCGCCACTAGCTCTAACTTCTCTTAATAACCTTATTAAGTCCACTGTATCTTTATCAACCACCTTTACAGGTCTTATTATAGCCTCGCCTTCCCTAACCTCTAATTCCACTTCATCACCATCTTTAATTCCGAGGACATCTAAAATTTCCTTACCAAGATATACATGACCTGCATGGACTCTTCTTCTAATTGGCAACTACTAACCACTAAGTACTAATTTATATTATGGAATATTAATCCTTATTCTCTTGAATAGTATTCAAGGTCTTAAGAGTTTTAATGTAAGGAATTTAATATTGTCAAACGTTAAGTTAGGAGATGTCATTCAAGGTGAGATTATTTTATATCATCGTTGTCCTTTGTGGTCATTATTGTACATAGATTTTGAATAGCTTACATTCCACTCTTCAATATACCTTTTACTGCAAGGTTCATTGTTAAGACTACGTCCATGTTTGCCCTCCCTACTACATGTTTCTTGGCTTAATACATAGGATAATTACGGTTATAAGCGTCTCTTAATACATCTTTGACTATGCAGCGAATAAAGGATAAGGGTTATAATAAATTCATGTAGAAGTGTTAGGTGATGACAAAGGTGTATATTCCCTTGACCCCCATGTAAGATCCAGATCATGCTTTGCGATCAGTACTTAGATTTCTATCATTAACATTACCAGAGGATCTAACATAGCTCAAACCTGCTGTATAGTTGAATTCATGTTTAACAGTGAATCTTATATCGATTATCCTTCTTAGATAGCATAGTAATAGTATATCCTTATCTCTAATAACAAGAGCCTTCTAGGAGATACTACACCATTAGTTAAAGCTCTAATCTTATCAATATCACCAAGAATTTTTCAACAATCAATTTAATCCTACCATTATCCATAAGCATATCATTACCCTCTTTAACAATATCAAAACCTTCTAATAGGTGATGACAAAGACTTCACTAATAGAGCATTTCGAAGGAAACCCACCCCCACTAACTATAGTATAATAAATGTAGCTCTAAGATCACCGATGACAGCAGTACTCTAGCCGACCTTCTTCTCAACTCTACGGTCGATGCTCGCTTCTCCAGTATTCCACGGTTAAAGTTTATCTTAAAACCAGAAGCAGCTCCCTGTCCATTCATATATAATATTGTATGATGAGGTTGAAGCCTCCGGAATAGTTGTTATCTTATTACGTATCATACATTAAACCTCTTAAGCTTGTATATTAACCTTGAATGGAAGGCTGTTAAATACTTTATTGCATATACCATCTGTAATTAAGGTTACAATATGAAACCATAAAATTAATATAACTTCGATGATACATTCGATTATAGAGGTTACGGATCATGTATGTGAAGAGTATAGTCATAGAGAGAGTTATGCCTTGTATCGCTGATCCCATGAAAATAAGGGTTATTGCTAGAGCTGACCGTGAACTGAAGGATGTGCTTCCTTACTTAGATAAGGTTATACCTTCAGCTTATTACTCTAATACGATGAACGTTCTAACCTTCAAGAGAGGTTCAAGTTTAATAACAATATATGGTGATGGTAAGATTACAATGACAAAAATTACTGATGAAGATGAAGCTCGTATGATATTAGATGAGTTAAAAGAGCTTATTAATAAAACCTGGGAGAGAAGAGATAGTATTGATATTTCAAAACCTAAAGCTAGGGTTAAGTTAGGACCTATTGAAGTCTTTACCTACCTACCTAAGGTTAATTGTGGAATGTGTGGTGAGCAATCATGTATGGCTTTTGCGGTTAAACTCTTGAAGATGGAGAAAAAGCTAGATGAATGCCCTCTACTTAAAGAAGAAAAGTATAGGGGTTTAAGAGAGACCTTAGAGTCGCTACTTATAGCTGCCGGTTATATAGTGTCAAAGAATTCCACGGTAACACGCTGATACTGGACACCCTAAACATTTACCATTAATATATCTTGAACATTCACAACAGTTAAGACCGCACGGTAGTTCGCCTTTGATCCTATCCTTTACAATCCTTAACGGTATATACTCTGGATACACAAGCTCACTAATTGTAAATACCTCGCTCCTTCTAATACCCTTAGATGTTCTAAGTGCGCATACTGATATTATGCTCTCTAACACGTTCATATCTTCAGCTATAGCTAATGCTAATATGTTATATCCCCCTATTAACGTTGCTAAAAGTACTATTCTAGGACAGTCTTTAAATCTTGAAACTAATCTTTTAACATCATCATAGCCTTCAGCCTCAATTAGCATAAGGACGAGCTTTAAGTTTAACCTCTTAGGGTTTATTAATGCCTTTATACCTATGACATTATCCTTTAATAGTTTATCAAGATGCTTCTTAACTGCTGTATGTGATATACCTAGCTTTGATGCTATATTTACTAGCGGATATCTACCATTCTCTTGCAACATTCTAATGATCTCCTTCTTGATCCTAGATAGCTTATAGTTCAAATTATACACCATTAAGGTTTAAATTTGAAACCCTAATATTTAAATACTGGTTTATATTTTAATCTCCTCCGGTGACCTTATGTATTCGATAATGATTCCCGCCCTCCTAGCTTTTGGATTACTAGCTGGTACCGTTGGAGGTTTACTTGGTATTGGTGGTTGTGTTATTATGCTTCCAGCATTATACTTCATATTCAACTATCCACTTCCAGTAGCTATTGGAACAACAATAACAGCTGTGATAATTACAGCTGCTTCAGGAGCTATAGCACATATTAGAATAAGAAATGTTGACTGGAGTACTGCTAAGGTTGTAGCTATTAGTGGCGGTACAGGTGCAGTTATTGGTTCAATAGTATTCACATATCTAACAGGTCAGATTAAACTACTAAATTTGATACTTGGTTTCGCGTTCTTATATGTATCATTAAGGATGGTATATGAGGGATTCTTCAAGAGAGGTGTTAAAACATTATCTGGTAATAAGGTGCCAGGAAGTTCTACATCAAAGTCTATCATAGGCTTCTTCATAGGTATATTGACAGGGATTATAGGTCTTGGTGGCGGATATGCTCTAGTACCATCATTCATATATATTTTAAGGTCACCTGTCAAGATAGCTGTTGGTACATCATTAGCATCATTTATTAGTATGGCAGTAATATCTGGAGGGTTTAAATTATATCAGGGATTTGTAGATATCGTCGCAGCAGCTTGTTTAGGGACAGGCACTGCTATAGGTGCACAGATAGGAGCTAGACTAGTACCAAGAACACCAGCATGGTTCATAAAAGGGCTTTTCGGTTTAATATTCCTTTACGTATCATTAAAATTCATAATGAGGGCTTTTGGAATACTCATATAGCCATGCCATGATCATAGAATTACTTAATATTTACTTTTGAATTTTATTTATCTGGTATCGATTATTGCATGTATAATAAGGAGTACATCACGTCTATTATACTTAGCGTTATTATTAATAGTACTATTTTATACTTCTACACATTAACAACATAGTCAGGAATTACAGCATTCCTATGCATAGATACCAATATCCCTCGGAGAATGAATCGGTTTGTGTATTTAAGGATCGAGAAGTCTGCATGTAGTGTATCAAGGATGTATCAGCATCCATGACTTTAGATTAATGGGATGGAAAAGATCCTTCTCTGTATGAAGTTCTTGATAATTCTAATTAGATGCACTTCATATGGGTAGAGACTCGACTAAGTTAAAGCTCATAATCTATGGTTCTGACATTCCAATACCGTTTATTCATGTACTTGGCTTGAATAAGAATGTATGGAATGATGTTATTAACGTGTTAAGCAAGTACTTTAAATACATAGTATTCAATCTATATGGTCGTGGTAGTAACCATAACTTAGCTTTCTTAATAGCATTTTCAATGTAAGTTAGAGAGACATCAACCCCAACAACATTGTAATCTAGTCTGATCATATTAATGACTATTCTTCCATTGCCGTAGCCGATCTCAAGTACTTTACAGCTCTTCCTTATTCCATAGGACTTCAAGTGATTTTGAAATAAGTTAAGCTTCCTTAAAAGCAGTTTTCCGCCTGGAGTTCATTAACTTAAGGAAGAAATCCCCCTCTTAACAAAAAATCATAAACCCATTCCTGTATTCTACAAAATACCTCTTTGTCTCATTAATTACGGGTTTGGATAGTACCGCCTAATTATGGTGTTTACCATGTAGTTGTATTAAGCTCTGAATCCCCTTAGCTAATCCTAACAAATATTCCACGAATTCTCTTCTTTAGTGGGGATAAGTTTTCTTAGCCTTCATATGTGTTGGTTATAGTATAGACTCTATGAATATATAGTGTAGATATTTTCAGAATCCTGTCCTTCATTAGACTAAATATATGGTTTTTAGAGACCTAAAACTTCTAATCCTAGAAAGTCTCTTATAATACTTCTTTTATTATTTATGTCTTTATCGAAGGAAATTAGGGTCTTAGCTCCTACTAAATATGCTGCTATAATGTGTAGTAAATCTAGTGTTTTCAGTTTAAGCCTATTGGCATAGCTTAGTGATTGACTATATAGTTCATCCCAATTAATAGTAGCTATTTTCACCTTACATTTCTCAATAGTATAGTTAACCAATGCTTCAAGTTCTATATCACTTAAATTCATAATTCGACTATAGACAGAATACAATTCTAATACTACTAGCTGTGAAATAACGATTTCATTCTCTTGATATCTTGATACAAGAGATACGGCTTTATCGTGTAGCTTGTCTTTAGGATTAATGTATGCTATTAAGATATTAGTATCAAGGTATATCAACGCTTTCTGCCTTCTTCAACATCTTCAACAGTTGGTAAATTCCTATATGGTATGCCTTCACGAAGAAATTTCTCAGTAAGTTCTCTAACTTTCCTCTTATGCTCAATAAGCTCCATAACCTTCGATAAACCAGCCTCAATAATGATATTATAGGCATGATTACGACTTCTAGCAATACCTAACCTAACCATCTCTTCAACAATCTCAACAATTCTCTTACTAACCTTAATAGTAACTGTTTGCAAACTAACCACCTAGTACCTCTAAGTATCTTTATAGTATTTCAGTACTATATAGCTTACTATGAAGGTACACCTGATTATATGATATACGGTATGATCTTAGTTGGGAATGTGTTCTTGCTAAAATAAAACCATGTTGACCGTTTCAATTAGACTCCATAGAATATTTATGTTTTGCTAAATTGAATTCTTCCTAATTAATCTGAGTCTTTGTACTAAGGGTTTTAGCAAATTTATATCGTTTTTAGCTGGAGAAGTACGTTGAGGTCAGTTTGAAGGCGTTAGGATGTTTTCTCATATTTTCTCGGTCATAGCCTCAACATCATTACTAAGGTATGTAGCTCTATAAACTCTCTATCCCTCCATATTTTTGTTCTCCCTCAGTGAGCTTCACATATGAATGTATTCATATTGGGCGATATGAAAGTGATGTAGGTATGATAATTAACGTATATAGCCATAGATGCCATTACCTAATGACTGATATGAAAGGTTATGGGTATAATATTCTAGGTTTAAAGAGGTAGTTCCCTTCATGCTTTCCGGAGCTTATGTATTATGTTGAAGTAGCTGTATGCAGTCATTACTAGGAGTGGTGAGCAACGTGTGTGAATTGGTGCGCTGATTGTTTGCCCATAAAATACTATTATTGCCCCAACCAGTGTGTAGGCTGTTTCATAGGTTATAGGATTTCTAGTTACTTTTAATTACTTGGGCTGGTTTTAGTCCTAGGTATTCTAGTGCTATTATATACGCTGATGCTGTGTGTCTATCTAGACCCATATCCTTGGCTATTAGCTCTGCTAGTTTACTCGTATATACTAGATTTACGAAAAATGTCTCTAACCCGTACTCTGAACCGTGTAGTACGAATTCCTCAATAATGGATGGCTTAAATATGGATACTCTACGATTATACCTATCACTCTTCCGCTCATTACTTCTTGCCCACTTAATCTTTAGATAACCAAGGATTCCGGGGTCTTCAAGAACAATAGCTGACGCACCATGATAATATGCATATCTAAGTACATCATGTACAACTCTATGTACTAGACTCCTTCTCTGTTCACCTTTAAGCGTTGTAGATGCAAGTGATGGATAATGAAACGTTTTCACATCTCTTAGAATTCCTCTCTCATCCACTATGGCCAAGTTTACTCTATCAACATTAACATCTATGCCAGCAACATTATCGCCTAATGACCTGAGATATCTCCTTCTATGCTTTAGGTATAGCTCGTAAGGTACACTAATTTGAAGGTCTATATATACTCTATCGTAGCCCATATCAAGAGCAACAAGTCTAGCAAGATAACCAAGTTTACAATTCATACCAAATCTCGCGATAGTTTCAAATAATTCACTATAGATTCTTGGTGCTCTAATGTCTATTTCGTATCTATTCCAGTATGAACCGTTATAGAGCATCACTTTGGCTCTATTCCTTTCAACAAGCCTTATGTTACGGTTTCCTCTATCCTCAGGTCCAAGTGAACCTCTTGACTGTAACAACCACCAGTCTCTCAGCTTCACCTTATCTAAAGGTATTCCGAGGCTTCTAGCTGAGTCTATTATTTCTCTAATAATCAGAACTGCTCCATCAGCATACCTTTTGTTCCTTACTACCACACCGTACACTACTTTATAGAGAGCTGTAGTACTAGTGTCTCCATTCTTGGCATGTTCTAGTGCTTTAATTACTCCTGCCTTGAACTTAGCGACAGATAGGTAAAAGTAAGTAGTATGCTAGTTCATTCTCTAATACTACTCTAGCCCGTATTGTTACTTCTTTTGGTGGTTTAGCTTTCCTTGGGTACATAGACATGTACAATCACCTTCTTGCCCCTATGCTTCTCAAGCTTTCTGGCAACATCCTTTGGGATGTAGATACCCATATAACCTGCACCAACATTCGTTAGCTTAGCCTCAAAAATAAACACCTCGTAGCTCACATACATCACCTACAGTAGACAAACTTATAAACCACAGTATATAAAAGTTATTTCTGAAGAAACCACCTGCCCAGCCCAACCCCACAGGTGCCGAGCAGTAGACTCCCAAACAGCGAGGCTGACACGAAGGTGCCTGTGGGGTGCTGGGCGGGAGAAGGGCGTGATGAACCACCTATCGTGATTAAAAGTAATTAAAAATAACAAGAAGTCACGGTAGGTGAGGAACGCTTGAAAGTAATGTTCCAGTGAGTGTTCTCAGGTAGAGCTCATTGACTGGAGAAGTCTTGAGGGAAAGAGAAGGAGTGGTTGAGGAGACTGTACGGGACTTAACGATATACGATACCAGTATAGTGGTAGATAGGGCTAAGAGGGATTAAATTACTGTAATTTTGACATTAGTTCGTTGTACTCTCTATCATCGTGAATATAGTATGCATCTACCCCATACCTTCTTGCATTAGTAACCATCACCTTATCAGCGCTAATCAATATTCCATCAACTATGCTGACTGTAGCGATGTAGTATGTATCTATAGCTCTACAACCAGTCTGGAAAGCTATATTCAGGAGTAAGTCATATCCTATTTCCTCAACTACGATGACCCTTTCTATTATCTCATCATATACCCTCTTAGCTATATCCCTAGGCTTCCTCCGGATAAGCTGTGAAGCAAGCTCAATACCGAATACCTGTGGCTCGAATACATTATAGCCCTTCTTGTCTACTATTCTAAACACGTTTCGTGCTCTACGACTGCGCTCTTCGCTGTAGATGAATAACCTATCTATGAAGACCGAGATGTCGATGACTAGGTTCAATACCGTAGCTATCTCCTCTCACCAAGAAACTTCTCTAGTACATCCTCCTCTACCTTCTCAGAATACTTCTCCAGGACTTCGTCAAGACCCATGGATGGTCTAGGACTTGGTGTACTGAGAAGCTTCTTGAGAGCCCTTCTGGAGATACGTAGCCTTACACTACTGCTTACCACATCTACTCCCTCACTATAGTTTATCTACAACCACACTATTAAGCCAACTGCAACATTTTCTAACTCCACAAAGAGATCTTTGCTACATCTATAAACTTCCTATAGCACCCTATTCCATCTTGAATTCTATTGCCTCAGCTAAGTCCACATATGATTACATATTCCCCGCACTTCTCATATGTAATTCCAATGAATTTTCTCCAATGTGGTTCATGTCACCATAACCTTATCCATTTTGGCTAGGATAAGAGCTTTTTCAACACCATAGCCTTGAGCACTGAATTTAATTTTAGCTAACTCGTAATATAGAATGAATTATTCATACTTCTTCTATTTCTCATTAATCCATATTCTATTTAATGGGATTCCAAGTTTATCTGCTGTAGGCGACTTAATGTGCTTACCTTTATAGATGACGTTATAGCATGCATTATAACCCTTAATTACTTCATTGAAAACATACTTAACCTTATAACCTAACTTAATTATCTTAATTACAGGGTCGATTGAGGTATTCGCCAATAAGCATAATTCATTATAACTTAAATTTAAAGTTAACTAAATGCTTTACCGCTTAGCCACTAAATTAATCACATAAGCTTATGCTCATAAATACCCTATCTTATTTTAAAAGGTAGGAATGTGAGTCGAATTGAGCATTCGTTCCCTTTCTGGCTTCAACTATTATGGCTATTAAGCGTGTGGAACTAAATACTGAAGAGCACTAAAAATGCTTATGGAAGGTTTAAGAAAGCTGAACTTCAGATGTATGTGTAGCAATTGAAAAAATATGGTATGGGGATTGTAAAAGTCATAAATAGTAATGTCAGTTATATATGCACCAAGAGGAATGGTAGAGGAGATGCAGTACGTGAAGTAATGCTAAAAACTATGAATACTAATATTAATCGGAAATATAGCTAAGTATTAAATTTAAAGATTATAGCCCTCGATACATTCTAGGTGCTATCTAATATGTTTGTCAAATCATAGTGGATGAGAACTATGATTAGAGAAGCCGATATAAGTGATGTCGATTATATTGTTTGTGTTATAAATGAATCTAATTATCGTGCTTATCGAAATATTATCCCTAAGGAGTTCTTTAAACATCCTGTAGTTGATCGTAATGTCATTTTAAAGGATATGGAGAAAATGAGGTTTTATGTTTATGAGGTTAATGGTAGAATTGTTGGTGTAGCTGCTTTACATCCTAAACCCGATGAGAAAATAGGTATTATTAGATGGGTATATGTGCATCCAGAACACCAGCGCAGAGGTATAGGTACAGCCTTAATGAAGCATATTGAAGAGATAGCACGAAAGCTAAATCTAAAGAAACTATGTCTAGTAACTCATGAGAAAGCATACTGGGCCATAAAATTCTATGAGAAACTAGGCTATAGAATAACTAGCTATGTACAGAGAACTGCATGGAGAGACGTGTTAATGGAGAAGATTCTCAGTGAAACCTATGACTGAAGGATCATCCCATATACATTACTTATAAAGCATGACCAGCTACTATGATAGTAGTTCTTTTCGGCTTATCCCTAAAATAAAACTCGCTTAGTTCAATTGGTAACCTTCTTAGCCCAAAATATTCTAGGAATTCCTCTTTTGTTACTTTCCAGGTAAATGAATACTTTGTTATCTCTATAATGTTAAACCCTATGTTCTCTAGAATAGCGATTACATCCTTAAAGCTCAGTATTGTTTCCTTTTCCTCTCCAACACCTTTTACTCCTGATATCTCATAAATTAAGCTTAGTTTATCAAATTCATCAAAATCCTCTTGAAAAGGCTCTACTATCAAAAGCTTTCCTTCACCTTTTAAGAAGTTCTTAATTCTAGTGAAAAGAGTAAATACATCTTTCTCCTCTGAACATATATTTCCTAAGCTAAAGAAGAACATAACTATATCAAATACCTTCCTAAAGTTTATTGCATATATATCTCCTTGTATGAAGTCACAGTTATTGAGCTTAAAAAGCTCTGCATTCTTATGAGCTTCCTCTGCCTCATATAGGTCTATACCTAAGAAGAATACGTGATCATACACTAGTGCATTCTGAATAATTGACCAACCATCACCGCAGCCAACATCCAAAACCTTCCATCCTGGTTTAGGCTTTAGCATACTAAATGCTTTAACTCTTAACCCATCCATCCATAGACCATCAAAATACTTAGGAGTAACCCATTCAGTGTTTATTAGCTTCTCCATCAGTATAGCCTTTAAATATTTAAGTAAGTGTATAGGACCGTTAATATACATCACCTAGGTCACACTAATGCTTAAAACATGCTAAGCTATCGTTTTTATGTCATTTATTATTCTCTAGCTAGTTCATAGTATGATAGCTTTTTACACTTTCGGCAACCATTTTTAACTACACTACTAATCTTGAACTATCTTGAACTATATTTTTAGCTTCTATCACTAGTATCTCTAAAAACCATTAATATAAAACGTTCTTCAAATGCACCATATAATTACAGAATAGTACTACAAGATAAGTAAATCCTTAAGAATGGTACTTAATGCACCCCATTTATAGTACTAGCTAATGCTTATTAGCTTAAGCTTGATACTAAGAGTAAATCCTGTAATCACCATTAAACTCCAAGCCAAATTTCTTGTTCTCATACGTTCAAGCATATTTACTAAATGATCTAGCTCGTACATTCTTCAATTCTTGGATTAGTTGTACTCTAAGGATAACTTTAAGTGTAGAATTTTTGAAGAGCTATAGTTGGCGAAGTGGCTCTTAGCTTCCATACATTTTTATAAAGTCATTCTCAAATACTATATAGCCTATTTCCTCACCTTGTTTTCTAAGGAACTCTAAGAGTTCATAGTCTCTTGTTAAGAATAGCAGTTTTCGAGATATAGAGGTTGTATACAGTAGGAGGTCTATTAGGTCTTTATAACCTTTTGACCTAAGCTTTAACGCCTTTACATATCCTTCAATGGTTGGATACGTCAATTCAAATGTTTCTCCTATCGATATTAATCCTAAACTTACTCTTTTCTCATCATACTTTATTCTACTCAGTTTACCTAAAATTTCAAGTATGTTGAAAGGCGTATAGTAATATTCAGCTTTACCCTCATTATGAAGTCTTTTAAGCAATATTAGAACCTCCTTAACCCTTTCAACATCAATACCAATTATTGGCAGTAAATATGTAGTGTCAAGTAGAATTTTCAGCTTATCTGAAGAGTTTATTTTGCATTTCCTCAGACTCCTTTTCAAACTCCTTAAAAGTTGTTTTAGCAAATTTAGGAGCTTCTAAAGCTAAATCAAAGGGGTTAGGTATAGGTTCAATAACTAATTTTGAACCTTCAACTCTCAATTTAACAAGAGAACCTTCTCTAAGTCCAATAGCATTAGCAAGCACCTTAGGAATGTATAGAGTGTTCTTCTTACTTACTCTAACCTTAACCTCTAAACTCACCTTAATATCCCAGAGATATTGCTCAAACTCAGAATATATAAAAGTTATTCAAAGTTTAAGTAGGATCTGGGATATATAAAAGTAAAGCTCAAGACTCTATGTAAGGACGTTCTATAGGACTGAGAGGTTATTACTTTGAAGACTTTATTAAACTGTTCATTAGAGTCATTGATAGGAGTTCGGGTAGTGCCTAAGACTATCACTATAAAAATACCTTTATGGCCTTCTGAAGAGGAAGTTATAAGAATAATTGAAGAAGATATTGCTAAATTAAGTGACAGAATTAGTGTTGATGAACTTAGAAGAGGATTACCTCAAGAAAATGAAGCTTAATGAGGATAGGTTTAGAGAGCTCATAAAATAAGGAGTTATCCTACCCTTACTTATCCCACTTAGCTTTACAACAAGCATAACAAGAATGAGATACAACGCAGTTTAATGAGCTTACAATGTAAGGGTTTTAGCCTCTACATACATAGAGCCCTTCCATTATGGCTAGGGTAGTATGCTACTTAGAATTCAAATTGATAGGCATGATTACTCATGGAGTCGCGTTGAAGGATTAGACCAAGGTATTCTACGATTACTGCTAATATCCTGCTCACCAAATATAAGTTGAAGATCATGATAAAGGCTTAGAAATGCTAAGTTACTGTAAGTGAAGTTTATGAGAATGGATTAGCTCCGCCTCAATCTCATCCCAGGGGATAACCCCTAGTAGTCGAGGGCTTCATCCAATAGGGTATTAATCTAGAGGACGTGGTATATAACTCTTATAGCTTAAGAACCATACCATATATAAGTTATGAACGGTATAGTTATGGCAGGTGTTAATTCATGTCTCTTGAGCTTAGGGAGGTTATTAAGCGTGAA